>NZ_BAABJQ010000003.1:0-529821 GCF_039543385.1 Rugosimonospora acidiphila
ATGCTGGCTACGGGCCTGACGCCCGGCCCGGCGGCCTCGTCAGCGGGCGAGCCCGGCCAGCAGCCCGGCGGCGGCGCCGATCCCCGCGATCGCGGCGACGACCAACACCAGGAAATCCAGCCAGTACGTGGTGGGCTGCCCGATGAGCAGCCCGCGCAGGGCGGCGACCTCGTAGGTGAGCGGGTTGCCGTGGCTGAGCACCCGCAGCCAGCCGGGCATGACGTTGACCGGATACAGGGCGTTGGAGGCGAAGAACAGCGGCATGGTGATCGCCTGACCGATACCCATCAACCGGTCGCGGCGCAGCACCAGCCCGGCGATGGTCATCGACAGGCAGGAGAAGAACGCCGAGCCGAGCACGACGACGAGCACGACCGCCAGCAGCTTCAACGGGTTCCACGTCATGCCCACGCCGAGCAGGGCGGCGACCACCAGCACCACGATGGTCTGCGCGATCGTGCGCACGCCCGCCGCGAACGCCTTGCCGGCCACCAGCGCGGAGCGCGGGGTGGGCGTCACGAGCAGCTTGGTCAGGATGCCCGCGTCCCGCTCCCAGATGATCTGGATGCCGTAGAAGATGGAGATGAACAGCGCCGACTGAGCGATGATGCCCGGGGCGAGGTAGTCCAGGTACGGCACGTTGCCGGTGGGGATCGCGTGGATCCGGCTGAACGTTTCGCCGAAGATGACCAGCCACAGGATCGGCTGGATCGCCCGGGTGATCAGCTCGCTGCGGTCGTGCTTGAGCTTCTGCAGCTCCACCAGGCAGAAGGTGACGATCCGGGAGAACAGGCGGGTGGCGTTGCGGTACGGGGGCTCAGCCCATGCGCTGGGCGGTGCGGCGGGTACTGCGGACATCGCGCAGCCCTCCCTTCTCTGCGGGGTCCAGGCTCTCGCCCGTGTAGTGGCGGAAGACGTCTTCGAGGCTCACGCCGGGGCCGAGCGAGCCCTTGAGCTCATCGGGCGAGCCGGCGGCGCGCACCTTGCCGCGGTGCATGAGGACCACCTGATCGCACAGCGCGTCGGCTTCCTCCATGTAGTGGGTGGTCAGCAGCACGGTCATCCCGTACCGGCGCTGCATGTCCTGCACCCGGGCCCACACCGAGTCGCGGGCGACCGGGTCGAGGCCGACCGTGGGCTCGTCGAGCACGAGCAGTGCCGGCCGGTTGACCAGTGCCTGTGCCAGCTCCAGCCGGCGCACCATGCCGCCGGAGTAGCCGCCGGCGATCCGGTCGGCGGCCTCGGTGAGGTCCACGATCGCGAGGACCTCGGCGACGCGGTCGGCGCGCTCGCGTCGGGGCACGTCGAACAGCCGGGCGAACCACGCCACGTTCTCCCGACCGGTCAGCGCCCCTTCGATGGACAGCTGCTGCGGCACGTAGCCGAGGGTGCGGCGCACCGCCATGGCCTGGGTACGCACGTCCAGCCCGAAGATGCGCACTGATCCGTTCTGCGGCGGGTACAGCGTGTTGAGCACGCGCAGCGTGGTCGTCTTGCCCGCCCCGTTCGGACCGAGCAGGCCGAAGCTCGCGCCCCGGCGCACGGTCAAATCCAAATTGTCGACGGCGACGTGGTCGCCGAACTTGTGGGTCAGACCGGTGACCCGTACGGCCAGGTCTGAATCGTCAGCGACGGCGGTGCCGGCTCGTTGATCCACGGCTTCACTCATGCGTTCTCCACGATCTCTGCACTGTCCGGGGCCGCGCGGCCTCCGGTCCGCCGGCTCGCACCCTTCCCGTCGCCCGGCGCCGGGCCGTTCCTGCCGCCGGTGCGACCTTCGCTTCCGGATTCCCTTTCGTTGTCACCGTCCGGGCCGTCGCCGGCCAGGTCGTCGGCGCCTTCGGAGCGCAGCCGCTCCGCGACGGCGTTGAGCGTCGGCAGGGCCGTCCGCAGTGCGTCGAGTTCCCGGTCGTCGAGCCGCTCGAGCACCTGCGTGACCAGCGCGATGCGCCGATCGCGCCAGGCGTTGACCTGTTGCTGCGCGGGCGGGGTGAGGGTCAGCCGGGCGACCCGCCGGTCGTTGGGATCCGGCGAGCGGCGCAGCAGGCCCTGCTCGGAGAGCTGGCCGACCAGGGTGGACACCGTGTTCGGGACCAGGCCCAGCTCGCCGGCGGCCTCGGCAACCGAAATGCCCGGGTTGTGCCTGACCAGCCGGGCGAGTTCCACCTGCGAGGTGGTCAGCGGGGAGCTGGGCCACGGCCGGCCGGCGCGCCGCCGCAGGTGGCGACGCATGAGGCCGAGGGTGGCGAGCAGGTCCTCCGCGAGGCCCTCGCTGGTACCGCCGGGTTCGGGGTTGATCACGGTTGTCACAATACCTCTGCGACAGAGGTTTTCCCAATCGAACGGCTCTCAACCCGCGCGCATCCCCGGAGGCGGCGCATGTACATCTATGGTTCGCTCTGGTATTAGTTTAATCGTTGCGCAAAACTCGCTGTCTGTTGTTCAGCGGCGATCGGACCAGCGCCGGCTGCGTCACGCCGGCCCGGCCAGACCGCCGGCCGGCGCCCCCTGGTTCCACGCGCCGGCCATTGTTCGGCGCCCCTGCCGCGCGGCTCGCGCGCGCACCGACGCCCTGTGTCAGGTAGCCCCGTTTACCGGACTAGGAGATCGTCAAAATGACCGACGAACTGAGCACCCCCGCATCGATACCACCCGCCGCGTCCGGCATCGCCGACCCCGCGCCGCTCGGGCTGGCCGCCTTCGCGCTGACCACCTTCCTGCTGTCGGCCAAGAACGCCGGTTGGACGCACGGCACGGATGCCTGGCTGGGCTACGCCTTCGCCTACGGCGGCCTGTGCCAGTTGCTGGCCGGCATGTGGGAGTTCCGCAACCGCAACGTGTTCGGCGCCACCGCGTTCTCGACGTACGGCGGCTTCTGGATCGGCCTGGGCCTCTACGCGTTGCTGGTGGCACCGAAGGCCAACGCCGGCCAGGTGAGTAACGACGAGGCGTGGATCCTGCTGGCGTTCGCCATCTTCAACCTGTACATGCTGCTGTGGAGCAGCCAGGTTAACCTGGCCGTCCTGGGCGTCTTCCTGACCCTGCAGATCACCGAGATCGTGCTGGCCGTGGCGAACTTCTCGAACAACGAGAACATCCTGCACGTGGGCGGGATCATCGGCGTCATCACGGCCGCGGTCGCCTGGTACACGTCGGCGGCCGGCGTCATCAACGGCATGCGGGGCAGCGCCGTGCTCTGGGTCGGCTCGCCGATGAACGCCGGCGTACGCGCCGGTGCGCTGTCCGGCAGCCGCTGACGGCGACGTCATGACCGACATCAACATCGACGCGCTGCTCTCCGAGGGGCGCACCTATCCGCCACCGCCGGAGTTCGCGGCGGGGGCCAACGCCGGGCCGGGCTTCTACGACCGCGACCCCGACGAGTTCTGGACGGAGCAGGGCCGGGAGCGGGTCAGCTGGTTCACCCCGTTCGAGACCCTGCGCGAGTGGAACCCGCCGTACGCGAAGTGGTATCTCGGCGGCACGCTCAACGCCTGCTACAACTGCGTGGACCGGCACGTCGAGGCCGGCAACGGCGACCGGATCGCGTTCCACTGGGAGGGTGAGCCGGTCGGCGACCGGCGCGACATCAGCTACGCCGACCTGCAACGTGAGGTGGTCCGCTTCGCCAGCACGCTCAAGCAGTTGGGCGTGCGCAAGGGCACCGCGGTTGCCATCTACATGGGCATGGTGCCGGAGCTTCCGGTGGCGATGCTGGCCTGCGCCCGGCTGGGGGCGCCGCACACCGTGGTGTTCGGTGGCTTCTCCGCAGACTCGCTGTCCGGCCGTATGAACGACATGGGCTGCGAGGTACTCATCACCCAGGACGAGTCCTGGCGGCGGGGCCGGCCGGTGCCACTCAAGCAGACCGCCGACCAGGCGTTGGCGGCGGCGCCCGGCGTGCGCTCGTGCCTGGTGGTGCGGCGAACCGGCGGTGAAGTGTCCATGGTGGACGGTCGGGACGTGTGGTATCACGAGGCGTCCGCGGACGTACCCGACGATCCGGCATCCTGCCCGTGCGAGGTGATGGACGCCGAGGACCTGCTGTTCCTCATGTACACCAGCGGAACCACCGCCCGACCCAAGGGGATCGTGCACACCACCGGCGGGTATCTGGTCGGGGTGTCGACCACCCACCACTACATCTTCGACATCAAGCCGGACACGGTGTACTGGTGCGCCGCCGACATAGGGTGGATCACCGGGCACAGCTACATCGTGTACGGGCCGCTGTGCAACGGGACGACCAGTGTCCTGTACGAGGGCACGCCGGACTTCCCGGACCGGGACCGCTGGTGGGACATCGTCGCGCGGTACGGGGTGACCGTGCTGTACACGGCGCCCACCGCCATCCGTACGCACATGAAGTGGGGGCCGGAGTACGCGCAGCGTCACGACCTGTCCTCGCTCCGGCTGCTCGGCTCGGTCGGTGAGCCGATCAACCCGGAGGCCTGGATCTGGTACCGCAAGTACATCGGCGGCGACCGGACCCCGGTCGTGGACACCTGGTGGCAGACCGAGACCGGGATGGTGCTGATCAGTCCGCTGCCGGGGCTGACCACGCTCAAGCCGGGCTCGGCCACCCGGCCGCTGCCCGGCATCGACGCGGCGGTCCTGGACGAGCGGGGCAACGAGGTGCCGCCCGGCGCCGGGGGCTACCTGGTGCTGCGTACGCCGTGGCCGGCCATGCTGCGCGGCATCTTCGGCGACCCGGAGCGCTACGAGCAGACGTACTGGTCCAAGTACCCGGGCCGGTACTTCGTGGGCGACGGCGCGAGGGTCGACGAGGACGGCGACTTCTGGCTGCTCGGGCGCATCGACGACGTGATGAACGTGTCCGGGCACCGGATCTCCACCATCGAGGTGGAGAGCGCCCTGGTCGATCACCCGTCGGTGGCCGAGGCGGCGGTCTGTGGCCGGTCGGATGCGCAGACCGGCCAGGCGATCGTGGCGTACGTGACGCTCAAGGGCGGCGAGGAGGGATCGCCCACACGCCTCGCCGAGCTGCGCGAGCACGTGGCAGGAAAGATCGGGAAGCTGGCCATGCCGGCGAACATCGTGTTCACCCCCGAACTGCCCAAGACCCGGTCCGGGAAGATCATGCGCAGGCTGCTGCGCGACGTCGCGGAGAACCGGTCGCTGGGCGACACCACCACCCTGGCCGACCCGGCCGTGGTGGAGGAGATCCGTAGCCGGGCGACCGCCGAGGCGCCCGAGTAGGGCGCCCGGTTCAGGCACGGCACGAGCGGCCGGCCAGGCCCCGGCCGGCCGCCGGGTGCCGCCCGGCCGGGCGTGGACATCCACGTCCCGGTCGGGCGGCACCGCCGCGTCAGGGCGTACGACCCGGCGAAGCCCGGGCGGCCCACCGGCCGCGCGGACCGGCTGGCGGGCGCGGCCTACCCTGCGAATGATCAGCACTCGCCCGCACGGAGGAGTACCCGCGCATGTCCGCTCCGCTCTCGCAACAGCAGCAGCCCCTGCCGCCCACCGCCGCCAGCCGGATAGGCGGCGCGAGCCAGGGCGGGAAGCAGTTCTTCACCTCCGACCTGTCGGTCAACGAATTCGTCGTCACCACCCAGACCGGGTTCGAGCCGGTGGGCCTGGTCATGGGTTCGTGCTTCTACCACGTCGGCATCCAGCCCTCGCGGTGGAGCGTCAGCCAGGAACTGACCGTGTTGAGCCAGGCGATGTACCGGTGCCGGGAACTCGCGATGGCCCGGATGGAGGCTGAGGCCGAGGCGCTGGGCGCAGACGGGGTCATCGGCGTGCGCCTGCGGTCGGCGGGGTACGCGTTCGCCGGCGACGTGCTGGAGTTCATCGCGGTGGGTACCGCCGTCAAGGCGACGGATGGCCGGTCCTACCGCACGCCCGCCGGCCGGCCGTTCACCTCGCACCTGTCCGGTCAGGACTTCTGGACGCTGTGGCACCACGGCTGGATCCCGCGCGCGATGGTGCTGGGCACGTGCGTCTACCACATCGCGCACATGTCGTTCCGGCAGATGCTGTCCCAGCTCGGCCAGAACACGGAGCTGACCCTGTTCAGCCAGGCCGCCTACGACGCCCGGGAACTCGCCATGACCCGCATGCAGTACGAGGGTCAGCAGGTCGGCGCGGACGGGGTGGTCGGCGTCACGGTCACAGAGTCGGCGTGGGAGTGGGGCGAGCACGCACTGGAGTTCTTCGCGCTCGGCACCGCCGTGCAGCGCCTGCGCCCCGACGTCGAACCGGTCGTGCCGACGCTGACGATGCCGCTGGACGGATGACGTGCGGCCCGGCCCACCGGTGGGAGCCGGTGGGCCGGGCTTGTCGCGCCGGGTCAGCGGATCGGGTTCCAGCCGTCGGCGCCGGCCAGGTACCTGCGCGGGGTGTAGCTGGCCGCCTGCGCGGCGGTCAACTGCGGCCGGTCGTCGTTCACGGCCGCGCCCGGGCCCCGGTCGCGGTACTCGGCGAACCGCGCGTCCTTCCACGAGAACCCGGACATGTCCGTCCAGGGCGCGGCCTGGATCTGCGGGCCCAGCGTGGACTCCCGGTACACCACCTGGCCGAGGGCGTTCGGGTCGCCGCTGGGGTGCCAGGGCCGGCCGAGGTACACCGTGCCGGCGGCGGCGCTGCTGACCAGCGTGCAGCGGTAGAACAGGAAGCCGTACGGGTTGCTGATGTCGGTCGACGCGGCGGTGACGTACCCGTTGTTGGTGGTCGATCCGCGGTCGCGCGAGTCGATGGTGCAGCGGTCGAAGACCGCGGTGCCCCGGCCGAAGATGAAGTCCACGGTGCCCTCCACGTAGCAGGAGCGGAAGTACGCGCGGGACTGGGTGGTGGTGGCCGGGCTGTTGACGTAGAGCGTGTCCTGGTCGCCGAGGAACCGTACGTTGTCGAAGACCAGCCGGTCGGCGTGGGTGAGCACGGCGACCGCCTGCTGGCTGGTGATCTCGGGGTGCGCCGCCTCGTCGAACGAGTTGGCGAAGGTGAGGTTCTTCGCGGTGAAGTCGTTCCCGTCGATGGTCACGGACGCGCTGCCCGAGGTGCCGTAGGTGCCGCCGCCCGGCTTGGGGGTGCCGTTGGCGTTGTCGTACGTGATGACCACGTCGTTCGGGCGGCGTCCGGTGCCGACGAACGAGATGTACGGCTTGTCCGAGGGGATGGTGACGAGTTCCCGGTACGTCCCCGGCTTGATCCTGATGGTGAACCGGTGGGTGTTGCCCACCGGCACCGCGTCGACCGCGGCCTGCACGGTCGGGTAGTCGCCCCTGCCGTCCTGGGCGACGACGGCGGTGTACGCGGACCGGCCGCACGCCTGGGCCACCCCGGCCGGCAGGACGGCCAGGCCGATGCCGGAGACGGTGGCCAGTGCGGCGGTGGCGAGCCGCAGCGTGCCCGCGAGCGGGCGGTGGGCGGTTCGAGGATTCATGTCAGACCTCGGGGGATCGGGGCCCGTGCCGGTGTGCGCCGGCGGGGTGGCCGTGCGGCCGGCCGGGCCGGCGGTGAGAGGGGTGGCGCATCGACCGCTGACGCTGGAAAGCGCTTTCCAGCGTCAGGAACATAGCCCGATCCATCGACTGCTGTCAACCGGTCGCGAACCCCCGGGCGCGGGACGCCGGGCCCGCGACCGCGATGGCGCGCCGCGGGGTTGCGAACCCGCGGTAATCCCAACATCGCGACGCCGCACGGCCTCACGCTGCACCACGAGCTTCTGCTGCTCACCCGGGCCGGGCTGTCCCCGGCGCACGCACTGCGAGCGGCAACCGCGACGGCCGCCGCGAAGCTGGGCGCCGCGCGGCTCGTCGCGGTCCGGGTCGGGCAGGACGCGGACCTCGTGGTGCTCTCGGCGGATCCGTTGGGTGACATTGGAAACACCCGAAGTATCGAGGTGGTGCTGTGCGGCGGCCGGCCGCATCGCCCGGCGGGCGGATGGAGGTCAACTCCCACCGACTCCGAGTAGGGTTGGCGCGGTATCGATGACGATCACGGAGGGAGACATTGTGGCCTCACGCTCCCTGGCCCCATTCCGAGCCGACCACGTCGGCAGCCTGCTCCGCCCACCCCAACTGCTCAAGGCCCGCGAGGACCGCGCCGCCGGCCGGATCTCCGCCGACGACCTGCGGGCCGTCGAGGACGACGCGATCCGGGACGTCGTGCGGATGCAGGAGGAGGTCGGCCTGCAGACCCGCACCGACGGCGAGTTCAGGCGCACGTCCTGGCACATGGACTTCATCTACCAGCTGGGCGGCGTGCACCAGGGCGACGACAAGCTGTCTGTGCGGTTCTACAACGCCGACGGCACGCTCGAGTTCGCCTCGGCCGCTCTCAAGATCGACGGCCGGATCTCGTTGCCAGACACCATTTTCGGCGACGCGTTCGGCTTCCTGAAGGGGCAGGCCACCACTGGCACGCCCAAGCTCACCATCCCGTCGCCCAGTATGGTGCACTACCGCGGCGGCCGGGCCGCCATCGACGCGGCGGTCTACCCCGACCTGGAGGGGTTCTGGACCGACCTGAGCGCCGCCTACGCCGAGGAGATCCGGCGGCTGGGCGACCTGGGCTGCACCTATCTCCAGCTGGACGACACGAGCCTGGCCTACCTCAACGACCCGAAGCAGCGTGAGCTGGTCGCGGCGCAGGGCGGCGACCCGCAGCACCAGCACGAGCGGTACATCCGGCAGATCAACGCCGCGCTGACCGGCAGGCCGGCGGGCATGCGGGTCACCACGCACATGTGCCGGGGCAACTTCCGCTCGTCCTGGGCGGCCGAGGGCGGGTACGACTTCGTCGCCGAGGCGCTGTTCTCGCAGCTGGACGTCGACGGTTTCTTTCTGGAGTACGACGACGAGCGCTCGGGCGGCTTCGCGCCGCTGCGGTTCGTGCCGCCCGGCAAGATGGTGGTGCTCGGTCTGGTGACCACCAAGCGCGGGCCGCTGGAGAACAAGGATGACCTGAAGCGGCGCATCGACGAGGCGAGCAAGTACGTGCCGCTGGAGCAGCTGTGCCTGTCGCCGCAGTGCGGCTTCTCGTCCACTGTGGAGGGTAACGTGCTCAGCTACGACGAGCAGGTCGCCAAGCTGCGCCTGATCGTGGAGACGGCCCGGGAGGTGTGGGGCTGACCCGTGCCCGGTGGGCCGCTTCCGCGCCGGTGGCGGCCCCGGGCGGGCGGGTCAATCGGCGAACGTGATGCCCCGGTACGGGACGAAGCGGCGCACGGCGGTGCCGACCACGCCGGGGAAGCGCCGGGCAGCGTCGCGCAGTCGCGGGGCGGCCGCCTCGGCCGCCTCGCGGTGGGCCCGGGCGCTGGTCCACTCGGCGAGGTTGAGCACTCGGATGCCGTCGAGGCTGACGTGAAAATGCGCGGCGATCAGCCCCGCGGCCGGCGAGGCCCGGTCGGTCCCCGAGGCGGCGAACACGCCGTCGATCCAGTCACGCGCCCGCCGCGTGTTCGGCCCGTCGAAGTCCACGGTGATGGTCGCCAGGCAGCCGGCCGGGGGAGCCCCGGCCGGCTCGGCGGTGTGGCGGTACGGCAGGTACCCGGTCGCCCGGCGGTGCCGGATGCCTGGCACCGTGGCCTCCACCGACCGCATCCAGCGCTCCCGGCCGGTGCCGGCGAACCCTCGGCAGATGCCGTCGAGGTCTCCAAGCGCACCTTCTTCCGCCACTTCCCGTCGAAGGAGGCCGTGGCGCTCGCGGCCGAGGCCGAACTGTGGGACGCCTACTGCGACCGGCTGTCCGGCGGCGAAATCCACGGCGAGGTGCTCGGCGCGCTGCGTGACGCCCTGACCGCCACCGTGCGGGGGATGGGCGACGAGTGGCTGCGCCGGTTCCTGGCCACCCGCGGGCTGATCGCGCGCACCCCGGCGCTGGGCGAGCGCAGCGACGCAGCCTCGGTCGCGACGCGGCGGCGGATAGCGCAGGTGTTGGCGGACGCACTGGGCCTCGACGACCGCGACCTCCGGGTCCAACTGCTCGGCGAGTTCGCCCTGGCCGCCTGGCGGTGCGCGGCCAGGGACTGGGTGCGGGGCGACAAGCGTGCCGCCGGCCCGGGCAAGGTGTCCGGGTTGGTCCGCGAGATCGACGCGGCCTTCGACGCGGTACCCGCCGCCGTCGCGTTGTCGGCCGGTGACCGCCGCCGCCCCAGCGTCGGTCCGATGACCACCGACGGAAGCCCGGCGGGGCCCGACCATCGCGTGCTGAGTTAGGCTCTTCTCCGGTGGAGATCATTGTGGGCCGCGATCCGGTCTGGTCGGTCACACCCCACACCACAGGCAAGAGGATCTTCCGATGAGCAACGCTGGCTCGCCCCGGCCGCCCGTACTCGAACTGGACGCGGTGACCTTCCGCCGCGAGGGCAAGCAGATCATCCACGGCATCGGCTTCACCGTGCGCGAGGGCGAACACTGGGCCCTGCTCGGACCCAACGGGGCCGGGAAGAGCACCCTGCTCGGATTCTGCGGCGCCGTCACCTTCCCCACCTCGGGCACCGTGCGCGTGCTCGGCCGGCAGCTGGGTCGGGTCGAGCTGCAGGAGCTGCGTCGCGCGATCGGGCACGTCAACCCCCGGCACCCGCTGCGCTCGCCACTGACCATCCGGGAGGTCGTGCTCACCGGCGTCACCGGCACCGTCGACCTGCCGCCGCGGTGGAGCCCGCGCACCGAGGACGTCGACCGGGCCGAGGCGCTCATCGACTCGCTCGGGCTGGGTGGGAAGGCCGACGAGCGGTGGCCCACCCTGTCCCAGGGCGAGCGCGGGCGGGTCCTCATCGCCCGCGCGCTGATCTGCGATCCGCGGCTGCTGCTGCTCGACGAGCCCTCGACCGGACTCGACGTCGCGGCGCGGGAACGGTTGCTCGAAACCATCGACCTGCTCGACGAGGTGCATCCCGACGTGGCGTCCATCCTGGTGACCCACCACCTCGAGGAGCTGCCGACCAGTACGACGCACACGCTCCTGATCGCGGACGGGAGGGTGGTCGCCGCCGGCCCGGCCCGCGACATCGTCACGACCGACAACGTCTCCGCCGCGTTCGAGCATCCGATCGACGTGGGCTACCACGATGGCCGGTGGTCGGCCCGGGCGCGCCGCGTCCGGCGGGTCCCCTCGGCGGTCTAGGGGTTCCCCCGGGCGTCGTCGGCCAGCCGCCGCCGGGCGGTGACGATGGGCCCGGCGGCATCCGGTTCCGCGTCGAGCGGCTCGGGAGTCAGCGGCTCGGGAGTCAGCGGCTCGGGAACGAACGGCTCGACGGTGAGGCGCCGGGGGCGGGCCTGGGGCGCTGGCTTTCGGGCGCCGGCGAGCGCGGTGCGCATCCTCGGCTGTACCCGCGCCTCGATCTGGGTACTGATGAGCCAGGACAGCGCGCACAGCGCGGCGATCACCCCGACCAGCAGCACCCACCGGTTGACGGCGGGGGACAACGCGTTGAGCAGCGCGAAGCCGAGGGTCGGGTGGATCAGGTACAGCGGATAGGTCATCAGCCCGACGGCGGCCAGGCCGGGCCGGCTCCACCGGCGCAGCGCCCCGGTGGCGGCCAGGGCCATCACCACGAAGATGGCGGTGACGATGGCGGCCACGACCACCCCGTTGAGCCGGGCGTCGACCAGCGCGCGCTGGTCGGCGTTGCGGACTCCCTGCCAGACCGCGTTGGCGTAGCAGGCGATCAGGAGTGCGACCAGGTTCCGGGTCGCGCCGGACCGGTGGATCAGGTAGAGCGCCATGCCGGCGATGAAGTAGTGGCAGTAGAACGGCTGGACGATCAGGGCGATCCCGCTGCCGATCCGGCCCGGTGGCGGCACGAACTCCAGCGCCAGGCTGGCGACCAGCCAACCCCACATGAAGGCGTGGGTCCGCCGGACCGTGATGCCCAGCATCGCGAACGCGAACAGCAAGGCGTAGAAGCGCCACTCGGACCACAGGGTCCAGTACACGCCCTCGACGTAGGGCACGTTGCCGACCTGGGGAAACATGGTCAGGTTCGCCAGGTACTGGACCGGGCCGACGCCGGGCCGGCCGCGCGCCCCGACGACGACCACCACCAGCGTGGTGAGCGTGACCGCCACCCAGAAGGCCGGGTAGAGCCGGGAGATCCGGGAGGCCAGGAACTGCCGGGGGGAGCGCCCCCACAGGCTCATGAAGACGACCAGGCCGCTGATCGTGAAGAACAGGTCCACGCCGAGGTAGCCGTACCTGGTGACCGGGCCCAGGACCGGCGCGTAGTCGATTTCGGACTGGCCGGGGCTGTAGCTGACGTGGAACAGCAGCACTGCCAGCGCGGCCAGGAACCGCAGCAGGTCGATCTCGTACAGCCGGCGGCCGTTGGGGCGCGCCGCCGCCCCGGTCTCACGCCGCATGGGCCCCTACCCCCGAGCGCACGCCCGCCGGCTCGACCGGGACGGGTACCTCCCGTTCCACCGGTACGGCACGGGGCACGGCGAGCGGCTCGGACAGCAGCACCAGGGCCAGCAGCAGCCACATGACGGTCGCCACCCGGTTGGCGGTCAGCGCCGGGAGCCCCACCGACGCGCCGGCGGCGAGCACGATCAGGCCGCCCGCCAGCCGGGCCTGCGCCTCGCTCATCAGGGCGTGCCGGCGCAGCCACCCGGCTGCCAGCACGAGCAGGATGCCGGTGTAGAGCGCGACGCCGAACAGCCCGGCGACGGCCAGCGCCTCGATCCACCCGTTGTCGTACGGCGCGGCCAGCCCCCCGGCGCCGTACCCGAACCAGGGCGAGTTGTGCAGTACGGCGTCGCTCACCAGGTGCAGGCTGGACACGCCGCCGATCCGGCCGCCGGTGTAGAGGTCGAGCAGGCCGGACGAGTCGCCCGGATGCAGCAGCCGGTCGAGGAACCCGCCGCCGATCCAGTCCGGCCCGATGCCCGACTCGGCGAGCGCGGCGACCGCGAAGATGCCCGTGGCCAGCAGGGTGAGCCGCCGACCGCGCTGCGTCGACACGCGCAGCAGTTGCCACACGGCGATCGGCAGGCCGACGAGCAGGAAGACCTTGCTGATGGTCAGCACGCCGCCGATGCCGAGCAGGAGCCCGGCGAGGACCAGCCGCACCGACTTGGCGCGGTAGAGGTAGATGGCGGCCAGCAGGGCGATGCTGTACATCTCGCCGGCCTCGGCGGGCTGGTTGAAGACCCCGGTGAACCGGCCGAGCTGGGCGGCGTTGCCGGCCACGGTACCGGTGGAGGCGTCGCCCGCGTCGACGGTGTTGTCCCAGAACCGCGCCAGCAGCGGGGTCAGGTCGTGCAGCTGGGACAGGTAGGCGACCACGGTGTTGGCGCACATGGCCAGCACCACCACCCGGCAGGCGACGCGCAGCAGCCGGTCCCGGTCCGCGCCGGCGGCCAGCAGGGTCCACACCGAGGCCAGCACCACCAGTGGCAGGATCAGGTTGTCCAGTCCGGGAAGGACGCTGCCCACCACGTACGGGGACAGGTCGACGACGGGCACCAGCGTGCCCACCACGGCGATGACGATCTCGCCCGCCAGCAGGGTGGCGACCAGCACCGCCGCGCGGGACAGCCGCATGCCCGTCCACCGGGTCGACAGCAGCGCGGCCGCGCCGACGCCGTAGACCACCACCTGCTCGGTGCGCACCCCGGCGACGGACGTGTACGGACCGAAGGCCGCGACCGCCATCGCGCAACCGGCCAGCAGCGCGATCCTGCCGCGCCGGGCGGGTACCGCGCCGTCGTGATCTTGCGTGCTGTCCACGCTTGAGTAACGAGCCACGGCAGATTCGGTAACAATCGGACGAAGCGGATGTGGGCTCCGGCGTGCCGACCGGTCAGAGCCGCGAATTCTCGCGATGGATGCTCGGGCTGACGTACCCGGGCGCCTAGGACCATCCGACCACGGCGGCCGGGCGCCGGTGGCCGGTAAGGCGCGGCGCCGGGGGAGGCTGGGAGCGTGGCGGTCCGGGGCGTCGGTAACCGCGAACGCCCCTCCGCCTGGCCGGCGGCGGGCGGCCGGGGCCGTGATTGGATGTGACCATGAGCGAACACGCGCGGCGCGCGGCGCGGGAGCTGCTGGACATCGTGGACGAGCACGACCGGGTGATCGGGCAGGCGCCGCGCGGCGAGGCGTACGCCAACCACCTCACGCACCGGTGCGTGTTCATCCAGGCACGCGACGAGCGGGGCCGCATCTTCGTGCACCGGCGCACCGACGACAAGCTCGTCTTCCCGTCGCTGTACGACATGTTCGTCGGTGGGGTGGTCGGCGCGGGAGAGTCCTACGACGACGCGGCGCTGCGCGAGGCCGAGGAGGAGCTCGGAGTCACCGGACTCGCCAGGCCGACGTTCCAGTTCAAGTACCTCTTCGAGTCGCCGGATTGGGCCTGGTGGTCGGCCGTGTACGAGGTGGTCTGCGACCGGCCGGTGCGCCCGCAGCCGGAGGAGGTCGCCTGGCACGCGTTCCTGTCCGACGAGGAGCTGGCGCTGCGGTTCACCGAGTGGGACTGGGTACCGGACGGCGCCGAGGCGTACCGCAGGCTGCTGGCGCGGCGGTAGCGCCGCCGGACCTCACCCCCGGTCCGGCACCGGTACTCGCGAGATGCCCGCGACGCACGCCAACACGGCCAGGTACAGCGCGCCGATCACGGCGGCCGTGGCGGTCCATCCGCTGTGCAGCCAGGCCAGGCCGATCGCCCAGCCCAGCGAGCTGGAGCCCAGGTAATAGGCCATCAGGTAGAGCGCGGAGCCCTGCGCCCGGTGCCGCGACGCCCGGGCTGCCATCCAGCCGCTGGCGACCGAGTGCGCGATGAAGAAGCCGGCGGTGAACACGACCAGCCCGATGGTGATCATGATCAGGTTGTTCGGCAGGGTCAGGGCCAGCCCGACCAGCGACAGCGACGCGCCGGCGCCGATGATCATGTGCCGCCCGTGCCGGTCCGCCAGCCGGCCGGCGACCGTGGAGCTGACCGTGCCGGCCAGATACGCCAGGAACAGCAGCGAGGCCACGCTCGCGGACAGCCGGATCGGCGCCGAGGTCAGCCGGTACGTCAGGTAGTTGTAGCAGGCCACGAAGCCGCCCATGAGCAGGAAGCCCACCGCGCACAGCCGCAGTACGCCGCGGTCGCGGGACAGCTCGCGCAGGGCGTCGAGGTGCGCGCCCAGCCGCGCCGGGGCGGGCCGGAAGCGCCGGGCCGGCGGCAGCAGCGCCATGAACGCGACCACCGCGACCGCGGCAGCGGCACCCAGCACGCCAACGGCGAGCCGCCAGGAGCCCAGATCCTGGACCGTGCCGGGGATCAGCCGGCCGAGCACGCCACCCAGCGAGTTGCCCGACACGTAGAGCCCGATGGCCGCGCCCACGCCGCTCGGGTGGATCTCGTCTGCGAGGTGCCCCATCGCCACGGCGACGACCGCGGCCAGCGCCACTCCGATCAGCGCCCGGGTGGCCAGCAGCACCCAGAACTGGGGTGCCAGCGCCGAGGCGAAGGCGAGCAGGCAGGCGATCAGCAGGCCGCCGCGCATGACCCGGGTCCGGCCGAGCGACTCGGCGAGGCTGGACAGCGGCAGGATGGCCAGCGCCAGCGCACCGGTGGCGCACGAGATGGTCAGGCTGGAGGCGGCCGGCCCGACCCGGAACTCGGCGCCGATCGCCGGCAGCAGCGCCTGGGTGAAGTACAGCAGGCTGAACGCGGCCAGCCCGGCGGCCAGCATGGCGAGGTTGAGCCGGCGGGCCTCCGGCGTGCCGGGCAGCAGGCCGGGGAGGCGTTTCTGATCAAGCTCTGGCGCAAGCGTCCGCACGCCTTCGACGCTAGGAGCGGTCGGTCCTATGCGTCCAATACATGACTCGGCGTATCTTCATGCAATGGCGTATGAGAGCTTCGGCCTGGCGCCCGGGCTGGAGGAGCTGGTCGCGGTGGCCCGGCACGAGCACGTGACGCGGGCCGCGCAGCAACTGGGCATCCCGCAGCCGACCCTGTCACGGGCGCTGGCCCGGCTGGCGGCCGAGCTGGGCACCCCGCTGCTGCACCGGGAGGGGCGCGGCGTGCGGCTGACGAGGCACGGCCAGCTGCTGGCCGGCCACGCCGAACGGGCCCTGGACGAGCTGCTGGCCGGGGTGCGGGCGGTGCGCGCCGAGGCGGACCCCGACTCCGGCACGGTGGTGCTCGGTTTCCTGCACAGCATGGGACCGACCGTGGTGCCGGCCCTGCTGCGCGGGTTCCGCGAGACCCATCCCCGGGTGGCGGTGCGCCTGGTGCAGGACGCGGCCCACGTGATCGTGGAGGGGGTGCTGTCCGGCCGGCTCGACCTGGGCGTGGCCGGCCCGGTGCCGTCCCATCCGCACCTGGGCACCCGGCGGCTGGTCGAGCAGCCGTTGACCCTGCTGGTACCGGCCGATCACCGGCTGGCCGGCCGGGCCCGGGTACACCTGGCCGAGGTCGCCGACGAACCGTTGATCACGATGATCGCCGGGTACGGCGTGCGGACCATCACCGACACGCTGCTGCGGGCGGCTCGGCTGCCGATCCGGTACGCCTACGAGAGCCAGGAGATGACCACGGCCGCGGGGCTGGTCGCCGCCGGCCTCGGCGTGGCGGTGCTGCCGGCCGGCGCGGCGATGGCCGGCACGGTCGAGCTGGCCATCGCGGACAAGGGCGCCAGCCGCACCATCTCGGTCGCCTGGTCCGGCGACTGGCGGCTGTCCACCCCGGTATCGGACCTGCGGCGGTACATCATCGACCAGGCGCCCGACCTGCTCTACCGGTCCGGCACCGCGACCCGGTAGCGGGTGGTCCGGGAGCTGTTGGCGACGACCGCGATCGACGAGGCGTTGTGCAGGACGGCCGCGATGACCGGGGACAGCACGCCGCCGGCGCTCACGATCAGCCCGAGCGAGTTGACCGCGATCGACATGCCGTAGTTCTGGCGGATGACGCCCACCGTGTGGCGGGACAGGTCGCGCAGCTCCATCAGCCGGCGCAGGTCGTCGCCGGCCAGCGCCACGTCGGCGGTCTCGACCGCGACGTCGGTGCCGGCGATGCCCATCGCGATGCCGATGTCGGCCAGGGCGAGCGCGGGGGCGTCGTTGGTGCCGTCGCCCAGCATCGCCACCGTGTAGCCCTCGGCCCGCAGCGCGCGTACCACCGCCTCCTTGTCCTCGGGCATCACCTGGGCGCGCCACTCGGTCAGGCCGAGTTCACCGGCGACGGCCGCGGCGGTGTCCGGGTGGTCGCCGGTGAGCATCACGATGCGGGAAACCCCGTCGGCACGCAGCGCGTCGATCACCTCCCGGGCCTCGGGGCGCACCGTGTCGCACAGGCTCACCAGGCCGACCAGCTCACCGTCGACCGCCAGCAACAGGGGCGTCTCCGCGGCCTTCTGGAGCCTGCTGACCCAGTCCAGGGCCTCGGCGCTGACCGAGATGCCCTCGCCGCGCAGCAGGTCCAGGCTGCCCAGCAGCAGCGTGCGCCCGTCGGCCTGGGTACGCATGCCCAGCCCGAGCAGGACCTCGCACTGCTCGTGCGAGGGGATGGTGATGTGCCGCTCGTTGGTCGAGCGGATCACCGCCTGGGCCAGCGGGTGCCGGGAGTGGATCTCCGAGCTCGCCACGTACGCCAGCACCTGCTCCGGCGCCCATCCCTCGCGGAAGCTGACCAGGTTGGTGACGACCGGCCGGCCCAGCGTGAGCGTTCCGGTCTTGTCCACGACGACCGCGTCGACCCGGCCGGCGGCCTCCAGGTGCGAGCCGCCCTTGATCAGGATGCCGCGGCGTGCCCCGTTGCCGATCGCCGCGCTGATCGCGGTCGGGGTGGCCAGGCCCACCGCGCACGGGCAGGCGACCAGCAGCATGGTCATCGCCCGCCGCACGTCCCGCGTGATGATCAGGGTGGCGGCGGCGAGCGCGAACGAGACGGGTACGAACCGGCGGGAGAAGTTGTCGCCGATGGTCTGGATCGGCGCGCGGTCGGTCTGCGCCCGCTCGACCCGGGCGACGATCCGGCCGATCGCGGTGTCCGGGCCGACCGCGGTGGCGCGCACCACCACCCGGCCGCGCAGCAGCACGCTGCCCGCGTGGACGTGCTGGCCGAGGGCCACCGCCACCGGCAGCGTCTCGCCGGTGATCGCCGACTGGTCGAGCACGCCGTCGCCGTCCACCAGGATTCCGTCCACCGGCACAGCGATGTGCTCGTGCACGACTATGTGGTCGTCCACGCGCAGCCGGTCGATGTCGACCAGCCGCTCGTGCCCACACTCGTCGAGCACCCACGCCTGCGACTGGGTGCCGGTGAGCAGGTCCCGGATCGCGTGGCGGGTGCGGCGCAGGGTCAGATCCTGCAGGTACTCGCCGATGTTGAGCAACCACAGCACGGTGAGCGCGACGACGTTCTCGCGCAGCACCAGGCTGGCCACGGTCGCCGCGGAGACCAGCACGTCGGTGCCGGGCGCGCGGCGGCTGGTCAGGCTGCGTACCGCGCCGCGCAGGAACGGGTACCCGGTGAAGACGGTGACGCCGGTGGCGAAGGTACGACCGGACGGGCCGAGCAGCGGCGGCCGGCGCAGCACGTAGCGGCGTCCGCCCAGCAGCAGCAGCGCGATGCCGCCGACGATCATGCGGGCGAGGTCGGCGTTGGACACCTCCGCCGAGCGCGGCGGGCGCAGCGGCCGGGCGTCGGCGTGCACCGCGTGGCCGGAGTCGATGGCCGACAGCAGCGCGTCCCGGTCGCACCGCCCGGGATGGAACCAGACCACCACCGACCCGGTACGCGGGAAGGCGTGCACGCTGCGCACTCCGTCGACGCGGTCCACCGCGTCCTCGATGGCCACCGCGCGCCCGTTCGAGTTCCGCAGCCACGGAACCCGGAACCGTACCCGCCCGGCGGCGTCCGACAAGATCTGCGGCGCGGCCTCTGGCATGGCCGGGTCAGTGTTCGTGTTCGTGGCGATCGGTCCCGGCCCCCGGCGGTGGGGACTGCTCACCGATCCGATGCCGGGCCTCGCTGATCACGTCGGACATGGTGAGCCGGGCGTTCTCCGCCCCGGACTCCAGCGACCGGCGGCCGCGCAGCGCCCAGGAGGTCGCCGCCACCGCTCCGCCGCGCACCGAGCCCCCACGCAGCAGCCGCCGCGCGCCGTCCACGACGGTCACGCCCACGACGCCGACCGCCAGTGTCTGGACGACCATGCGGACTCTCGGGCTCATGTTCATCGGCTTTCCCCTCGGGTCGGTCGGGTCGTACTCGCAGACTCTATACGATAATGAAATTCATACTCAGATGGTCCCTGGTGGTCGCGCGCGGCCGGCCCACCCCGGGTCGGGCCGGGTCTGCCGGGCCCCGCGCTGGTCGATCGGGAGACGCGCCGGCCGATCGGGGGAGCCTGGGACGGTCCCCGACCACGAAGCGGCGGTAACCCATCGGGGAACATAGCAGTCGAATGAGGACGAGGACGCCTCTTCGGGCGATATCAGGTCGATACCGGGCGGACATCGTCGACGATATTGGACCGAAACGGAGTCTTGTACGGTGGTCGGCGTGGCCGAGTCCATCATGGAGAGACTGGAGCACCGCATCGGGGAGCTGCACGTCGAGGTGCGGCGGGCGACCGTGGCCGGAGACCGGGTGACCACCAAGGCCCTGCGCGCCGAGCTGCACCGGACCGAGCACTCCTGGGAGGAGGCTCTCGCGCGGCTCGAGCCGCGAGGCCCGGCGGGCCAGGCCCCGCCCGGCGCACCGGGGTCGGCCGGGCCGCCGCTGCCGCTGCGGGAGCAGGTGTGTCAGGTGCTGACGCTGCTGTCGGTACCGGCGGCGCCAAGACTGATCATCGCCGTACACGAGGCGTTCTTCGTCGGCGAGATCGTGAGCACCCGGCTCAGCGGCCTGCGCCGCCACGAGGAGCGCGCCTTCGCCGCCGCGCCGTTTTCCCGGCCGTACTACGTCTGCAACCCGCTCACCGCCCTGCTGACTCCGGCCCGGGGACTGCTCGCGCTGTCCACCTGGCCGATGGAGCGACGGATCATCGGGGAGCTGAGTCCCCGCGCCGACCTGCTGACCGCGGCGATCCGGGTGGCCGAGCAGGCGGCCCGCTCGGACGGGGGCGGGCCGGCCGCGCGCCGGCTGCTGTGGCGCTTCGCGGCCAACATCCCGGGCATCGGCGAGGGCTTCGTCCAGCTCGCGCCGGAGATCGTGATCCGCGCCGCCCGCGAGGAGCTGGCGATCCACCGGGGTGTGGACCGGGCGCAGCGCGGGGCCGCCGCGCGCCGGGCCCGCGACCAACTGTCCGATGTGGAGCAACTGTTCGGCGCGGCCGCACCGGCCGGTGAGCGATGAGCGTCCTGACCTCACTGGCTCGCGCCGAGGCGGTACGTGCCGGCCGGGCGCAGCCCATCGCGACGGTCCGCCACGTCCATCTCCACGAGCGGCCGCTCGTGCTCATCCCGCTGGTCCTCGCCGGTGAGGCCAACGCGCCACTGGCCGCGATGGTCGGCGACCGTTGCGACGCGCCGCGCCTGCTGATCGTGCCCCAGCCCCGTAACCGCGACCAGCGCTTCGCGTTCGCCGAGTCCCTGGCGTCCGTCGTGGTGTCCTACGTGGACAGCTTTGTGACCCGGGTGGAGGCGGTGGCCGCCGACCGGGGCCGCGAGATCCGGGTCCGGTACGCGGACGCGCCGCAGATCCTGGTGCCCAACGCGGCCGGGGTCGGCTTCGTGCGACTGTTCGGCCGGTCCACCCGGTTCCGCCGCTCGTACGGTGAGGCCGCGGTGGCACCGGCCGTACCGCTGCTCGGTCGGTGGCTCACCTTCTTCGCCGAGCGCGCCGAGCATCCGGGCTCCTGCCTGCTGCTGACCGCGACCGGGGCGCTGGCGATGCACTGGGCCAGCGGACAGAGCCCGGTCGAGGACCAGAACCTCGCCGCCCTGCTCGGCTGGATAGCCCCGCCGTCCGGGATGACCGGGCCGCGGGCCGCGGCCGCCGCCGAGGACCCGCTGACCTGGCCGCCCGCGGGCCCCGCCACCGATCCCGGCTTCGACAACGAAATCCTCAGCCCGCTCATCGAGGCCGGCGACGTACCGGCGCTGGAGAAGGCGCTCGCCACCCAGTTGGAGCCCACCTGGGCGCTGATGTGGCGGGCCGTCGACCTGCTGCGCGACCTGCCGGTGGGCGACCGGGTGGCCGGCCGGTGGGACGCCGACAAGGACGCCTACACCGCCCAGGTGGAGCACCACAGCGCCGGCGGGCCGCCACAGCCGCGCCGGGACAGCGCGGTCGCCGCCGCGCAGCGCCTCAACCGACTGGAGCGGGCTGCGGCCAGCTATGCCGCGCAGCGCGCCTTCGACGACCCGCTCGTGTTCGCCGAGTACCGGCTGGCCGGCGAGGCGTTCGCCGGCGTCGTCACCGGGGCCGAGCCGGAACGTACCGAGGGTGCCGGCCGGTCCCGCAAGCTGCGCCCGCACATCACGGTCGCCACCGCCGACCCGGTGCGCCTGCCGGCCGGTGCGCAGGTCGTCGGGGTCGGCCGGCCCGGTCAGAAGGCGACCGTCGTGGCCGCGTCGGAGGGGACCGTGCTGCTCGAACTGTCGGGCGGCATGGGGCGCGGCAAGGTGCCGGCACCCGGCAGCGTGCCGGAGGTGGGGGAGCGGGTCCGCTATTCCTCCATTGTGGACGGATACCAGCCGACCGCCGTCTTCCCGGACCGGCAGGACACCCCCTGGACCCACGGCGGCCCGCCGGCACAGTACGAGCCCAGCGACTCCGACGCCCGCGAAGCCTGGTCGTGACCGCGTACCGCCTCCGCCCGGCGGCGCCGGCCCGATGGCCGGGCTATCATGAACGTCGATCATGCTCGGCGCCGGCGCGGCGCGCCCGCCGGTAAGCACGGTGGCGAGAACGGCCAGCCAAGGAGGCCAGGTGAGCGAGCAAGAGCAGGGCCCGTCCATCGACACCTCGGTCACCCACCCCGCTCGGCGCTACGACTACCTGCTGGGTGGCACCACCAACTTCCCCGCCGACCGCGAGTCCGGTGAGCGGCTGATCGCCACGTTCCCCACCATGCGCGTCGCCGTCCAGGAAAACCGCGCTTCATGCGCCGAACGGTGACTCACCTGGCCCGCCACGCCGGCATCCGCCAGTACCTGGACATCGGCACCGGCATCCCGACCAGCCCCAACGCGCACGAGGTCGCGCAGGGCATCGCGCCGGACTCCCGCGTCGTGTATGTCGACAACGACCCGATCGTGCTCGCCCACGCCCGCGCGCTGCTGTCCAGCACCCCCGAGGGCGCCACCGCCTACCTCGACGCGGACCTCCGGCAGCCCGCGAAGATCCTGGGCCACCCCGACCTTCGCGCCACCCTGGACCTGTCCCAGCCGGTCGCCCTCATGGTCGTCGCCGTGCTGCACTTCATTCCCGACGCCGACGACCCGCACGGCCTGCCGGCGCCGCTGATCCGCGCCCTGGCGCCGGGCAGCTACGTGGTGCTGTCCCACGTCACCCACGACTTCATGTCGGTCGACACCGGCGCCCGGATCCGCGCCGAGGACGTGCACTTCCGCACCAGGGCGGAGTTCGCCACCTTTTTCGCCGGGCTCGAACTGCTGGAGCCCGGCGTGGTATCGGTCTCGCAGTGGCGGGCCGAGGACGAGCCGCAGCCCCGGCCGACCATCGAGGACGTCGCCTGGTACGGCGGCGTCGCCCGGGTGCCCTGACCGCACCGCGCGGGTGCCCGATTACGGGCGGTCGAAGTCGTCGCTGTCGCCGACGACGAAGACGTCCAACTCGATGAGCCGGTCCCCAGCCTCACCGAGCGGTCGCGGCGAACCGCTCGTCGACATCAGCAGCGCCCAGCCCACCTCGATGGCGGTCGCTGGAGCGAGCCGTGCGGCGGCGTCGACGTGGTCCCACACGACCGCTATCAACGCGCCGGAATGGGCCCCGACGAAGTCGCCGAAGGAGTCGTTCAACGCGTCCCAGTTCTTGCCGTAGCGATCCGGGAACCCGAACGTCCGGGCGAGTTGAGCACGGGCGGCGGACCGCGAGGTCATCTCCCGGCCGTCAAGGTTGAACCGCAGATAGGAGAACCGGTCCAGGGCCGGTTCGCCGATCGAGGGTCGGGAACCTCCGGTCTCGGCGGCGCGGAGATGGGCCGTGTGAGGATGATCAGCATGACCGAGAATCCCAACATCGACAGCGTCCGCGCGCGAAGCTTCGGCCAGGCTGCCGCCAACTACGACAGGTACCGCCCCCGGTATCCGGATCAACTGGTCGACGACGTGGTCGCGATGGTCCCGGGTCCGCGGCTGGTCGAGGTCGGCGCCGGCACCGGGATCGCCACCGCCGCGTTCGCCGCCCGTGGCATGGCGATGACCTGTGTCGAACCGGACCCGGAGATGGCGGAGGTGCTGTCGGCCAAGCTCACCGGCGACGCGCGGCCGCGGGTGGAGATCGCCACGTTCGAGGGCTGGTCGGCGGCCCGACCGGCCGGTGCGCCCGGCTTCGACGGTCTGATCAGCGGGCAGGCATGGCACTGGACCGATCCGAAGTCGCGCTGGGCCGACGCTGGTGCCGCGGTCCGCGGCGGCGGCGTGATCGCGCTGTTCTGGAACGAGGACCGCTACGCCGATCCGCGGGTCCCGGCCGCTTTCACCGCCGCGTACGACCGCCTCGGCATCGAGATCCGTTCGGTTCACGAGGAGCCCGCACTCCCGTCCGCCCCGGACAATCTCGTCGACCAGGAACATCCGGACGGGTGGCCCGAGCTGCACGCCGAAGCGGGCGACTACTTCTCGGACCTGCGAACGCGCCGGTACCACTGGACGCGCGCGATGTCGGTGGCCGATCTCGTGGCGCGCGTCAACACCACGTCGGCGCACCTGATCCTGCCGCCCGAGGTCCGCGACGACCTGACGGCCGAAGTGACCGCGACGCTGACCGGCTACAGCGACGAGATCGAGTTGGTCATGACCACCGAGCTCGCTACCGGGGTCCGCCGCTGACTCGGGGGGCGACGGGTTTGTCTGGCGCGGTTGCGCCCATATCCTTAATGCCTAGACATCGAGGGTTATGACGGGGAGGGGTCGGCCGCGGTGCGGGATCGGCTTCGGTACGCGGTGAGGCACGCCGGGCCACGCCCGAGGGCGGTGCGACGGGCGTCCGCATCGCGCTGATTCCTGGCGGTGACGACGTCGTGGCGCAGCCCCGAGACGGTGGACAGGCCGACCAGCAGGGTGGTGCCGAGCGCGATCAGCACGACCGCCGCCACGACCGCCACAATGGTGAACGCGCGGCGACCGGGCGGCCGCGGCGGACCCGGGGGCACGGGCTGGTACGGGGGCGCGCTGATGGCGGGGCCGAACGGGGGGCCCTGGTACATCGGTGGGTCGGGTGACGACTGTGGATGCATGCGCCTGCCCTCCGTTAGCCGCGGCGGTACCGGCAAGTGTCGGGCATCGGTTTGCACTCCGGTCTTGCCAGAACCTTGACACCACTGGTCGGCGGGACCGGCGGCCGTGCCGCCGCCTTAGTGCGCCGGGGGTCTGCAGCCCCCCGGCGGGTGAGCTGTCGGTCAGCTCAGCCGGGCTTCGGCGTAGGCGGCCATCGCGTCGCGCTGGTACTCGGCCAGCCCGGCAGCGACCTTGTCGTAGGCCGTACGGAACTGCGGGTCATCAACGTAGGTCTGGCCCAACCCCTTGTACGCGGCCGCGTTCGGGGTCCAGAACCGGCAGATGCCCCGGTAGTGAGCGTCCACCTCAGTGAGCACCGCGGGGTCGAGGACGGGCGTACCAGTCGCCATGAACTCCGCCATGCGAATCATCTGCGCCGTCGTCTCGCGCTGCATCCGCTCCTGGTCCTGAGCGGTAAGCCCCTCGCTGACCTGCCGAGACTGCTCGTACTCCTGCGGCCACCGCTCGCGTGCCTCGGCTTCGTAACGCGAGGAGTCGAATCCCTCGAACAGGTTCTCCGGCCTGTTGATCTCTACCACGTCGCCCTCGTCCTTTCCCTTCTCCAGTTCGGCGATGGTGCGGCTGACCGTGCGTGCCAGCGTGGCCAGCCGCTCCTGCTCCACCAGCAGGCGCCGGTGGTGCTCCCGGAGCACGGACACCTGGTCCGCCTGGCTGTCCAGGACCGCTGCGATCTCGCGCAGTCCCAGGTCCAGCTCCCGCATCAGCAGGATCTGCTGCAGGCGCAGCAGATGGGTCTCCTCGTAGTAGCGGTGCCCGTTGCTCCCGATCCACGCGGGCGGAAGCAGGCCGATCTCGTCGTAATGCCGCAGCGTCCGGGACGTCACCCCGGACAACCGCGCTACGTCCGCGATTGACCAGGCCATTGCCATGCCTCCCATCGCCTGGCCGGCTGCTCCGGCCACACCCCCGACCGTAGGAGTTGACGCAGCGGAAAGCGCAAGCCCGAACGTGCCCACAGCGCATCACACGCCGGTACCCACGGTGAGCGCAACCACCGGAAGCCCCGCCCAGCACGGGCGTCGAGCGCGCACGGCCAGCCCATGTCACACCGCCCACTGCCGGGCCCGCTCAGTTGAGTTCGCCCTCGAAGCCGCTGTAGACCTCGGTGGCCTCGGCGAATCCGAAGCCCAGGTGCCCGGCGAGCGCCAGCGCCTCGTCGATCTTGAGCAGGTTGTCGGCGGCGATCCCGGCCCAGCCCTCGCGACCCGGCGGTTCCAGCAGCGCGTCACGCCGCGCCGACAGCTCCGCCCGCACCCGCGCCACGTCGCCCGGCGCGACGAGGCCACCCACCATGTAGTTCTCGGTGATGGTGGGCTCGCTGAACCAGCCGATCCCGGGAAACAGCTCGCGCAGCGGCGCGAACAGCGCCTCCGGCGCGGCGAAGCCGGTCGCCGGTACGCCGGCCGCCGCGCACAGCGAGGTGGGCCAGGTGTACCCGCGTGACATCCATCCCGGTGTCAGCGCGGCGGCCAGCTCCAGCACGCTGAGCGGCACCTCACGGGCCAGCAGCACGGCCGCCTCGAACTCCTCGTCGCCGTCGGGATCCCGCACCGTCGCGACGCCGCCGGCCAGCGCCGCGGCGCTGGCCCGCAGCACCCGCATCCGCCGGCTCAGCGACCGGGCCAGCTCCGCGTCGTCCGGCAGGGTGCCATCGGGGTCGGGCCGGACCGTGCCGGCCAGCCCCGGGTCGATCCGGGCGACCATCTCGCGGGCGAGTTCGTCGACGTCGTCGGGCGGCGTGGCAAGGTAGCGCAGCACGTCCGCCACGACCTGGCCGGGCTCGTCGGCGACGATGAAAAACGGCCGTCCCCAGACGATCAGGTCCGGGTCGGGTCCGTCGATGCCGCGCTTCTCGAACGCCTCCAACGCGCCCAGTGCCCAGGATTTCGCCCGGAACCGGACGCGGCGCAGGAGTACCGCCCGAGCGATCAGGTCGTCCAGGTCACCGTCGCCGCCGTGGCCGGCGATGTACGGCAGCAGGCGGGTGGCCACCAGGTTCACGTCGACCGGGTGGAAGCTGGTGTCGTAGCCCATGGTCGGCGACCGTACCAAATCGCGTGGTCCGGGTTCCCGGCCTGACTTGTCGCCCGTCATCCGCGCGGACCGCGCGGCGACGGTTCAGCGTGAGCCCCATGTCCGCATTCTGTTTCGCGCGGGGTGACGGATGCCCGGCGTCGAGTCCCCAGCTCGGCCAGGGCGCTGGTGGCAACCATCAGCAGGGTCAACCCCACGCCGGCGAGGACGGCGACCGATGGCGCGGCCGCGGTCTGCACGGCGCCCACCAACGCGGCGCTGCTCGCGTAGCCGACCCCGGTCGCCGCGTACATGACGGAGTACGCCGCCGCGTGCGCGCTGGACGGCAGTGCCTCGCGCAGCGACAGGGCGCGGGTCACCTGCACGCCGGATGCCAGCAGCCCGGCGACGAGCAGCGCACCCGCGATCCGGGGCAACGAGCCCGTGGTGGCCATGAGCGTGACGCACCCGGCGACGGCCGTTAGGAGAATCAGGCTCTGCGCGCGCGGCGACCCGGGCCAGCTGTGGCGCAGGCCGTACAGGGCGGCACCGGCCGCGGACGCGATGGAGAATCCGGCCAGCAGCGGACCCGCCCAGCCGACGCCGATAGACCGTTGCCGCAGCAGCGCCGGCAGGACGAGTTCGGCCAGCGCCAGCAGGGACATCGCGGCGGCCCCGGTGAGGTAGCTGGGCCACGCCCGGAGGAGCGTTCGGGTCAGGTGGGCGCCCCGCCGATCGTCCGCCCGCGCCGCCCAGCCGCGCGGCAACGCCCGCAGCCCCCCGGCGGCCGCGGCCATGAGGGCGGCGGCGAGCAGCAGCGGCAGGGACGGGGCGAGGTTCAGCGCGAGCACCCCGACGAGCGCGGGCGCGACGGCCCACACCGCGTAGGTGAGCACGGATTCGGCGCTCAGCGCGGTAACGACGAGGACCTCCGGCAGTTGCGAGGTCAGCAGGGTGCGCAGCGCTCCGGGCGCCGCCGCCGGTGCGGCGCCGGCGAGGACCGCCAGGATGGCCAACAGCGGCGGGTGTGCGTGGGGGAGCAGCCCGAGCGCCGCGAACGCGCCGGCCCCGACGGCCAACCCGGCCGCCAACTGGTTACGGGCCCGGTGTGGCTGTAGCCACGGCCCGAGCACCGCCGCCCCCACCACCTCGCCGATGACGTAAGCCGAGCCGAGGCCGGCGCCCACCGCGTACCCGCCGGGGCGCTCGCGCACCAGGAATACGAGTGCGAGCGGTGCCATCGCGACCGGCAGTCGCGCGCCGACGACGACGAGGGCCCAGGCCAGCACGGGGCGGGTGGCGAGTTGGCCATAGCCCATGGCGACATCCCCGACCTTGTTCATCCGGCCGGCACGCTCGGCGCCCAGCCGGCCGCCGCGCGGGTCTGATCATCCGGATCAGACCCGCGCGGCTCACGCGCTCACCCGGTCGGCCGCGAGCTCACGCCGGCGAGCGGCGAGGGTGGCCGACCCCCGGGTCGTCAGTGCCGGGCGTGAAGGGTGAGCGGGAAGGTGCCCTTGCCGACGCCGGTGAGCGTCTGGGTGTCCTGCGACAGGTAGGTGTCGAGGAACGGCGACCGGTCGCCCTGGGCCGGCACGTCGAACCGCGGGTCCTGCAGCGCCAGGCTCAGCCGCGCTCCACTGACCCGGATCGTGTTGCCGCTCGGGGTGTCGCGCCAGCTGCGGCCGCCGATCGTCCCGATCTGTACGCCGAGCTGGTGGCCCTTTTCGAAGGTCCAGTCGGTGGACTTCAGCTCGAACGAGACCCGACCCGCGTGTTCGATCAGCGCCACGTTCTCATCGAACATCACCCCCGTACCGTCCGGAGCGACGTCCCACAGTCGCACCGAGACGTTGCCGGGCGCGCTGGCGTTCAGCGTGACCTGGGGCGTGGCGGTGATGCGCAGCCGGGAGGTGGTCGGCGTGGACCAGCTGAAGTAGCTGTGCGTGTCCCCCGCCGCCGGCGCGGCGGCGAAGCTCTTCGCGGCGAGCGGGGCGGTGTCCGTCGCGGTGTCCGTGGCGTGCTCCATGTCCCACTGCTGGCCGACGGTCGTGGGGGTCGCGGCCGGCGCGGCCAGCGTCGAGGCCTGGCCGTCATCGACGTACTGCCCGTTCGGCAGGCCGGCCACGGTGGACGCCGACGGAGTGGGCCAGGTCGACTGTGCGCGCCACACGCCGGTGCTGTCCTCGATGTGGAACGCGGCGTCGTGGACGTGCGGCTTGATGCCCTTGAGGTATTGGTCGTAGAAGCGCATGACCTCGTCGAAGAAGCCGGCGCGGCCCTGCAGCAGCTGCCCCTGGGCGTTGGTCTCGTTGCCGCGGACGTGCTCCCACTGTCCCATCCAGCCCTGCTCCACGCCGTGGTGGTTGCTCAGGTACTCCTGGGCGTCTTCCGGCTTGGTGTTGTTCTCGATGAAGCCCTGCGTGATGAACATCGGCGTGCTCGTGCCCTTTGCCTTCGCCGCGAGGTTCCGGGCGCTCCAGTACGCCGAGTCGAGGTCGGGGTTGTTGTTGTTCTTGAGGTTGTCGGACAGGCACTCGGGGTGGGCCTGTTCGTAGGCCGCGTTCGCCTTGTAGCGGTCGCTGTCGTCGGCCAGCGGCGCCATGGTGGCGATGCCGTTGTAGGAGTTCGGCGTGCCGGTCACGTTGGGCCGGGGGACGCCGTTGCTGAACAGGTAGTTGTACATGTTCCACACCGGCTCCTGAGCGACCACGGCCTTCAGCGCACCGAGGCGCAGGTCGTTGCCGACCAGGCCGGTCACGGCATCGTACGACTTGCCGTACATGCCCACCTTGCCGGTGGACCATGGCTGCTTCGCCGCCCACTGGATCGCGGCCTTCACGTCCGCCTGCTCACCGGGCCCCACCCAGTCGAGGCAGCCGGTGCTCCCGCCGAAGCCACGCAGGTCGACCATGACGTAGGTGTAGCCGCGGGCGAACAGGTTGGTGCCGCTGGTGAAGTCCTCGAACCGGTTGGACGGGCCGGTCTCGGTCCACCCCTCCGGCCCGGTCTGACCGGAGTGGCTGAAATAGGGGCCGACGGCGAGAATCACCGGCGTCTTGGCGCGGGACGGCAGGTTCGCCGGCCGCAGCACGTCGGCGTGCAGTTCGACGCCGCTGTGATCGGAGGACGGGAAGTATGCCTCCGTCCACACCGCGCCCTCCGGGACACGGGAGTTCTCCTCGTGAGTGATCCCCTGCTGGGCCGTCGCCGGTGCCGGCGCCGGTGCCGCGGCGTTCGCCGTGCCACTTACCGCGAGAGTCGCCATCGTGATCAGCACGCCGGCGGCGGCTGCCGTTGTACACCTGCGTAGGTTCATCCGTTCTCCCGAGCTATAGGAGTGTCCCCGCCAGCGCTGACGCTAGTGGCCGACGTTCCGTTTGGCTTCGGTGCAGGGATGGATTTGAGGATTTCGACAGGTTGAGGGGATTGACGCGCGTCATATCCGCCGACCCCGGAGGCGACCGGTGGGTCATCGCACGCCTGGGCGGCCGAGCCGCCATTTTCGTGACGATGTGGCCGATTAGTTGATTTTGGGGGCCGTCGGGCAGATCCGAGTGAGCGGGTGGCGAGCCGTCCGCCGACGTGACTCCTTCTCGCTCCCGTGGGGGCCCGCCCGCGTGGCTAGGGCATCGCCTGGCAGCCTGGCCCGAGAATGATCGCGACCAACCAGCACCGTCACGGCTAATCTCGGCTGGAACGGCCGGCCACCGTTCGGCCGCCGCCGGCCGCGCCGCGAACCATGACCCGAACAGGAGAATCACATGTCGTTGCCCCCGCTGCCCGACGATGCCGTCGCCATGCTGCGCCAGCCCAACCCCGCTGTCATCGCCACCCTCCGCGCCAACGGCGAGCCGGTGACCACCGCGACCTGGTACCTGTGGGAGGACGACGGCCGGGTGCTGATCAACATGGACGAAGGGCGCGTGCGACTCGGGCACCTGCGGCGCGATCCGCGAGTCTCGCTCACCGTGCTACCGGAGGGCGACTGGTATACGCACGTCACCCTGATCGGCCGGGTGACGGACATCGCTGCGGACTCGGATCTCTCCGGCATCGACCGACTCTCCCGGCAGTACACGGGAGCGCCGTACCCCACCCGCGACCGGCCGCGGGTCAATGCCTGGATCGAGATTCAGCGCTGGCATGGCTGGGGCAGCTTCAAGGACAGCAACCAGGCGGTGCCGCCCGCGGAGTGACGGCGCATCGGGCCCGGGCCGGTCGGGTGATTGCTACTGCGGCGACCCTTGTCGGATGTCGTCGCCTCGACCATTGCTATTGACATGTCTGGATGGCTTGGTTAGCGTCCGATCCAGTCTCTTGGGAGCATTCTCGCCGCGACATCCGCCGGCCGGCAGCCGGCGGGCACACGATGAGCGGTGGATCACCGGGCCACGCAGCCGGTAGGGCAGCACGAATAAAGGGCATCGCCGCGGGCAGGGCCCGCAGTGTGGCGACGCGCAGCGCCCGCCAGGTGTCGACGCGTGGACAGGCCACGGTTGCGGACACGGCCCGCGATGCGACGGTTGCGGGCACGGCCCGCGATGCGACGGTTGCGGGCACGGCCCGCGATGACCGGGTCGGGGCTGGTCGCCCCGGTCCCGACCCGGGCACCCGCCGCGCGGCCCGCCCTTCCCGCACCGCGCTCGAGCGGAAGGAGCACCCCCATGCGCCGTACCTCCGTCATCCTCGCCGGGTTACCGCTGGTCGCCGCCACCGCGCTGGTGGCCACGCCGGTCGCGGCGGCCCCGGTCAGCGGCCCGGCGCTCGCGGTCGACGTGACCGCGGGCCGGCACGCCATCTCCCGCGACATCTACGGAATGAACTTCGCCGACGAGGACCTGGCGGCGCAGTTGCGCCTGCCGGTGCGCCGGTGGGGCGGCAACGCCACCACGCGGTACAACTACGCGCTCGACGAGACCAATCGTGGCTCGGACTGGTTTTTCGAGAATGTGCCGGGTAGCGCCGATCCGGCCGGGCTGCCCGACGGCTCGGAGACCGACGCGTTCGTCGACCAGGACGTCCGGACCGGTACCGACAGCATTCTCACCGTGCCGCTGATCGGCTGGGTACCGAAGGCCCGCGACTACTCGTGTGGGTTCAGCGTGGCCAAGTACGGGCCGCAGCAGCAGACCGACCAGTGGCGGCCGGACTGCGGCAACGGTGTCAGGCCGGACGGCACCCCGATCACCGGCAACGACCCGACGGACACCAGCGCCCCGGCCGGCGCCGCCTATGTGACCGACTGGCTCAACCATTTGACCACCAAGTACGGCACGGCCGCGAACGGGGGAGTCAAGTTCTACAACCTCGACAACGAGCCCGACATCTGGTTCCAGACGCATCGCGACGTGCACCCGAACGGCGCCACCTACGATGAGATGCGCGACTCGACGTACCGCATCGCCTCGGCCGTGAAGGCGGCCGACCCGGGCGCGCAGACCCTGGGCCCGGTGGGCTGGGGCTGGAACTCCCTCACCCTGTCGGGGTCCGACCAGCAGACCTGCGGCATCGAGGGCGGCTCGTGCTGGAGCAACCCGCCGGACCGGGCGGCGCACGGCGGCGTGGACTTCGGCGCCTGGTACCTGCAGCAGCTGAAGGCGTACGAGCAGGCGCACGGGGTACGGATCCTCGACTACTACGACAACCACTGGTACCCGCAGGAGACCGGGGTCGCGTTCGGCAACGGTGACGACCCGGCCACCAACGCACTGCGGCTGCGCTCCACCCGCAACCTGTGGGATCCGTCCTATGTGGACGAAAGCTGGATCGGCACGGCGACCGCGCTCATTCCGCGCATGAAGCAGCTGGTGGCGGCCAACTACTCGGGCACGAAGACGGCCATCACCGAATACAACTGGGGCGCCCTGGACACCATGAACGGCGCGCTGGCCCAGGCCGACGTGCTGGGCATCTTCGGCCGGGAGGGTCTGGACCTGGCCACCCTGTGGTCCCCACCGACCGCCGATCAGCCGGGCGCGTACGCGTTCCGGATGTACCTCGACTACGACGGCGCGGGTGGCACGTTCGGCGACACCAGCGTCCAGGCGACCAGCGGCGACCAGGGTCAGCTGGCGGTGTACGCGGCCGACCGCAGCGCCGACGGCGACACCACCCTGATGATCATCAACAAGACCGGCACCGACCTGACCAGCCAGGTGTCCATCAGGGGTCGGGCGCTGACCCCGTTCGCGAAGGTCTACCGGTACGGCCCGGACGACCTCACCTCGATCACACACGAGCCGAACCAGAACCTGATCGCGGCGCCGGTCGCCTACGGGCAGCCGCCGCTGTACCTGTACACCGGAACCTTCCCGGCCAACTCGATCACCGAGGTGGTGGTGGGTCCGGGCGGCACCGGCGGCGGTCCCGGGGGTGGGAACGGCGGCGGGTGCGCGGCGAGTTACCGGGTGACCGGCCAGTGGCCCGGCGGCTTCCAGGGCGAGGTGAGCGTGCGCAACACCGGCGGCACGCCGTTCACCGGCTGGGCCGCGACCTGGACGTTCGCCAACGGCCAGAAGGTCACCCAGCTGTGGAACGGCACCTGGAGCCAGCGTGGCGGCACGGTGAGCGTGACCAGCACGGCCTGGAACGGGTCGATCCCGCCGGGCGGCAGCCAATCGATCGGGTTTCTCGGCGCCGGCCCCGCCAACCCGGCGCCGGCGGTGAGCTGTACCGGCCACGGGTGACCCCGGTCGCCGGCCCGTGCCGCCGGGTGAGCGGGCGCGGGCCGGCGGCGCCGAGGTGGCAGCGGTCGTGCCGGCCGGTCCCGGTGGAACCGGGGCCGGCCGGCACCGCTCAGCTGGTCACATGGACCGACGGTCAGCCGGTGACAATGGTCATACAATCAGCCGGCCGGCGGTCAGGCTGTGGTCAGGCCAGGCTGTGGTCAGGCCGTCACGCCGTCACGCCGTCAGGCGCTCGGCGCCGGCGGGAGGTGACCGTCGGCCGGCAGCGTCGGCACGTCGACGGTCACGGTCTGCGGGTATTTCAGGCCCGAGCCGGTGTTGAGCACCAGCACCCGGTCGCGCTCGGCCAGCCAGCCGGACTCCCGCAGCTGCCGCACGGCCGCCAGGCAGGCGGCGCCCTCCGGGCAGATGAACGTGCCCTCCTGAGCCGCCAGCGTGTGCTGCTCGGCCAGCAGCGCTGGGTCGCTGACCGCGACCGCCGTGCCGCCGGTCGCCCGGACCGCGTCGAGGACCAGGAAGTCGCCCAGCGCCTTGGGCACCGTGATGCCGAACGCGACGGTGCCGGCGTTCTCGATCGGCGGGCTGCTCGTGGCCCCCGACTTGAAGGCGCGCACGATCGGGTCGCACCCCTCGGCCTGCACCGCGACGAGCCGGGGGAACTGGTCCGGGATCCAGCCGAGGGCGCGCATCTCCTGCAGCGCCTTGTAGATGCCGATCAGGCCGACCCCGCCGCCGGCCGGGTAGCAGATGACGTCGGGCATCCGCCAGCCCAGCTGCTCGGCGATCTCGTACCCCATGGTCTTCTTGCCCTCCAGCCGGTACGGCTCCTTGAGGGTGGAGACCTCCTGGTAGCCGCCGCGCGCGGCGACCGCCTCACCGATCAGCCGGCCGGCGTCCCCGATGAGGCCGTCGACCAGGTACAGCTCCGCGCCGGCCACGACACACTCGGCCCGGGTGATCGACGGAGCGTCGGTCGGCATGGCGATGAGGCTGGCCAGGCCGGCCCGGGCGGCGTACGCGGCCCAGGCGGCACCGGCGTTGCCGTTGGTGGGCATGGCGACCCCGCGTACTCCCAGCTCAGCGGCCCGGGAAACGCCGACGGCCGCGCCGCGGGCCTTGAAGGTGCCGGTGGGGATGACTCCCTCGTCCTTCATCAGCAGCCCGGGCACCCCGATCTTCGCGCCGTAGGTCGCCAGGGGGATCAGCGGAGTCATCCCCTCACCCATGGTGACCACGTTCGCCTCGTCGCGTACCGGCAGCACCTCGTGGTAGCGCCACAGGGTGGGCGGTCGCGAGGCGATCTCGGCCGGGCTGACCGTGGCGGCCACCCGGTCCAGGTCGTACCGGGCCAGCAGGGGAGCGCCCTGCTCGCTCACCCCCTGAACGATGTCCGCGTCATAGCGCGTACCAGTGCGCGAGCACTCCAGATGGCTCAAGAACGAGTAGCTCACGTGCCCTCCCAGGACCGGCTTCCACGGCGACGGAAGGGCGGTCGTAAGGCGGCGACCCCCGAGCCGTCACGGCAAGTCTGCCTGGCGTCCAAATGCGGCCGCCAGGCGGCCCCGGGCCGGTCGGGGTGGCCTCCAGGCGGAGGTCAGGAGCGTTCGACGCGTCCGGCGAACCGGTAGGCTATGGGCGCGGCGCCGGTTGTGGTGATCGTCACGTCATACCAGCCGTCCTGGGTCGGCCAGGTCACCCGCGTGAAGCCCTCGCGACCCACCTGGTGCACCTCGGTCAGGCGCAGGAAGTCGTTGCTGGCGAGCGTGAAGCGCACCGCGAGGGAGCCGGCGTTACGCAGCGTCAGGATCAGCTGCCCGCCGTGCTCCGGGTCGACCTGGACGCTCACCCCGGGTATCTGGCCCTCGTGGCGACCTTCTGGGACGACCGTACCGGCGAATGCCCGGATGAACCCGTTCGGCCCGTACACAGTGAACGCGTACCGGCCACCGGAGGTCTCGGCCCGGTACTGGCCCTCCCGGCCGGGGCCCACCAGCACCGGGGTGGCCGCGAACGGCGGCGCGGCGTCGGGGTACACCGCGAACGACATGGCCGCTCTGCCGGCGTTGGTCAGCGTCGCGCTCACCGCGCCGGTGGCCCGGTCGATGAGGACGTTCGCGTTCGGCTGGTACGGCAGGTCCCGCCGCGGCCGGCCGCCGGGCTCCTGGGCCGGTGCCGGCTGGGCTCCCGGGCCCGGCGCCGGTACCGGAGGCAGGCTCGCCTGGGCGTCGGCCCGCGCCACCAGTGCCCCGATGTCCGGCAGGGTCGGCACTCGCGGGTTGAAGTCGCCGAAGTCGAAGCAGCTGGTCAGGTCGCCGCAGACCGAGCGGCGCCAGGCCGAGATGTTCGGCTCCCGGACCCCGGTGACCAACTCCAGAAACCGGATCACCGAGGTGTGGTCGAAGACCTGCGAGTTGACCCAGCCGCCATGGCTCCACGGCGACACCACCGTCATCGGTACCCGCGGGCCCAGCCCGATGGGCTGACCGTCCACGAACTCCCCGGCGGTGCCGGACGGCGGCACCGGCGGCGGCACGTGGTCGAAGAACCCGTCGTTCTCGTCGAAGTCGACGAGCACCACCGTGGAGGACCACAGCCCCGGGCTGTCCCACAGCGCCCGCAGCACCCGGTCGGTGTACGCCGCGCCGTCGACCGGCCGCGCCTGCGGGTGCTCGCTGTACCGGTACGGCGCGACGATCCAGGACACCGTGGGCAGCGTGCCGGCGGCACAGTCGCCGATGAACCGGGCCAGCACGTGGTCGACGGAGTGGCCCTGCCCGGCGTCCGGCTGCCACGGGGTCACGCTGCCCCGCTCGGCGAGCCGGCGCACCGCCGGATCGGTGGAGCCCTGCGCGTCGTGGTACGCCTGGAACAGCCACAGCGGGTTGTCGCCGTAGTCGCCCAGCCAGTCGCCCTCACCGATCTCGGTATTCGCGTACACCTGCCAGCTCACCCCGGCCCGCTCCAGCCGCTCCGGGTAGGTGGTCCAGCGGTAGACCGGCAGGTAGTCGTCGGGGTTGGAGATGGCCGGACCGCCGGCGGTGCCGGCCGGGTCGTTCGTGCCGGTCCACAGGAACAGCCGGTTCGGGGTGGTCGGTCCCTGGATCGAGCAGAAGTAGTGGTCGCAGATCGTGAACGCGTCCGCGAGCGAGTACTGCCAGGGCACGTCGGCCCGGGTGAAGTACCCCATCGCCTCCTCGCCCTTGGCGTTGACCCAGCGGTTCCACGCGCCACCGTTGGCCGCCGCGTGGGTGCCGTCCCAGCTGTGGTCGAGGTCGCCGGCCTCCTGGGCGTCGTACCGGGTGGTGTCCATCCGGAACGGCCGCAGCACCCGGTCCCCGGCGCGGTTGGCGTCCGGCTGCTCGAAGACGTTCGTACCGTCGGGGTAGCGCAGCTGCTGGCGGTCGGCGAAGCCGCGGACCCCGGACAGCGAGCCGTAGTAGTGGTCGAAGGAGCGGTTCTCCTGCATCAGGATCACCACGTGCTTGACGTCCTCGATGGTGCCGGTGCGGCCGTGCGCGGGCGCGCCGGACGCCGCCTCGGGCAGAACCTGGCCGGTGGCCAGGGCGCCGGCCACCGCCGCTCCGGTGCCGATGACTGTGCGGCGGGACACCCCAGTCATGTGCGCGCTCCAGTGGTCGTGGGCGATCCAACGGTCGTGAGCGATCCAGGTACCAGGCGCAGTAGATCGAGCACACGCGTCGGGCGGGTGAACGGCGGTTGCCGAGAAGCTTGTTCGCGCACGTCGATCTGCCGTCCACCGTCCCGCGCGGGCGTTAACCGCATCGCCATGTGTACATAGCCCGATGTTTGTGGGCGCCGGCTTAGCCTGTCGGCACGAATCGAGAGGAGGACTTCCATGTCTCTGCTCGTCGTGCTCGTCATCGTCACCGCTCTCGCATTCGACTTCACCAACGGCTTCCACGACACCGCCAACGCGATGGCGACCTCCATCGCGACCGGTGCCCTGAAGCCGCGGGTGGCCGTCGGGGTGTCCGCGGTGCTCAATATCGTCGGCGCGTTCCTGTCCGTACAGGTCGCCAAGACGATCTCTGGTGGCATTGTCGACGACGCGAAAATCACACCGGCCATCGTGTTCGGTGGCCTGATCGGCGCGATTCTCTGGAACCTGCTGACCTGGCTGGCCGGCCTGCCGTCCAGTTCGTCGCACGCGCTGTTCGGCGGGCTGATCGGGGCGACCTGGATCGCCGCCGGCCGGGGAGCGGAGGAGTGGCGATGACCATCGCGTGGCACTCGTTGGGCCTGGTGCTCGCCGTCGGGCTGCTGGCCGGCGCGGGTACCGTCCTCGTCTTCACCGGCGGGGTCCTGGGCCTGGCCATGGCCGAGGGTTCACGGGAGCGCGGCGGCAACGGTCTGGCCGGCCGCGGCCTGGCCGGGGTCTGCTTCCTGCTGTGCGCTCTCGGCGTGGCCTACGGGATCTACCTGATAGTTCCGCAGTTCCACTGACGTGACGGGCGGGGGCGGCGGGCCAAGGCCCGCCGCCCCCGCCCGTCAGCGGTACTCGGCGAGGCGCGGCCTGACTCCCAGCAGAACCAGCAGCATGGCCACGCCCATCAGGACAGCGGGGATCACCGTCCAACCGGCCAGCGCGTGCCGGGCGTCGGCCACCGTGGCGTCGAAGCCCGCCTTACGGCTGGCCGTGATCTGGCTGACCGCCGTGTCGTAGTAGAAGAAGTCGAAGTTGGCGTCGCCACGGGAGATGCCGGTCAACCGGTTCACGGCCGTGGCGAGTTGGCCGTCGCCGCTCAGCGCGACGATCTGGTCGTGGTCGCGCTGGTAGGCATTCCACCGGTCCAGCACGCCGGGACCGGTGCTGCCCGGTGCCCTGCCGAAGGCACCCAGCCCCGCCGACAGGTCGTCGCCGCCGCTGCCGCACGTGCCCCCGTTGACCAGACACTTCGACTTCGCCGCCAGGTCCTGCTGCACGTATTCCGGGTTGCCGGAGATGAGGTACCGGCTGGTGTCCCCGGCCGCGTCGTAGCTGACCGCCTGCGCCGCGGTCAGCGACAGGTACGGGGCGAAGCTGTCGCGCTGCGCGGCGTCCAGCCGATTGGTCTCGCCGGTGAACACCACGCCGGCCGCGACGACCAGTCCGATGGTGGCCAGCGTCGCCGCGAGCAGCGCCGGGTTGATCAGGCGGCGGAACCGCCGGGCCAGCCGGACCTGCAGCCCCAGCAGCAGGATCACGCCCAGCACGCCGAACAGCACGGCCAGGGCCAGCGACCATCGGGCGGTCGAGCGCTGCCCGGAGTAGGCATCGTTGAGCGTGGTCTCACTCGCCGAACGCAGCGACTTGGCCGACGGCAGCAGGTCGGCGTGCAGCAGCGTGGTGGCCCGGGAGTAATACCCGAGGGTGTCCGCCGGTGGGCGGCCGGGCACCTGGTCGGCCGCCCCTTCCTGAACGGCGAGCGCCTCCCAGGCCAGCTGCCGGTACAGCGCCAGTTGGCTGGTGAGCGTCCGTAGCTGGGTGCGGGTCGACGCGGTGGTGGCGGTGTTCAGCGCCTGGGAAAGGTCCGCGTCGACCTGGTTGCTGCGCTGCCGGTAGGTCAGCAGCGCGTCGAGCCGGCTGTCGGACAGCGACTCCGAGTCGCCAATCATGATGAGGCGGGCGACCTGGGCGTCCAGGTCGCTGAGCGCGAGGTAGAGGTCGGAGGCGGTGGCGGCCTGCGGTGCGGCGTACGCACCGACGACATCGACCTGGTCGCGGGTGCGCATCATGCCGACGGTGGTGACCGTGAGCAGCGCCGCCGAGACGAGGATGAGAACCAACGCCGTGAGTCGGATCCGAACGGGTGTTGCCAATCGGTTGGCCGCGCGGCCGTCAGTGGCTGCCGGGCGCGCCGTCGTCGCGAGCACGCCCACACCCTAAGCAGACGGGTCAACCTGAGCGGCGGCGCGGTCCGCGTGTCGTCGGAGACCGCGCGGGGCGCCCGATTGGCGCGCCGGACCGTGCGGCGCGTGTGGATGCGGCGAGGGAATTCGGCGGGCGGGTGGCGGTGAGCGAGCGGGTGGCGGTGAGCGAGCGGGTTTCGGTGCGCGGCGGGTGGCGGCGAGCGTCAGGTGCCGGTGCGTCCGCGCCCGGCGTGGCGGCCCTCATTCAGCGCCTCCACCAGGTCCTCGCGGGCGCGTGCCACCCGGGATCGGATGGTGCCGATCGGGCAGTCGCACACCTCGGCCGCGTCGGCGTAACTGAGGCCGAGCACCTGGGTGGCGACGAAGGCCTCGCGCCGCTCCCGATCGAGGCCGGTCAGCAGGTGCTGCAGCACCACGGCGTCCTCGAACCCACCGGACAACCGAATCGCCGCGGCCTCGGCGGCGACCTCCTGCCCCTCGAGCGGGGTGGTCCGCGGACTGCGGGTGGCGGCGCGGACATGGTCGGCGGCGACCCGGCGGGCGATGGACAGCAGCCAGGTGCGCGCCGACGAACGGGCGGCGAAGCCGCGAAGACCCGACATGGCCCGCAGGTAGGTCTCCTGCGCCAGGTCCTCCACGTCGCGCAGGTCCGCGAGGTGCCCGAGGAACCGGTGCACGTGCCGCTGGGTCAGCTCGACGAAGACCGTGGCGGCGGCCCGGTCGCCGTCCCGGGCGGCCAGGGCCGCACTCGTGATCTTCTCGTCGTCGTAACCGGACCCGGCCATGGCGCAACGGTAGCGTGCCTACCTAGTGCCCCCGTTCGCGGGCCTGGTGACACCGGTGCGAGTCGACGAGCGGCCGGAGCCCGCGTGCGCGGGTTGAGCCGGCGTGCGGGTTGAGCCGGCGTGCGGGTTGAGCCGGCGTGCGGAGTTGAGCCGGCGACACTTTCGGCGGCGGCCGGGAACCAACGGCCGGCGGCCGGCGACCTGTGCAGTATGGAATGCGGTAGGTGGCGGGAGGCGCTCTCGGCGCGGCTGGACGGCGAGGAGGACCCCGACCAGGCCGCGCTGGTGGACGCCCACCTGGCCGAGTGCGCGGACTGCCGGCGGTGGCTCGACGATGCGGCGACGGTGACCCGGCTGGCCCGACTGGGGCCGGTGCCACCCGTACCGGGCGTGCCGGACAGCGTGCTGGACGCGGCGCCGAGGCGTCGGCGGATCGGGTGGGCCGCGGTGCTGCGGATGGCGCTCGGTGCGATCGGCGCGGGGCAGATACTGCTCGGGGTGGCGCAGATCGCCGGGTCGACGATGGCCGGGGCGATGCCGGCCAGCGAGATGGAGGGCGCCAGCGTCGACCACCTGGTACACGAGTCGGCGGCATGGAACCTGGCGGTGGGCGCCGGGTTCCTGTTCATCGCGTGGCGGCGCAGCCGCCCATCCGGGGTCGTGCCCACCCTGACCGCGTTCGTCGGCGTGCTGACCCTGATGAGCCTGGGCGATCTGATCGACGGCACGGTGGCGCCGAGCCGGTTGGCTAGTCACGCGCTGCTACTAATCGGTTACGCGATAGTCGTGGTGCTGTGCCGGCCGTCGATGAGCCAGGATCCCCCGGCGGGTACCGGCAGGCGGAGCGGCGCGGTGCGGTGGAGGCTGGACCCGCCCGGCGACAACGTCATCGAGCTGCGCCCGGGTGCCGTGCCGCCGCCACATGGGGCGCGGGCTCACCTGCATGACCGCGGCGCGGCCTGACCGTCGGGGCACCGCACCAATGGGGCACCGCACCAATGGGGCACAGCACCGTCGGGGCACAGCACCAACGGAGCACAGCACCAGCGGGGCGTCGCGTTGTCCGGCCCGCGCCGGCGGCGCAATGATGAGAGCCATGATTCCCCGGCCGACCGCCTGGTCCGCGTGGCCCACGCTCGACGCGCCCGAACGCCGAGCCCGGGCCGCGCGGGTGATCGACCTGCTCGCCGACCTGGTGGTCGCGGCGCCGCCGGCGGCCGGCCCGCGGGCGGATGGCGCCGTGCCGGATCGCTCGGCCTCGGCCCATGCGGCCTGGGCGGGGGAGCGCTCCGTCTCGGCGGGGGAGCGCGCCGTCCTGGTGGAGGCCGGCGGCGCGGTGGCGGATCCGGCCGGCGGACCGGCCGGGGAGTTCGCCGATCGGCTTGCCGGAGCGATCCGGGCACGTGGACGGGCCTGCGTCAGGGTGCGGGACGACTCCTTGACGCGGGACGACTCCTTGGCCGACCCGGGGCCCGACGGCGGGTGGGCCGCCGACTCCGCTCCGGTCGTCGGCGGGTCGGTCGCCGACTCTGCCCCGGTCGTGCTGGCCGATGGGTCCGGCCTGCGGCACCGGCCGCCCGCCGGCGGCTGGGACGTGGTCGTCTACCTGCGTACCGGGCGGTCGTCCGGACTCGGCGCCGGCCACGGTGACGGCGTGGACGGCGACGGCGAGCGCGGCGCGGACGTCGTGGTCGATTACCACGACCCGACCTGGCCGGTGATCCGGCGGGTCTCACCGCGGCTCGATCCGGACGGCGAGCGCGTCTACCTGAGCGAGACCCAGGCGTTCTTCGCGGTGCGGGCCGCGACCTGGAACGCCAAGTTCGGCGACGACCTGCCCGCCTACGCGGCGGCCGTGGCCGAGGCCGGCATCCGGCCCGGTGCCACGGTGATCGATGTCGGCTGCGGCACCGGACGTGCCCTGCCGGTCCTGGCCCAGGCGATCGGTCTTTCGCAGGCGCGGCCGGAGCCGGGTCGTGGGGTGAGTGGCAGGGTCATCGGCCTGGACCTCACGCCGCAGATGCTCGCGGCGGCCCGCGCCGAGCAGGGCCTGTCAGGGGTCGACCTGGTGCTCGGGGACGCCCGGCACCTGCCGCTGGCCGACGGGCGGGCGGACGCCGTCTTCGCCGCCGGGCTCGTCCAGCACCTGCCCGATCCGGCGGCGGGGCTGGCGGAGCTGGCCCGGGTCACCCGGCCCGGCGGCGCGCTGGTCATCTTCCACCCGACCGGGCGGGTGGCGCTGGCCGCCCGGCACGGCCGCACGCTGCGCCCGGACGAGCCGCTGCACGAGCCGCGCCTGCGCGCCCTGCTGGCGGCCTCGGGCTGGCGGCTGACCCGGTACGACGACCCGGCCCACCGCTTTTTCGCCCTGGCCACCCGCTCGGGCGCCACCGGCTGACGGCCGCTACCCGCCCGTCACCTCGGCCTGACGGCCGCTACCGCCCGTCACCCCGGCGGGCGTCGGCCTGCGCGGCGGCCTGCAGGAACGCGTTGTACCGGGCCAGCTCGTCCTCCTCGCCGGCGGCCTGGGCACGGTCGGCGGCCCGGTCGAACCGGACCTGCTCGCGCTCGTCCGAGCGGATCCACCGGAACACCAGGATGCCGAACACGACCGCGGCGGGGATCTCCCCGAACGCCCAGGCGATGCCCGCGCCGAGGTGCTGGTCGGACAGCAGGCTCGGCGCCCAGCTCGGGTGGACCGACGAGTACCAGCCCGGTGCGATCACCGTCTTGCTCTGCAGCAGGATCACGCCGAAGAACGCGTGGAAGATCATCGCCGCGAAGTGGACGAGGACGAGCACCGGCTGGGGCAGCGTCCGGCGGCCGGGGTCGATGCCGATGAGCACCCAGAACAGCAGGTACCCGGCGAGCACGAAGTGCGTGAGCATGGCCAGGTGGCCGAGGTGGTAGCGCATCAGCGTGCCGAGCAGGTTGCTGAAGTACAGGCCGTACAGGCTGGCGATGTAGATGCCCAGGGCCACCAGCGGTTGGGTGAGCACCTTCATCACCCGGCTGTGCAGGATGATCAGCAACCAGTCCCGTGCGCCCCGCATTTGCGGGTCGGCGGGTCGGCGCAGGCCGCGCAGCGCCAGGGTCACCGGCGCGCCCCCGACCAGCAGGATCGGCACCGGCATGGACAGCACCATGTGCTGGGCCATGTGGACGCTGAACAGCACGTACGCGTAGCGCGCCACGCCCAGGTTGGTGACGGCGGCCAGCAGCAGCATCCCGCACACCCAGCTGATCGTGCGGGCTATCGGCCAGTGGTGGCCGTCCCGGCGCAGTCGCCGCACCCCGATCAGGTACGCCACGGTCCCGAGCACGGTGACGGTCAGGAAGAACATGTCCGGCAGCACGAGCGTGATCATGCGGGACAGGGTCGCCGCGGGCGGCATGCCGAAGCCGAGGATGTCCACCAGGGGGTCGGGGCTGGCCGTGTTGGCGACCGGGGTGGGGCTGCGGGACAGCGCCACCGCCAGACCGAAGGTCGCCCCGAAGACGACCAGTTCGCCGGCCGCCAGGCGCCAGAACGCGCGCCGGCTGCCGGCGTACAGGGCCGGCAGGGTACGGGTGCGGTGCGCCGCGCCGAGACCGCCGAGCAGCGCCAGGGCGGCCAGCTTGCCGAGCACCAGTAGCCCGTAGCTGGAGCGCCAGAGCTCGTCGAAGGCGCCCAGCCGGACCCACGCGTTGGCCACCCCGCTGACCGCCACGGCCACCCAGCAGAACAGAGCCAGTCGGCTGTACCGGGCGGCGGCGTCGGCCAGCAGCCGGCTGCGGCGCAGCAACAGCAGGGCGGCGAGGCCGCCCACCCACAGCGCGGCCGACGCGACGTGCAGGGCGAGGCTGGTCACCGCTATCTGGTGGTTGCCGGCGCCGGCGGCGTGCCCGGTGAAGGCGGGCGGCAGCACGGCGATCACCGCCAGCACCGCGCAGGCGGCCGCGTTCGAGCGGGACAGCCCGACCCGGGTCATGATCGCCAGTACCAGCGCCATGATGGCCTGGACCAGCAGGGCCTGCCCCTGGGAGACCGACCACGCGAAGCTGTACACGCTGGTCGCGCCGAGCCGCGACAGCGGCAGCCCGAGCACGTCCGAGACGGTCAGCACGATCAGCGCCAGGCTGGCGACCGCCCAGATCACCGCGCAGCCGGTGGCCCGGTGCAGCATCCGGTACCCCTGCGCGCCGACGGTCCGGTCCTTGCCCGGCAGCAGGAACGCGGCGGCCACGCACAGGCCGACGGTGAGCGTTCCCAGCCCCTCGACGACGAGCGTGACGACCGGCAGCGCCCAGTTAGTGAAGGTTCCGGGATTCGGCAGCCCGGTGATCGTGGTGGCGTTGAGCCCGTGGCCGCCCTCCAGCGAGAGCACCAGCACGGCCAGCGCCGCGATGCCGACCACGGCCGGAAGCCACCACCTCGAGCCGGCCGCAGCCGGTCCGGTCGTGACCGGGCCGGCCGTGCCCGGACCGCGGCCCGCCGGACCGACAGCCGCCGGGACCGCGCCCGCCGGGACCGCGGCGACCGGAGCGGCCGAGGCTTCGGCCTCCGGAGCGTCGGCCTCCGGAGCGTCGGCCTCGGGGGCGGTGGTGTCGGGAGCGTCGGTGTCGGGGGCGGTGGCGTTCGGGTCCAGGGTCACGGCGCGTTCACCGCCCGTCGGCGGGTCAGGCCCAGCACGAGAGCGACGATCACGACGACCACCGCCGCCGCGCCGCCCCACAGCCACAGCCGGTTCGAGCGCCCGCCGCCGCCCGCCGAGGCCGCCTGGGTGGCCGGTGGGTTCGTGGTCGGCTCCTGGTCGGCCGCCAGCTTCATGGTGAAGTGGAACTGGCCCTCGACCGGGTGCCCGTCCGCCGAGATCGCCCGCCAGGCCACCGTGTAGCCGCCGGAGTGCAGCGGGTACACCTTCTGGCGCACGTCATCGTCGATTACCTGCACATGCCCCTCGCTGTACGAGACCTTGCCCGGGCCGTTGACCACCACGGTCGTGAACTGCCCCCGAACCATTTCGTTGAAGGTCAGGGTAACCGTCGAGATCTGAGCGGTTAACGTGGCGCCGTCCGCCGGATCGGTGTGCTCCAAGCGGGAGTGCGCCCAGGCGGGAGAGGCCGCCGCGAGCACCACCACGATGATCGTGGCGGTGGAGGCGGCCAGCCGCACCGGCCACGGGCGGCGGCGCCGATCGGGACGCGACGGCGTTTCGGGCTTGATCGTCACGTGTGGTTAGTCGCCGCCGGGGTGCGGGAAGTTCCCCGGCGGGCCGGACCGGCTGCGGTGCGACGCGGTGACCCGCGTCGCACCGCCGGCACCGGTCAGGCGTTGGCCTCGCCGGTGGATGCCGTGGCCATCGCGACCACGGCGAACAGCACGACGGTGATCACGTGGACGGTGGTGCACCACAGGCACAGCGCGTCCAGCGTGAACAGCTCCGTGTACACCAGGTACACCACGAACCCGACGCCGATCAGCGCGAACGCGAGCCGGCCCCAGCGCAACTCCGGCCGGGTCGAGCGCCACGCCGCCGGCAGGCACAGGGGCACCATGGCGGCGAAGAAGAGCAGGCCGAGCAGCGCGACCGGGATACCGAAGATCGCGGACTGCGCGCTGGTGGTGACCTTGGTGCAGTTGATGATCCCGGTGTCCGGGCAGGCCAGCGGGATCGCCGTGGTGTAGTGCTGGATCGTCAGGAACGCCGCCACCGCCAGCCCGACCACGCTGATCGGCAGGGTGACCAACCCCGGCCAGCGCGGCGGGGCGAGCGGCTCCGGTTCCGTCACCGTTCGCCCCGCGCTCTTAGCTGGCGACATGAAGCTGACTCTGGTACGCCGTCGCCGAGGACGTGGTGCACACGTTCCCGGGCTGGCCGTTGGTCAGCTGGCACAGCATCGCGGTGAACGCGTTGGCGGTGCCGTCGACGGCCTTGGCGATCGGGTCGGACGGGTTGGACAGCGCCGCGGCGACCTGGGCCGGAGTCTTTCCGGCCAGCAACTGCGGGCTGTAGGAGGAGCCCGACACGATCGCCTTGTTGGCGAAGTCGATGAACGGGATCGAACCGGCCGCGTCCGACGGCACGTACGGTGCGGCGTCGTACTTGTTCACCAGCGCCTGCTGGGCCGCGGTGGGCTTGTCCAGCGGCGCGTACCCGTTGCCCTGCTGCCGGTTGGTCTCCGTCTCGACGCCCTGGAAGGAGAGGTACTGGCTGGTGTAGCTCGAGCCGTGGAACGACAGCGTCGGCGTGTTCGGGAACACGTCGGTCGACGAGGAGTGCGTCTGGCCCAGGTTGCTGAACGTCCCGAACCGACTCAGCGCCTGGACCATGGCCCAGCGTTCCGCGGCGCAGTACGGGCAGTACTCCGCGCCGACGTAGACGATCAACGGCTTGCCATTGTCACTGAGCATGGTCTGACCGCTGGTCACGCTGGGCAGCGTGGTGACCTGGCCCTTGCCGACCTGGTTCAGCGCGTCGACCGGGACCGTGGTCAGCGGGTTGACCACGTCCGACGCGGCGAGCGAGGTCGCCGCGGCCGGGGTCTTGTTGCCGCCGCCGGCCACCTTCACCCCGATCAGGACACCCAGCACCACCACGACCACCAGCACCGCCGAGCCAGCGATGGTGAACCGCTGCCGGCGCGCGCGGGCGGCCTTGCGCTGGGCCTCCAGCGCCTCCCTCGCCCGTTGCTGCGCCTGCCGGCTACTCTTCGACACCCGATCCGCCTCCTTGTACGTGCTCCGACCGCGCTGTCTGCGACCCGCTTCCGGGGTTCGGGTGCCGCTTCCAGCCCTCGACAACGGTAGCGCTCACCCGGCCCGGCGGCTCCGGGTGAACGCCAGGCCCCCCAGGACCAGTCCGCCGAGTCCGAGTACGGCGCCGATGATGCCAGTAGCCAGGGCGGCGGTGTCCGACGAGGTCCTCGTCGACGGGTCGGCCCCCACCCCGGTGGCCGCCGGCGCGCCCGCCTGGACGGCCGCGTCGTCGGAGGTCGGCGTCAGATTCAGCACCGGGGCTGGGTTTTCGGGCTCGGGCGCCCCGGGCGTCTTCAGGTCGATCCAGCGCACGATCGTGCCGTCGGAGTAGGTCTGCAGGGCCTTGAACGTGATCGACTTGACGGCCGGCAGCGGGCCGAGCGAGACCGGGAACTCCTCGAACTGCCCGGGCTTGATGGCCGTGTCGGTCGAGTTCGCGGTCCAGGTGATCTTGGTCACGGCCTCGGTGACCTCGCCGTCGTCGGTGGTGATGGGCTTGGGGAGCTTGGTCTTGTCCAGGGTTCCGGTCCAGCCCGGCACCGGTTCGAGCGAGATCGAGGCAATCGGCTCATCGGTGGGCAGATCGACCTCCAGCTTGGTGGTCGAGGTGGTGTCGCTCTCGGTCGGCACCCGGAACGCCATCCGGATGTATCCGCCCTGGCTGGCCTGGGTTGGATCGATCGTCACGTGGGCCTGGGCGACCCCCGCGGTGGCGAGCAGGCCGATCAGTGACCCGGCGACGATCACCGATCCGCGCCGCAGTGTCCGCTTCATTGTTGTCCTTTCGTGATCTTCCGTGACGGCCGGTCGTCCGGACCGGCCCCGGATCGGGCCCGGCGGCGGCACGGTGGCCAAGGGCGGGCCCGGCGGGCCGGCCAGCTCACGTCCACGCGCCAGCTACGCGGGCGACGAGCGCCGGTGTTATGCCCATCCCGCCAGAGATAGTCGGCCCGGCCGCCGGGAAAGTTCCCGGTTCTCCCGTCCGTGCCCGGTCCTGCGGTTGCCGGAGCGAGGTGGGCCAGAATGAGTGCCGTGGAGGCGGTCATCGCGGTGCGGGTGCGGCCGGGCGCGGCGAACACCAGGGTGGGCGGCGGCTACCAGGGGCGCTACGGCCCGGCGCTGGTGGTGGCGGTCGGCGCGCCGGCGGTGGACGGGCGGGCGACCGAGCAGGCCCGCAGGGCCGTGGCCGAGGCGCTGCGGTTGCGGCCCGCCGACGTGACGGTGCGGGCCGGGCACACCAGCCGGGACAAGCTCTTCGCAGTCGCCGGGGCACCCGCCGACCTGGCCGGGCGGGTCAGCGCGCTGCGCGACGGGTGAGTCCGGAGCCCACCTGTCGCGCCGCGGCCGGCGTTCACCCGCCAGGCTGACGGCGCGCCGACCACCCCCGGCCGGCGCTCCGGCGCAGCAGTCTGGAGGCGGACCGCCGACCCCGGGGAGTGAACATGCCCAATGTCAGGGCGCTGCTGCACGGTGGCCCGCTCGATGGCCGCATGGTCACCATCGACGTGGACGATCCGCAGGACCCGCCGATCCTCTACGAGGTCGGGTTCTTCGCCGAGACCCTGCGCGCCCAGGTGGAATTCCGGGTGTACCGCCGGGCGGCCCGCAACCCGTACGCCGGGCGGATCTGGGACTACGAGGCGACCGGAGAGGTCAGGCGGGTTCCCCAGCCGGCGCGGGACCGGCGGGCGGCACGCTGAGCGCGGCCCGGGCCTCCGGTTCGGACTCCTCGGCCGGCGGCAGGCTGTCCATGAACGAGCTGACCGAGAACACCGCGTTGCCGGCGCCGGGCGGGCCGTACCCGGGCGGGCTGGACAGGCCGTGCGCGTCCATGGTCGCCCGGTACGCCTCCAGCAGCCGGATGTGGTACTCCAGCGGGGCGCCCTGCGGGTTGGTGCTGCCCAGCGGCGTGGTCGGCTCGGGGCACCAGGTGGTGAACCGGGGGGTGATGCCCCGGGACATGAAGTACTCCAGGCCCTCGGTGGTCGACGCGATCGCCTCGTCCACCGTGTCGAAGCCGAACGGCTTGGCCATCTCGACCCCGGCGACGAAGTTGGGGATCACGTTGCGCGGGCCGAAGACCTCGGCGGAGTCCAGGATGCGCCGGTGCCACTCGGCACGGCCTACATACCGCTCCTTGCCCGGGCAGAACAGCTCGAACAGCCGCTTGTCCCAGACCTCGAAGTTGGGGTGGTAGATCCGGATGCCGTAGTCGCGGAACCGCTGCACGTCGGCCTTGGGCAGCGCCTGCGCGACGACCTTGCCGATCCATCGGCCCGGGAAGCGCTGCTCGATGGCCTCCGCGTACCGGCCGTAGAAGTCGGCCTCGGCCAGCCCGTCCACCTTCGAGGTCACGCTGCCGCCGGTGAGCGTGTACGCCTTGGACATGCCCGAGGTGTCGTACCGGTCGATGATCTCCATGGCCTCCAGCACCTCGTCGACCGGCTTGACTCCGGTGTACGGGCGGCCGGCGGCCTTGTGCTGGCGCCAGTTGTGGTTGATGTCGCAGTACTGGCACTCTTCCTTAGCGCCGAAGTACTGGCAGACCCGGAAGACCGTCAGGTAGATCAGGTAGCCCCACTGGATGGTGGGCGCGATCTCCATGACCGACTTGCCGCCCGAGAGCTTGTGCCGGTAGTACTCCGGCATCGGCGGCAGTCCGACGTCGGCGATCGGCCGGCCGTCCAGGAACAGCCGCAGCGCGCCGTCCTCGTCGGCACGCACCTGGTACGGCGAGTCGGGGTTGACCCGGACGGAGACCACCGTGCGGCGCAGTTCGTACGGGCCGCCGGTCAGCACGATCTCCTCCGGCGGCCGGCGCAGGGCCGCGGTGCCCAGCTCGGGCAGGGTCCGGTGGTCGAACGAGAAGATGAAGTACGACTTCGGCTTGACCTCGCCGTCCTCGTTGTCCGACAGCGCCGAGTCGTCGAACGCGAGGCCGCCGCGCAGCAGGTCTTCCTTGATCACGGCCTCCCGCGGCACGTGCGGGAACCGCTGCATGAGGTCTTCGACGAGGTCGGTGCGGCTGCGCATATCTCATCCCTCGATCGGGTGCGGGTCGCCTGACAGTTTGCGCCCTATGGGTCCGGCCCGCACCCGCTGGGGTATCCGCAGCGGCCTGCGTCACGTCACCCGGCGGACGCCGGCCGGTCGTCGAGGCGTCGCCGACCGGTCGGTCGCCGGTCAACGGCCGGCGAGACGGCCTCGTCACGGAGGGTCTGGTCTCGGCGGGTCAGCGCTTCGCGGGTCAGCGCTCGGTCGCGGGCTCCTGCCGGGACGCGTCGATGAGCCGGGTCAGCACCTCCTTCAGGTGCTCCAACTCGTCCAGGCTCATGCCGAGCCGCGCCACGATGGCGCCCGGGATGGCCAGGGCTCTGTCCCGCAGGGCGGTGCCGGCCTCAGTGAGGGTCACCGCGAGCTGGCGCTCGTCGTTCGGATCCCGCTCGCGGCGCACATATCCGGCGCTCTCCAACCGCTTGAGCAGCGGCGACAACGTACCCGGGTCGAGTTGCAGCAGGCCGCTGAGCGCCTTGACCGACAGCGGGGAGTCCCCCCAGAGCGCGAGCATGACGAGGTACTGCGGGTGGGTCAGGCCCATCGGTTCGAGGTGGGAGCGGTACAGCGCCACGACGTTGCGCGACGCCACCGACAGGGCGAAGCAGACCTGCCGCTCCAGGGCGAGCGGGTCTGTGACCGCGCGCATATCGCTCAAGCGTGCCTCCCGAATTTTCCTCATGGTACAACTAATTGGCACACAAACTATTGGTGTAGCCACTATTGGCGCACCAAGGAGTGGAGGGGCGCCATGTTCGGACGCAGGAAGCGCCAGCCGGAGTTCGACGGCTCGGCGGCGCCGGCCGGATCGGCGTCGGCCGGATCGGCGCCGGACGGGTCGGCGCCCGACGGATCCGCGCCTGACGGGTCCGCGCCGGACGGATCCGCGCCGGCTCCGGCCCGCGAGAAGCGGGACCGCCTGGGATCGGCCATGTACCGCGTGCTCGGTCCGGCCGCGGTGCAGGGGGCCCTGCAGGGTCACTCGCCCGAGGTTCGCCGGGCGTGGAAGGAACTCCAGGAGCGCAACCGGCAGGCCCGCCGGGAGGCCGCCGCCGGGCGTGAGGCGGACGAGCCGGGGTCCTCGCCCAGCCTCTGAACGCGGCCACCCGCACCGCCGCCCGCCGCCGGGCCGTCTTCCGGGCGGCGGTCCCGGGCGGTGGGTGTGTGTCTGCTCACCGCTAAATCGTGTCCGGTCGCTGGCACCTCGCTGGTACTGTACGAAACGGTTTCGTTTCGTAAGTCGGGGGTGGCGTCATGACACAGGGGGTAACCGCCGGCGGTGTCGCGGTCGAGCCGGTCGCCGCCGAGCAGTCCGTGCCCGGTGCCGGCGACCCGGACGCCCCGTCGCACCGGCACTCCCGCCTGGGGGGCGAGCGCGAGCAGGCCATCCTGCGCGCCACCTTCGAACTGCTCCGCGAGGTCGGCTACGAATGCCTGCGGATGGACGTGGTGGCTTCCCGGGCCCGGGCCAGCAAGGCCACGCTTTACCGGCACTGGCCCGGCAAGGCCCAGCTAGCCGTCGACGCGATCCGGATGTGCAAGGACGGCGAGGCGACCGTGCCGGACACCGGCAGCCTGCGCGGCGACCTGGTCGCCTGGTTCGGTGAGATGGCCGAGGCGACCGCCGGCCAGGACGGGCCGCTGCTGGCCGGGCTGGTGATGGCGATGCGCACCGACGAGGATCTGGCCGCCGAGATGCGTGCGCTGCACTCGTCGAAGAGCCCCATCGCCAGGGTCATCTGCGCCCGTGCCGAGGAGCGCGGCGAGCTACGGCCCGGATACAACGTCGATCTCATCGAGGAGATCGTTCCGGCGCAGCTGTTCATGCACAGCTTCGTCCTGGGTGAACCGCTGGACGCCCGCCTCGTTGACCATCTGGTCGACGACATCGTGCTGCCCCTGCTGATGCGGTGAACGTCATGACCTGCTGATCGATCCGACCAGACAATTTCGCCGACCGACACGATCGACCGGTACCGGCTCGACCGGACCGATAAACCATGCACGACGCCATACGTCACGGATTGGCCCGTGAGGAATACGGCCGTGCCCGGAGAGGAATACACCATGTCAATGTCCACCGAAACGGTGGCGGCGCCCACAAAGAGCGCCGTCCCGGACCCTGGGCGCTGGCTGGCGCTGGCCATCATCGCGGTCGCCCAGCTGCTGATCGTGCTGGACGCCACGATCGTCAACATCGCACTGCCGACCGCGCAGAAGGCCCTGCACATCTCCGACGCGGACCGGCAGTGGATGGTCACCGCGTACACCCTGGCCTTCGGCGGCCTGCTGCTGCTCGGCGGCCGGATCGCCGACTTCACCGGCCGCAAGCGGGCGTTCATCATCGGCCTGATCGGCTTCGCCGCGGCCTCCGCGGTCGGCGGCGGCGCGGTCAACGAGGGCATGCTGTTCGCGGCGCGCGGCGCGCAGGGCGTGTTCGCCGCGCTGATGGCCCCGGCCGCGCTGTCCCTGCTGACCGTCACGTTCACCGACGCGCGGGAGCGGGCCCGGGCGTTCGGCGTGTACGGCGCGATCGCCGGTGGCGGTGGCGCGGTGGGCCTGCTGATGGGCGGAGTGCTCACCCAGTACGCGTCGTGGCGGTGGTGCCTGCTGGTCAGCGCGCCGATCGCGATCGTGGCGGCGGTGTTCGCGCTGCGGTACGTGAACGAGAGCCGGGCCGAAGGCGACACTCGCTACGACATCCCCGGCGCGGTGACCTCCACACTCGGCCTGGTCGGGCTGGTCTACGGCTTCACCAAGGCCGACTCCGCCGGCTGGACCTCGGCGACCACCCTGTCCCTGCTGGCCGTCTCCGTGATCCTGCTCATCGCGTTCGTCGTCATCGAGCTGCGCACCCGGCACCCTCTGCTGCCGATGCGCGTGATCCTGAACAACAACCGGGGCGGCTCGTACCTCGCCTCGCTGCTGGTCGGCGTGGGCATGTTCGGCGTGTTCCTGTTCCTGACGTACTACATGCAGATCAACCTGGGCTACTCGGCGCTGATGACCGGCGTGGCGTTCCTGCCGTTCACCGCGGGCATCATCATCGGCGCCGGGGTGTCCGCCCCGCTGACGCCCAGGATCGGCCCGCGGATCCCGATGGTGGCCGGCCTGGTGCTGACGACCATCGGCATGGTGCTGCTGACGCAGATCGGCGTGGACACCGGGTACTGGTCGCACGTCATGCCGGCGGTGCTCGTGATCAGCTTCGGCATGGGCATCACCTTCGGCCCGTTGTCCAACACCGCGCTGGTCGGCGTCGCCAGCCACGATGCCGGTGTGGCCAGCGCGCTGGTCAACAGCACGCAGCAGATCGGCGGCTCGCTGGGTACGGCGCTGCTGAACACCATCGCCGCCTCGGCGCTGACCTCGTACCTGGCCGACCACGCGGCGGGCAAGGCGCCGTCGGCCGCGGTGACGGCGGCCGGCACGGTGCACAGCTACACCGTGGCGTTCTGGGTCAGCGCGGCCCTGATCGCGGTGGCCGCCGTCCTCACCGCCGTGCTGGTCCGCGCCCGCCCGCACGAGCTGAGCGCGACCGAGGGGATTCCCGCCGGGTTCTGATCGGCAGGGCCGGCCGCGGACGCCCCCGAGGGGGGTGTCCGCGGCCGGCTTGTGATCTCCTATACGCCAACCAGCCGTCGACAGCGACGACCTGTGATCGTGGAGGGGATCGTGCTCTTTCAGGAACGCCAGCACGTCGTGTTCATCGGGGACAGCATCACCGACTGCGGGCGGAGAGACTCGTACGCGCCGTTCGGCAACGGGTACATGAGCCTGATCCGGGCCTTCGTCACGGCCCGGCGACCGGACGCCCACCTGACCTGGACGAACCAGGGAATCAGCGGGAACACGGTGCGCGACCTGGCCGCCCGGTGGGAGCGGGACGCGATCGAGGCCCGGCCGGACTGGCTGTCTGTGATGATCGGCATCAACGACGTCTGGCGCGCCTTCACCGGCCAGCTTGACGAGGCCGTGCCGATCGACGAGTACGAGCGCACCCTGCGCGCCCTGCTGACCCGGGCGGTGCAGGCCACCGGCTGCCGGCTGATCCTCGCCGACCCGTACATCATCGAGCCCGACCGCGACGAGCCGCAGCGCGCCGAGTCCGACCGGTACGGCAAGGTGGTCGCCGCGCTCGCGGCCGAGTTCGACGCCGTCCACGTGGCCACCCAGCAGGCCTTCGACCAGGCGCTGTCCTCGACCCGGCCGAGCGACTGGGCCGACGATCGCATCCACCCGAACCTGGCTGGCCACGCGGTCATCGCCGACGCCTTCCTGCAGGCCATCGACACCACCGACTGACCCGGCGCGACGCGCCGAAGCCGCGACTGAGACGGCGACGGTAACCGCCCGAGGCCCCCTGGTGCGGTGCGGGCGGCCGGCGATGGGTCATCCATGGTGTCCCACGCCGGCCGCCCGTCCGCGGCCGATCCGATCAGCCGCAGTACGCGTTGATGACGCCGTCGATGCTGCCGTTGCCGATCTGGCCCTCGAAGTTGACGCACTTGCCCGGCGCGTGGACGTACACCGGACCCGCGTAGTACGAGTAGGTCCCCGAGTCACGGTGTGCGGCGCCACCGTCGTCGATCTCGACCATGATGTGCTGCGGCTTACCCGGGTGGTTGGTGTAGGTCATGGCGCAGTTGTCGCCGGTCGACGACGAGTAGTAGACCGCGATGTAGCCGCCGGTGATCGGCCAGTTGCCCAGCAGGCCCCCGCCGCAGGTGCTCGCCGCCGCGGCCGGAGTCGCGCTCACCGCCAGCACTCCCGCTCCCATCGCCACCGCGGCGGCGACGGACAGCAGTCCGCGCTTGATGTTCCGCATTCGCCCTCCTTGATCGAATTCGTGGAACGCACTGTACCTTAGGGGCAAATGTCAGCCAGATGGTGTGTATGGACAGTCAAAACCTGATCTGGTATTGGTTCGCCGGATGTCCGCCGGACGTCTCGCGGAAGCGGCCGTCTGCGCGAGTCTTCCCCCAGCTATCGGCATCGGCGGTCCCACCGGTTGGCTGGGTACGGGTTTACCGTCGTCGCATGGCTACGTCCGATGACCCATGGATGCCGCAGGCGTGCACGCTACCCACGGCAGCTCAGCCGCTGCGGGTCGCTGAGTTCGACGAACTGTTCGCGACGGCGGTACGTGGTCAGCGGCGGTTGTCGCCCACCGTGTTGCGGTGGGAACTCGATCCCGCCGCCGAGAGCGCGGCGCGCGACCTCACTGAGCGGGAGAGTTCGTGCTGCTCGTTCTTTGCCTTCACGCTGGCGACCGCGACCGGACAATTGCTACTCGACGTGCGGGTGCCGCCCGCCTACGTCGACGTTCTTGACGGTCTGGCCGCGCGGGCGGAGCCGGCCGGCTGACCGGATTGCGCCTGCGACACGCGGTCTGGTCAGCCGGCGGCGGCCAGCGACCGGGCCGGTGCCGCCGGCGCGCCGGAAGCGCCCGCCCGGTTGCCCCACCGCTTGGCCAGCGCCGCGCAGGTCATCAGCTGGATCTGGTGGAAGAGCATGAGCGGCAGCACGATCAGGCCGACGGTGTGTCCGGAGAACAGCACCGCCGCCATCGGCAGCCCGCTGGCCAGGCTTTTCTTCGAACCGCAGAACACTGCCGCGATCCGGTCCTCGCGGGAGAACCGCAGCAGGCGGGCGACCAGGGTGAGGATGCCCAGGACGCTGGCCAGCAGCGCGGCGTCCACCACCGCCACGGCGACCAGCCGGCCGGCGGCGACCTCGTGCCAGATGCCGGCCACCACCCCGGCGCTGAACGCGGTGTAGACCACGAGCACCACGGAACCCCGGTCGACCACCGCCACCGGCCGCTTGTGCCTGTTCAGCCAGCCGCCGATCCAGGGCCGCGCGAGCTGGCCGAGCGCGAACGGTGCGAGCAGTTGCAGCGCGATGGTGGCGGCCGAGCCCCCGGAGATCCGCACCTGGCCGTCGCCATGCAGCAGCGCGGCCACCAGCAGCGGTGTGACCAGTACGCCGGCCAGGTTGGAGAAGGAGGCGCCGCAGACCGCCGCCGCCACGTTGCCCTTGGCGATCGAGGTGAACGCGATCGAGGACTGTACGGTCGAGGGCACCGCGCACAGGAACAGCAGTCCCTGGTACAGCGACGGGGTCAGCAGCCACGGCTCGAGTGCCCGGGCGGCCAGCCCGAGCAGCGGGAACAGCGCGAACGTGGCCAGCAGGATGGTGGTGTGCAGCCGCCAGTGCCGGGCGCCGGCCCAGGCCGCCTGCGGGGACAGCCGCGCGCCGTAGAGGAAGAACAGCAGCGCGACCGCGACGGTGGTGAGCACGTCGAAGATCCGCACGCCCGCGCCGCGGGCCGGCAGCACCGTGGCCAGCAGCACGGTCGCCAGCAGCACCAGAATGAACCGGTCCACCGGGAGCTTCCGTAGCCACGTCACGGTCCCATTGTTCCAGGGGTCGCCGCCGATGCCCGCCAAGTACCGTGTGGGCTATAGGTCACAGTCCGTCGTCGCGAAACCACGACCGGGCGGCCTCGGTGGACAGCAGCATGGCGTACATCACCGGAAGGGCGGCCGCGCCGAGCAGGCGCGGATCGTGGCGCAGCCCGGACAGGTACACCGCGACGGCGGCGCCGGCCAGGCTGAGCACCAGGACGGTCAGCCGGGCCCACGGCCGGCCGCGCTGCAGCTTGCGGGCCACCAGCAGCCAGCACAGCCCGAGCACGGCCAGCGCCACGGCGATGATCAGGCCGCCGGAGCGCAGGTTGTGACGCACCGAGTCCGGAACCCGGTCGAGGGCCGCGTAGCGCGGGGTGCCGCGGGCGATCGCCGCGGTCGCGGCGGCGCCCGCGAGAATGAGCAGGGCGAGCAGGTACTGCAGCAGGGCGACCGTCTGAACCGAGGGCGGAGCGCGGTGCCGGCGGTACGGTGCCACGAACGGCTGCCGCCCGTACGGCTCGGTACGACTCATGCCTTGAAGGGTGCCTCGTCCGGACAAGTCGCCGCACGCGAAACGCCGGAGGCGGCATGCCCGGCGGCCGTCACGCCGCCGGGCGCCTGCGCAGCGGTGCGGCTCAGGCCAGCATGGTGCGGCCGAGGTAGTCGTTGGCGTCGCGCACACCCGGCAACACCAGGAAGTAGCCGCCGCCGAACGGCTGGATGTAGTCCACCAGGGGCTCGTCGGCCAGCCGCTTCTGCACCGTCTCGAACTGCGTGGCCAGGTCCTTCTGGTAGCAGATGAACACCAGCCCGCAGTCCACGTTGCCGACCGAGTCGATGCCCCGGTTGTAGTTGTACGGGCGGCGCAGGATCCGGCTGCCGGCGGTGTCCGAGGTGCGCGGGTTGGCGCGCCGGATGTGGCTGGTCAGCGGGATGGCCGTGCCGACCGGGTCGGCCGCGAAGTTCGGCGTGTCGAACTCCTTGTCGCCGTCCAGCGGAGCGCCGGAGTCGCGGCGCCGGCCGAACATGTTCTCCTGCTCGGTGATGGACACCCGGTCCCAGAACTCGACCAGCATCCGGATGGTCCGCACGACCTGGTAGGTGCCGCCGGCCGCCCAGCCGGACTTGTCGCCGACCGGCAGCCAGACCAGGTCGTTCATCTGCTGGGTGTCGTACCCGTGCAGGTTCGACGTGCCGTCCTTGAAGCCCATGAGGTTGCGCGGGGTGCCCGACGGCCGGGGCGGGGACTGGAATCCGTCGATCTGCCACCGGATCTGCATGGCGCCCCGGGTGTGCCGGGCGATGTCGCGCAGCGCGTGCAGCACGGTGTCCGGGTTGTCGGCGCACAGATGCAGGCTCAGGTCGCCGTGGCACTGCGCCGCGTCGAGAAAGTCGTTGGGGAAGGTCCGCATGGCGGTCAGCCCGGCCGGCTTGCGCGAGGCCAGCCCGTACCGGTCGTCGAACAGCGAGGCGCCCACCCCGACGGTGACGGTGAGCCGGTCCGCGGGCACCTGCGGGCCGAGGATGCCGGAGTCGGTCGGCGGTGCCGAGATGCCCGGGTCGGGCGGCGTGCCGCCGGCGGTGAGGAACCTCGCCCGGTCGGTGAGGGTGCGCAGCAGGTCGGTCAGCTCGCCCTTGTTGGCTGCCAGCACGTCGAAGGAGACCATCGTGCTGTTGCGCTGTGCCTCGGTGGCGACCCCGGCCTGGTGCTGGCCGTGGAACGGCACGACCGGGGCGGGCGCCGCCGCGGCGGCGGGCGTGCCGCCGTCCAGGCCGGCGGCGATGCCGGCACCGGCGGCGGCACCGGTCGCCACCCCCGCGACCCCGGCGCTCAGCGCGCCCCGGAGGAAGGAGCGGCGGTTGGTCACCCGGCCGCCATGGGAGCCGGGGGAAGAGGCGTCGTCCTCGCGCGGGCGTTCGTCGAGCGGCTGGGTGGTCATGACGTCCTCCGTACGTCGCCGATGGCGGCGATCGGGGCGAGTACCTCGAGCAGTTGGCCGACGTCGCCGTTCAGCTTCTCCCGCTGGCTCGCGTCGAGGTCGGTCACCGGCGGCCAGGTTCCGTCCGCGTGGCGCAGGGAGGCGAGCTCGGTACGCGTCCGGGACATCCAGTCCGCCACCTGGCTCCAGCCGGTATACCTGGTCTGCATCACCGGAGTCAGCACGTCCAGCACCATCTGGGTGCCGTCCAGGTTGGCGTTCACCGTGGCCAGGCTCGTGTGGCTGCCCTGGTCGGCCTCGTCGGTCAGTTCGAACTGCAACGCGTTCTCCAAGATTTCGTGTGCCCGCAGCGGCAGGTCGTTCGGGTCGACCTGCTGAGTGGGGAAGGCCTTCTGCAGCCCGGCGACGTCGGTGCCGAGCTGGTCGGCGACGGCGGCCAGCGACGAGGGCGCCTCACCGTGCCACAGCCCGTACTCGATGCGGCGCAGCCCGGTGAAGTCCGGGTCGTGTACCCCGCCGGGCAGCCCGTCGGGCATCCCGTCGATCGCGTCGGCGAAGTCGCCGAAGGTGTCGTACGCGGCGCCGAGCCGCTCGTAGTCGAGGTGCGCGGTCAGCCACGCCGCCTGGGAGGCGGCCAGGGTGCCGCCGCGCAGCGTCTGGCGCAGCTTGTTCACGTCCGTGGCGAGCTGCACCAGGCCGGCGGTGATCCGGGTGCGGTACGCCTTGACGGACGCCAGCAGGACTTCGTTGTCGACCGGCAGCACGGCGGGAGTGCCCTGGGTGGGGCCGTCGGTGATGGTGACGGTCGGGCCGGTGACCCCGCCCGCGTCCTCGGGGTAGCAGCGGAAGGCGTAGCTGCCCCGCGCGAGCGTGAGCTGCATCGGCCGGGTGGTGCCCGGGGCGAGCGCCTCGACCTCCGCGTACACCGCGCTGGTCTTGGGATCGATGAGGTCGACCTCGTCGGTGCCGATGTCCCCGTTCTTGATCTGGAAGGTGTGCGGGCCGCCGTGGGCGGTCCAGGTGCCGCCGCACCCTCCCTGGTTCATCACGATGGCCGCGGCGGTGCCGGAGGACGATCCTCCCGTGCAGCCGAGCAGACTGGCGCACATCACGGCGAGTAACGCCGAGCCCACGGCTCGGGTGGGAACGGAGACGGCCACGGAAAACCCTTCACGCGAAGATCGGAACGAAGGTAAGCCTAAGCTGCTGGGCCGGCCTCGACGCCACCCCGAGGAGGCGGCGGCGAGCAACGTTCACCAATACTTCAGCGGACGTTAGCTGGCGCGGTGAGCACGTCGCCCGCCGTACGCCCGCCGTATCCCGGGTGGGGCGATCGCCGTCAGATCGCCTGGCCCACCAGGGCGCCGCAGAAGGCGGCACCGAGCCCGGCGGCGACGCTGGCCACCACGTTGGCCACCGCCCAGAAGCGTGCCCGTTGCTCGATCAGTCGTACCGTTTCGTAACCGAACGTGGAGAACGTGGTCAGCGCCCCACAGAATCCGGTACCGGCGAACGTCATCACCCGCGGCGAGAGGCCGTGCGCGGTGCCGGCGGCGAACAGCAGCCCGAGCGTGAACGACCCGACGACGTTGACCGTGAACGTTCCCCAGGGGAACGGCGTGCCGTGCCGGGACTGCACCGCGCGGTCGGTCAGGTACCGCAGCGGGGCACCCAGCACCGCCCCGAGCACCACCAGCAGCGCGCTCACGACGCCGCCCCGCCGAGGCGGCCGACCGCCAGCCGGGTCAGCCCGACGCCCACGGCCACCGCGGCGAGCCCGACCAGCACGCTGACGGCCAGGTAGGCCAGGGCCGTGGCGGCGGCGCCGCCCTGGGCCAGGCGCTGGATGTCCACCACGTAGGTGGAGAAGGTGGTGTAGCCGCCGAGCACGCCGGTACCGAGGAACGGCCGGACCAGCCGCCGGCCGCTCCAGAACCGGTCGTTGAGCACCATAAGCACGCCGATGAGCAGGCAACCTGACACGTTGATGACGAATGTCGCCCAGGGGAACCCGGTGGCCGAGGCGGGGAACGCGTAGCCGATCCCGTAGCGCCCCAGCGCGCCGAGCGCGCCGCCCAACGCGATCGCACCCAGCACGGGCCACGGCGTGCGGCCGACCTCGCGACGCTGGGCGGGCACGCCCAGGTCGACATCCGGGTCGGTGGGTTGCTGATCCGCCATGCGTCCTCCTACCAGCTCACCATGCCTGGCAGGGACCGTTGGCGATTCTTCGCGGTTTCTCCGGCCGGCTCGTCGTTGTCCCGGTGACTGGAGTGGCGGGCCCCACCGCCACGACGATGGTACCGGGGGTGATCCGAGCCCACCCGATCCGGATGAGAATAGGCCGATTGCCCGGGGTAGCCCGGGGGTCTGAGCCAGGTCGCCGGTGCGTGCGGGCCCTGGCGGCTAAGCTCGGTCATGCCGAGTCCGGCATACCAATCCGAGGATCGGCCGGGGCCCGCCGCGCGGGCACGGCGGCTCGGGAATCAACCGCGGGGGGTGCCTCATGGAGGCCGACATGGTGGTCGAGATCCCGGCCGGCTCGCGCAACAAGTACGAGATGGACCACGACACCGGCCGGATCACCCTGGACCGCACGCTGTTCACAGCCACCACATTCCCCACCGACTACGGCTACATCGAGGGCACCGCGGGCGAGGACGGCGACCCGCTGGACGCCATCGTGCTGCTGGAGGCGCCGACGTTCCCGGGCTGCGGCATCAAGGTGCGCCCGATCGGGGTGTTCCGGATGCGGGACGAGAGCGGCCCGGACGCGAAGCTGCTGTGCGTACCGGCGGACGACCCGCGCTGGGAGGGCAAGAACACCATCAGCGACCTCCCGGAGCACGTGCTCGCCGAGATCGGCCACTTCTTCGAGGTCTACAAGGAGCTCGAACCCGGCAAGCACACCGACGTGACCGGTTGGCAGGGGCGGGACGAGGCCGAGTCGCTGCTCATCCAGGCCCGCGAACGCTTCAAGGTCGAGGCCGGCACCGAGTCCTGACGCGTGCGGGCGGGCCGGTCACACCCGGCTGACGGTGAAGTCCTCGGGGGCGGTGGCCACCTTCCACTGCGCCGCGCGGACCAGCTCGGTGCCGTCCGAGTAGCGCTGGCGGTATTCGGCGTCGAAGACATCGGCCGGGCCGGTCGAATCGGCCGCCTCGGGTATCCGGGCCAGCAACTCCCCGAGCGCGGTCAGGCCGAAGTACCGGCACGCGGACACCGCCCGGGCGACCTTGCGGATGGTCAGGATGCGCAGTGTCGTGGACACCCCGACACGGTTGAGCGCGTGGTGGATGGTCAGCAGCGACCACAGGTGCAGGTCGCCGATGGCCAGGCAGACGGCGTCCCCGCCGCGGTACCGGTCCACCCCGTTGACCGGCCACGAGGGCCGCTGCCGGTCGTCGAGGCGGGCATGCGGTTGACCGTGTGCGGCGGGGGATGAGATGTCCATGCCTGCTCCGTCCTGTCCGGCGCTACGCCTCGCGGCAGAAACAGCGCCGAACCCGGCCAGGGCGTTACACCCGCTGCGCCGGACGGGCCGGCTCGGTGGCGGGCCCGGCCCGGCGGCGGCGCTCGGCGGCCCGCGCCTGCACCTCCGGGTGGGCGGCCAACCGCCGCAGCCCCCGCATCGAGGCCACCCGCACCGCGCCGGCGCGCTTGCCCAGCACCTGCGCGGTCTGCGCGACGTCGAGGCCGGCGACCACCCGCAGCATCACCGCCTCCGCCTGGTCGGGGGGCAACGACGCGATCAGGCCCAGCGCCCACTCGGTGTCCGAGCCCTCCAGCACGTCGTAGACCACGTCGCGCACCTGCGCCCCGGTGGCGTCGTGCTCCGCGGGCTCCTGCGGGTCCTCCCGCCGCCGCGCCGCCCGCCGCCGCTCGTCGAGCCCACGGTGGCGGGCGATGCGGAACAGCCACACCCGGAACGCGGGTGGTGAACCGTCGAACCGGTGCAGATCGCGGGCCGCCTGCAGCCATGTCTCGGACGCCACGTCCTCGGCCGCGTCGCCCACCACCACGCGCAGATAGCGCAGCAGCGGGGGCTGCAGTGACCGCCACAGCTGGGCGAACGCCACCTCGTCGCCGCCGATCGCCCGCCGCAGGGCGTCCGCGAGACCGCCGTCATCCAAGGTTCCGATTCTGCCGACTCCCACCAGCCCATGGCACCGAAGCCCGACTAGATGAGCACGCTACACGGCCGGGGCGGGCGCGCGGACGCCGTGTCGCCTCAGGCCTTCGTGCGGTCGCCGTCGCGCTCCGGCCGCAGCGAGTCGACCCAGCTCGCGTCCGCCTCGAGAACGGTCGCCGGCCGGGTCAGGTCGCCGTACCGGGTGGTCGAGTCGCCGTACCGGGACTCGTCGAAGCGGGCCGTCCCGAACCCGTCGAACGAATCCGGATCGGTGACGGTGTCCCGGTCACGCCCGTCCGCACCCAGACCAGTCGGGCTCATCGGCTTGTCGTCCAACGGCGGCAATGGGTCCACTGTGGACGAAGATGCCGTCGCGTCCGCCCGCGCCGGCCAGCGGCGCCACCGGCCCGCGCTCGCCGCCGCCACCAGCATCGCGGCGCCCAGCAACAGCGTGGTGCCGGTGCGCAGTGGGGTGGTCAGGTCCGCGTGACGACCGGCCACCGACAGGTCGTTCGGGATCAGGTTCACCAGCCGCTTGGGCGTCACGAACAGCAGCGCGTAGCTGGCCGCGTACAGCGCGCCGGTGACGACCGTGCCGAGCGGGGACACGCGCAGCGTCGCGATCAGGCCGAGCAGGATGCCCGCGGTGGCCAGGAACAGCAGCGGCCGCACGAAGTCGCCGGTGTGGAACCCACCGTCGCTCGCCGCGTTCGCGAACGCCTGCGCGGAGCGGTCCTGCCCGAACGCGATGAGAATCCACGCCAGCGGGGCGATGACGATCCCAGCGATGAGAGTCGCAGTATGTCGCATCCGCGCAACCGTAGCGGTACCTCGGCCGGGCGGCATCTGCCGAGTTGATCTGGATGCGAAAGCGCCGAGAATTTCGCGGATGGCGCACACGCCGATCATGGGGTGTAACGCCCGGCGCCCGATCGGCGTTACCGGCCCGGCTCAAGGTCGAGCCGCGTCACCCGGGTCAGTCCAGCCTCACGCGGGTCAGTGCCGCCTCACGCGGTCAGTGCCGCCTCACGCGGTCAGTGTTGCCGCGCGGTCACCCCGGGTGGCGGCCGTGCGGTAGCCTCTCGGAAGAGTTCCGGAACGATCGCCGCCAATGGCTCGCCGCCCGCCGGCGGAATCGGTGCGCGTCGACGCATGGTGGATGCCCGGTTGGCGATCCGGCGCGCCGCGGGCGCCGGTGCGCCGTCGCGTGTGGGTGGATCGGCTGAAACTTCCCGCTCGTGGTCCGGCTACCATCGGCGCTGGCGCCCGGTAGTGTGCCGGGCTGCCAGCAGACCAGGGCCGGGTCGTCACGTGCGCCGGCCGCGTCCGGCCCGCGCCGCGATACCCGCGGTGTCGCGCGAGCCGGCCGCGACCGGCCGCGTCGGCGGTGACCAGCGAGGGAGCGCCGTTGACCGTCGAGGACGAACCGCGGGTCACCATCACGCGCATCGCCCAGGAGGCCGGGGTGTCGGTACCCACGGTGTCGCGGGTGGTCAACGGCCGCTCCGATGTCTCACCGGCCACCCGGGAGCGGGTCGAGGAGCTGCTGCGCAGGTACGGGTACCGCCGCCGGTCCGGCCAGCGCCAGCAGACCGCGGCCAGCCTGATCGACCTGGTCTTCAACGACCTGGACAGCCCGTGGGCCGTGGAAATCATCCGGGGCGTCGAGGACGTCGCGCACGGCGCGCTGATCGGCACCGTGGTCTCCGCCATCCACCAACGCTCCGCGTCGACCAGGCAGTGGATGCGCAACCTCCAGGCCCGGGCCACCGACGGCGTGATCCTGGTCGCCTCCGACGTGCAGTCCCCGCTGCACGCGGAGCTGCGCCGGCTGAACATCCCGACGGTGGTGATCGACCCGGCCGGGGTGCCGGCGCACGACGTGCCGACGGTCGGCGCGGCGAACTGGTCGGGCGGGTTGGCCGCGACCGAGCACCTCGTCTCCCTGGGGCACCGGCGGATCGGCTTCATCGCCGGCCCGCGCCAGCTGCAGTGCAGCCGCACCCGACTGGACGGGTACCGGGCCGGGTTGGAGGCCGCCGGCATCGCGGTCGAGGACGAGCTGATCCAGCAGGGCGACTTCTACCACGAGTCCGGCTTCGCCAGCGCCGGCCGGCTGCTGGACCTGGACGACGCGCCCACCGCCATCTTCGCCTCCAGCGACCAGATGGCGTTCGGCGCCTACGAGGCGGTGCGCCGCCGGGGGCTGCGGGTACCGGACGATGTCAGCGTGGTCGGCTTCGACGACCTGCCGGAGGCGCGGTGGGCCTCGCCGCCGCTGACCACCGTCCGCCAGCCGCTGAGCGAGATGGGCACCCTCGCGGCGCGCACCGTGCTGCGACTGGCCCGGGGCGAGACCATCGAGAGCCTGCGCTTCGAGCTGGCCACCGCGCTGGTGGTGCGGGACAGCTGCGCACCGCTGGCCCGCTGATCCCGGCGGTCATCGCGCCGGCGTCCCGGTGCGCGGTCGTCGGGCTGCGCGGCGGAGGCATCGAGGGTTGACGACGGCCCCCGCCGCCCGTAATTTGACCATCGACGTACCGGAAACCTTCCGGAAAGAACCACCAACGCTGGTCGGCCAGCCGTGGCGGAAGCCCTTGGATCAGGGGGTACGAGGTGGCACAGCTCGATCGACCCGGGCGCTCACGCCCGCGCCCGAGGCTCGACGGTTCCATCGATGTCGGTCACAATGTCGTCATGGCGGGCCGGCAACCGGTGTCACACCGGAACGTGGTGTCGTGGGGGAAGCCGGCCGCCAGCGGGCGGTTCGCGCGGCCGACGCGGGGCGGCGGCAGCGCATGACGCGGATAGCCATCGCGGGTACCGGCAACATCGCCCGGATCCACGCCGAATCGCTGCGCGCGCTGGCCGACCCGGTCGAGTTGGTGGCCGCCGCCGACATCGAGCCCGAGCGGGTCCGCGAGTTCTGCGCCGCGCACGGCGTGCCACGGGCGTATCCGGACCTGTCCAGCATGCTCGCCGAGGCCCGGCCGGATCTGGTGCACCTGTGCACGCCGCCGGGTGGGCACCACGCGCAGGCGCTGGAGTGCCTGCGCGCCGGGGCGTCGGTGCTGGTGGAGAAGCCGCCCACCCGCGGCCTGCGCGAGCTGGAGGAGCTGGCGGCGGCCCAGGGCGCCAGCGGCCCCTGGCTGGCCACCGTCTTCCAGCACCGCTTCGGCTCGGGGGCGGCCCGGCTGACCGGGGCGATGCGCGACGGCGCCCTGGGCCGGCCGCTGCTGGCGATCTGCCACACCACCTGGTTTCGCGACCAGTCCTACTTCGACGTGCCGTGGCGGGGCCGCTGGGACACCGAGGGCGGTGGACCCACGATGGGGCACGGCATCCACCAGCTGGACCTGTTGACGGCGGTGCTCGGCGACTGGGTCGAGGTCAGCGCGCACGCGCGCCGGCAGGCCCGCCGGACCCAGACCGAGGACCTGTCGCTGGCGCACGTCAGCTTCGCCAACGGCGCGGTGGCCAGCGTGGTCAACAGCGTGGTCTCCCCGCGCGAGGAGAGCTACCTGCGGTTCGACTTCGAGCGCGCGACGGTCGAGCTGACCCACCTGTACGGGTACGGCGACGACGACTGGCGGGTCACGCCGGTACCCGGGTTCGAGCAGTCCGTGGCCGAGGCATGGGAGGCCGGGCCGTCGGGCCGGGCCAGCGGGCACGGCGCGCAGTTCGCCGAGGTGGTGCGCTGTCTGCGGGCGGGCGTCGCGCCGCCGGTCGGCACGGACGGCGCGCTGCGGACCATGCGCCTGGTGGCGGGCGTCTACGCCTCGGCGTTCGAGGGCCGGTCGGTGCGCTGTGCCGAACTCGGCCCGGATTCGCCCTTCTACGAGCGGATGGACGGGAGCGGAGCACGGTGGGCATGGTGAGCGGGCGGTCGTGGTAAGCGAGTGGGAACGGTGATCGGGAGGTCGCGGTGAGCCTGGCGCTGAACATCGAGGACGAGTCGATCCGGGCCACCTGGCACGGCGACGAGCTGTTCCGGTACGTCTACCAGCCCGGTGAACCGCAGCTGGAGTCGCCGCGGCCATACTTCCACCCGCTGCGCACCCTCGACGGCGACCTGGTCAGCCTCTACCGGCCGCACGATCACGTGTGGCACAAGGGGATCGCCTGGTCGCTGAGCAACGTCGGCACGGAGAATTTCTGGGGCGGGGTCACGTACCTGCGGGACCGGGGCTACGCCCAGATCCCCAACAACGGCGCCATGCGGCACGAGGGCTTCGAGCGCGTCGAGGTGCGCGATGGCGTGCTGTGGCTGGACGAGCGGCTGACCTGGCTCACCGAGGCCGGGCAGCGCTGGATCATCGAGTCGCGCCGGGTCGCCGTTCGGGTGCTGCCCGATCTGCAGGCGTGGCAGCTGGACTTCCGCAGCAGCATGCGCAACGTCAGCGGCGCGGCCATCCCGTTCGGCAGCCCCACCACTGAGGGGCGGGAGAACGCCGGCTACAGCGGGCTGTTCTGGCGAGGTCCGCGATCCTTCTCCGGCGGCCGGGTGCTCACCCCGGACGGCGAGGGCGGCGACGAACTGATGGGCTGGCGCGGCCCGTGGATGGGTTTCGTGGGCCGGCACGACGAGCACGGTGGGGCCAGCACGCTGCTGTTCCGCGACAGCCCCGCGAACGTCAGGTACCCCACCCGGTGGTTCGTGCGCGCCGGTGTGTACGCGTGCCTGTGCCCCGCGCCGTTTTTCGACCAGGAGTATTCGCTGCCCGACGGCGAGGAGCTGACCCTGCGCTACGACCTGTTCGTCGTCAACGGCGCGCTGGACCTGGCCGGCGCGCAGAAGATCGCCGGGCAGGCGACGATCGACCCGGAGGATCCGCGGTGAGCCCCGACCCGGTGCCCGGCGCGGCCGGACCCTTCCCCGGCGGTACCGCGGTGACCCAGCTCGCGGTCTACGACTGGTCCAGCCCGGACGGGCTGCGCGGCGGCTCCGCGCACGTGCACCTCGCCTGCACCGAGGGGTACGTGGTGCTGGGCGGCCACGGGCGGTTGCAGACGCTGGGTCCTGACGGGTACCGGGAGACGTCGCTGACCCCGATGACCGTCGCCTGGTTCAGCCCCGGCGTGATCCACCGCCTGATCAACGACGGCGACCTGAGGATCCTCGTCGTCATGCAGAACGGCGGCCTGCCGGAGGCCGGGGACGCCGTGCTGACGTTCCCGCCGGAGCAGCTCACCGACCCGGCGACCTACCGCCGCACCGCCTCGCTGGCCGACCCGGCGCGGGTGTACGCCACCGACCGCGACGCCGCCTCGCACCGCAAGAACCTTGCCGTGCAAGGCTTCCTGCGGCTGCGCGAGCGGGTCGCCGAACAGGGGCCGGGTGCCCTCGACGAGTTCTACCGGGCCGCCGGTGCGCTGGTGGCCGACCAGCTCGAGGCGTGGCGCGAGCTGTGGTCGGCCGGGGCGATGGCCGCCGCCACCCGGACGGGAGAGCAGCTCGACGCGCTGGCCCAGGGCGACCTGCGGCACCTGCGTGCCGGCGGGCTGACCGTGGTCGACCCGCCGGAGGAGCGCCGGTACGGCATGTGCGGCCGGCTGACCGTCTACGAGGCCTGAGGCCTGGGGCGTCTACGGGGCTCGGGCGCCTACGGGGCCGTGGCGCCGGCCGGTTCGTCGCCGGCCGGCTGGGCATCCGCCTCGTCGACCTCGTCGTGCGGTGTCGTTTCGATGATGTCGGTGACCCGGGCGCGGGGCAGGCGCAGCCGCAGCGCCAGCGCGTAGATGACCCCGCTCCAGCCGAGGTTGACCAGGAAGCCCCAGCCCAACCCGATGATGCCGGTGCCACCGTAGGAGCTGAGGTAGCTGATCAGCGCCAGCCCGGCCAGCCACAGCGGCGCCCACGCGCCGGCCCGCCAGTCCATCCTCCGGTCGCGCAGCCCGCCGGTGGCGGCGAAGACGCCCAGCAGGGCCAGGCCGATCAGGATGGCCACGAACAGCTTCCAGTTGGTGTCCCAGCCGGCCCAGAAGACAATGAGGTTCGAGGAGTAGAAGCCGAGGAACGGGATGAGGTCGCCGCCGGGCAGCCGGAACGGCCGCGGCCGGTCGCCCAACTCCCGCCGCAGCGCGGCGAACACCAGCGGCCCGGACCCGAAGGACAGCACGGTCGCGCCGGTCACCAGGCCGACGAGCTGCTGCCAGCTCGGGAACGGCAGGAAGATGACCAGCCCCACCACGAACGACACGGCGGTGGACACCCACGGCACGCCGCTGCGGGACAGCCGCGCCACGCCGTTCGGGGCGTTGCCGTTGCGGGCCATCGCGTAGCCCAGCCGCGAGGTCACCGCCGTGTAGACCAGTCCGGTGTCGCCGGGGGAGACGATCGCGTCGAGGTAGAGCAGGACCGCCAACCAGGTCAGCCCGAGGATGGTGGCGATCGCCGCGAGCGGACCGAAGTCGCCCGCGAAGTTCAGCGCGGACCAGCTGCCGGACCTGGCGAGCGTGGCGGTCGGTACGGCGGCGATGAAGGCGATCTGCAGCACGATGTAGCCGACGGCGGTGAGCAGGACCGAGCCGATGACCGCGAACGGCACGTTGCGCTTGGGGTTCTTGGTCTCCCCGGCCAGTTCGATGCCCTGCCGGAATCCGAGGAAGGAGAACGTGATCCCGGCGGTGGCGATGGCGGTGAACACCCCGTGGAAGCCCGAGGGAGCGAACCCGTGGCTGGTGAAGTTGGCGCCGTGGAACGCGGTGACCAGCAGGCTGACCACCACGATGGCGATGATGGCCAGCTTCCACCAGACCAGCACGTTGTTGAGCCGGGCGAAGAACCGCACCCCGACCACGTTGATGACGCAGAAGGCCGCGAGCAGCACCACGCTGACCGCGAACCCGGCCCCGGTCAGCGTGTGTACCGTCTCTCCGCCGGCGACGTGCGAGGTGGTCAGCGGGAAGTACTTGGTCGCGTACTGCACGGCGCCCTCGACCTCGACCGGGGCGACGACCGCGCAGGACAGCCAGGTGATCCAGCCCATCAGGTAGCTGGTGAAGCCGCCGAAGGCGTAGTGCGGCAGGCGTACCACGCCGCCGGAGACCGGGAACATGGTGCCCAGCTCGGCGTAGGTGAGCCCGATCAGCATGATCATGACGGCGGCGATCAGCCAGGAGAAGATGGCCGCCGGTCCGGCCAACTGTGCCGCGTCCATCGCGCCGAACAGCCAGCCGGATCCGATGATGGAGCCGACGCCGGCGAACAGCAGGCCGACCTTGCCGATGTCCCGGCGTAGGTGCGGCCGCTGCTGCCCCCGGGTGTCGTGCACGTCCGTCGCCGTCATGAGACCCTCCCTCGGCCAGCCTGCGCCCGACCGGTGGCCGTTGCGCTGGGAACGGTCCTCGCGGCGTACCCGAAGTGGATCTCAGCTAATCATGACTGTCAGTTACCCGCCGTGTAGAGCGAGCCGATCTCGCTGGCCGACAGCGCCCGACCGTAGATCCGCACGCTGTCCAGCGCGCCGGTGAGGTACGGGTCGGCGTACTGGGAGCGGCCCAGCCAGGTCTGGGTGGTCGAGCCCAGCGAGGACGGGCGCAGCGTGATGGCGGTGTTGCTGGCCACCGCGGCCCCGTTGACGTACAGCGTGCCGGTGCTGCCCGACAGGGTCACCGCCGCCTGGGTCCACACCCCGGAGGCCAGCGCGGCCGGCCCGTTGATCTGCTGCTCGCCGCCGGCGCCACCGGTGGTGATGGCGAACCGCACGGTACCCGAGGAGCTTCGCGGGGTGAGGAACATGTAGCTGCCGCTACCCGAGCCGAAGTCGAAGATCCGGGTCCAGGCGACCACCGAGTCGAGCTTGACCCAGGCCGAGATCGTGAAGTCGGTGGCGCCGGACAGCAGCCCGTTGGGCAGCCGCACGTACCCGGTCGTCCCGTTCAGGTGCACGGCGTTGCCGGTACGGCCCGCCACCCAGGTGGTGGTGCCGGTCAGGGTGGCCGTCTTGCCGTTGCCGAAGGCATCGGCGGCACTCGTGCCACTGGTCTCGTCAAACTTGTACCAGGCGACGTTGGTCGGGGCGGGGGTGCCGCCGCCGCTCAGGTTCCAGTACACCGTGTAGCGCTCGTGGTGCGTCTTGTAGAACGGGATCAGCGACACCGAGCCGGTGCTGGCCGTACCCGTGAAGTGCAGCGGGTTGGCCGGATCCTGGACCAGGCTGCCGGTCTGCAGGGTGGGCAGCACGCTGTTGAGGTCGGTGTTGCCGTACTCGCCGGCGTACACGATCGCGCCGTACTTCACCGCACCGACGTTGGCGTTGTCGTTGGCCCGCGGGAAGGTCAGGGTCGCCGGCATGGTGAGGTCGACGTAGTCGCCCGAGGCCCAGGTGCGGTCGATGGTGAGGTAGCTGCCCGGGGTGGCGGTGACGCTCTGGGTCACCCCGTTGACCTTTACGGTCATGCCGCTGGTCCAGGACGGTACCCGGATCTTCATGGCGATGTGGCCGGAGCCGGTGACCGTCAGCCGGCTGGTGGACGCGGTCGGGAAGGTGGTGGCCTGGGTGACCGTGATGCCCCGCCCCGGCCAGGTCAGCGTGGAGGCGATGAACAGGTTCACGTACAGGGTCTCGCCCGAGTAGAAGTAGATGGAGTCCGCGTACTTCGTGTTGGACTCCATGCCGGTGCCGTGGTCGCAGGTGAAGTTCGAGTAGTCATTGCTGTAGGTCTTGATGCCGCCGGCGCGCAGCGGGATGTAGTACGCCACGAACCCGTGGCTGGAGTTGGGGTCCTGCTGCCCGAGGATCTGGTTGAACAGGGCCCGCTCGTAGTAGTCGACGTAGTCGGCGCGGGCCGGGTTGGTGAAGAACAGCTGGCGGCTCAGCTTGAGCATGTTGTAGGTGTTGCAGCACTCGCAGGTGGTGTCCGAGAGCTGGCTGGCGATCGCGTTGGGGGTCTGGAAGTACTCGCCGTTGGTGTTGCCGCCGATCACGTAGGTGTGGCTGTTGATGACGATGTCCCAGAAGTTGGTGGCGATGTCGTGGTATCGGGTGGTGCCGGTCGCGTGGTATTCGCGGATCGCCCCGATGATCTTCGGGATCTGCGTGTTGCCGTGGAAGCCGGACAACTGGTCCTGGTCGGAGGCGAGCGGGTTCTCGATCTGGGCGTGGTCGAAGCGCTGCGCGGTGGTGAGGTGATCGGGGTTGGCGGTGACCTGGTACAGGTTGGTCAGCACCTCGGGCATGCCGCCGAACTCGGTGCGCAGCACCACGTTCTGCATCGTGGTGCTGCTCAACGGGTCGGTGCGCGTCTTGACCCACGCGGCCATGTTGGTGACCACGGTCAGCGCCTGGGTGTTGCCGGCCACCAGGTACTGGTCGAGCAGGCCGGCCATGATCTTGTGGATCGTGTAGTACGGCGCCCACACGGTCTGGCCGCTCTCCAGCCGGTCGAAGAAGTTCTCCGGGAAGGCCGACAGGTAACCGGTGTGGAAGCCGGCGCCCGGTGACGCGGCCTGGCACGCGGCCAGCGAGCTGACCAGGTAGTCGCCCTTGGTCTTGTAGGTCGAGTTGCCGGTGTTGGCGTAGGCCTGCGCCAGGGCCGACAACAGGTGTCCGGTGGAGTGGCCGCGCAGTTCCGTGGTCGGGGACTCCCAGCCGCCCACCGCCTGTGCCGTGGTGGAGATGTGGACGTTGGTCCGGAACGTGTACAGCAGCCGATCTGGGTCCACATAGGACAAGTAGGCGAGGGTGCGGTTCATGTTGTCCAGAAACGGCCCTGCCGAGAGCTTCACCGCGGACAGCGGGAATGGGAACACCGAGACCCCGAAGTCGGTCCGGGCGGCGTAGGCCGGTGAGGATCGCAGCGCGCCGGTCGAGGGCAGCGCGGCGCCCAGCGCCGTGCCCAGTGCCGCACCCGCGACCGCGGTACCCGCCGCGCGCAGCGCCGTCCTGCGGTCAAACGTGACGTCGTCCATCTGGCGCACCTTTCGTCGCACGGGCTGGCACGGACGCCGAGGGGTCAACTCGGCTCAGCCACGAGGGGGGGACTGTTCGAAATACCGGACGGTATCCGGTAGGTGAAGGCACGGTAGAGCCAGACTGAGATGCCTGTCAATGCCATGGGAGGGTTGCCGGGGCCGCGTAGTCGACCGACGTCCGAAATCCCGTCTATATTGATGAACGTGCTTGTCGGCCGCCCGCGGCCCGACCACAATGGTCGTCATCGCCGCGGCGCTCGGCCGGCACACGGCGGCGAGCGGATCTGGGGGCCGCCCCGGCTCCGGCGGGGTGGGCAGGCCGTCGCACGGACCGGCCGCCCATCCCGCCGGCCCTCGCGTGCACCGGCGCACGGACGTTACCCTGACGATGATCACATGTGGTCGCCAGGAGGGAATCGCCGTGTCCGAGAACCCGAGCGGCGGCAGGCCGCCCGCCACGATGGCCGTCGCGCGCCTGTTCGGGCGGGGCGACATCCGGCGCGGGCGCGAGCCGGTTCCGCCGACCGACCCCGGCACCGATCTGGTGCGGGTCACCGCCGTCGGGTTGTGCGGTTCGGACCTGCACTGGTATGGCGAGGCCGGGATCGGTGACGCCCGGCTGGAAGCACCGCTCGTGGTCGGCCACGAGTTCGCCGGCGTGATCGAGGGGGGACCGCGCCACGGCCAGCGGGTGGCGGTCGACCCGGCCATCCCCTGCGGGCACTGCGAGAGCTGCCGCGAGGGGTACGGCAACCTCTGCCCGGACGTCCGTTTCGCCGGCCACGGCAGCGTGGACGGCGCGCTGCGTGAGTACGTCGCCTGGCCGACGGAGCTGCTCGTACCGCTGCCCGACGAGCTGTCCGACGCCGACGGGGCGCTGCTGGAGCCGCTCGGCGTCGGCCTGCACGCGGTGGACCTGGGGCACGTGCGGGTCGGCGACACCGTGGCCGTGGTCGGGTGCGGGCCGATCGGCCTGCTGACGCTGCAACTGGTCCGGGTCGCGGGGGCCACCCGGGTGCTCGCGGTGGAGCCGCTGGCGCACCGGCTGGCGGCCGCCCGCTCGCTGGGTGTGGACGACGCCGTCACACCGGAGCAGGCCGATCAGGCGTACTGGCGCCGGGTGGCCGGGCGCGGCGCGGACGTGGTGTTCGAGGTCGCGGGTACCGATGAGGCGGTGGGCACCGCGCTGGCCGCGGTGCGGCCCGGCGGCCGGGTGGTGCTGGCCGGCATTCCGGACGACGACCACGTCACGTTCTCCGCCTCGACGGCCCGGCGCAAGGGCGTCACAATCGTCCTGGTGCGCCGGATGAACCGGGTGTACGAGCGGGCCGTCGAGCTGGTACGGCAGGGGCGGGTGGACCTGTCCGGCCTGGTGACCGCGACGTACCCGCTCGAGCGGGCGGCCGAGGCGTTCGAGGCGGCGCGGCAGCGCACCGGGCTCAAGGTGGTGATCACCCCGTCGTGACGGGCCCGGCCGGGCGTCGTGGCCCGGCCGGCTGGTGCGCTCGTCCCGCGGCTCAGCCGGTCGGTACGTTCGCCTCGGCGACCGCGCGCTCGACCAGTTCGGGCAGCGCCGTGCCCAGGGCGGCGTCGAGCGTCAGGGTGGCGTAGTCGTCGCCCCGGGTACCGCCGCGGTTGACGATCGCGACCGGGATGCCGAGCTTCGCGGCGCGCAGCACGAACCGGCGGCCCGACATGACCGTCAGCGAGGAGCCCAGCACCAGCAGCAGCCTGGCGTCCTCCACCAGGGCGAAGCAGTCCGCCACCCGGGGCGCCGGCACGGTCTCGCCGAAGAACACCACGTCGGGCTTGAGCATGCCGCCGGCGCAGGTCTGGCAGCTGACCGGGTAGAAGCCGTCGAGCTGCTCGTCGGCCAGGTCGACGTCGCCGTCCGGGTTGATTCGGGTCACCCGGGCGTCGAACTGGGGGTTCGCCTCCCCGAGCCGCCGGTGCAGCTCCGAGCGGGGCATGGAGTCGCCGCAGTCGAGGCAGATCACCCGGTACAGGCTGCCGTGCAGCTCGATGACCGCGCGGGCGCCCGCCTCCTGGTGCAGGCCGTCGACGTTCTGGGTGATCACGCCCGTCACCAGGCCGTGCCGCTCAAGGTCGGCGACCGCCCGGTGGCCGGCGTTGGGCGCGGCACCGGCCATGTTGCGCCACCCGAGGTGGCTGCGGGCCCAGTAGCGCCGCCGGGCCGCCGGGTCGCGGGTGAAAGTCTGGTACGTCATCGGGGTATGCCTGGTCATCGTCCCGTTTGGGCCCCGGTAGTCCGGGATGCCCGACTCGGTCGAGATGCCCGCCCCGCTCAGCACGACCACGCCGCCGCCGGCGACCAGCCGCGTCAGCGCGCCGAGCTGCTCGCCGGCTTGCTCCATCACCCCTCCATGCTGCCTCATGCCCGGCCGGCCCGGCGAGGCCGCCGCCCGCCGGGCCCCGCGCCGCCGCCCGGCCGGCCGGTGAGCCGACCGCCCGCCGGGCTGGTCGGCTCTGGCCCGGCGGCCCGGGGTCTGCGATCCTTGTCGATGAGTGATCCGGGCCACCCGGCCCCCTGCGGCTGGAGGCACCCATGCTGGATGGCCATGACGTCGTCGTCATCGGCAGCGGGCACAACGCCCTCGTCGCCGCCGCGTACCTGGCGCGGGCCGGCCGCGACGTGGTCGTGCTGGAGCGCAACGACCGGCCGGGTGGCCTGGTGCGCACCGAGGAGCTGACACTGCCGGGTTACCGGCACGATGTCTACTCGTCGGCGCATCCGCTCCTGCTGGCCGGTCCGATCTGGGCCGAGCTGGGGGAGGACCTGACCGCGCGGGGGCTGACCTACCTCAACACCGACGTGCCCACCGGAGTGTCCTTTCCGGACGGTCGCACGGCGGTGTTTCCTCGCGCGCTGGACGCCATGGTGGCCGAGGCCGACCGGCTGGCGCCCGGAGACGGGGAGGCGTTCGCCGGTTGGATGGCGTCGTTCGCCCCGTACGCCGGCGAGGTCTTCGGGCTGTTCGGCCGGGACCTGGCCGACCCCGACGCGACCGCCGCGATCGGGCGCCTGCTGCGCGGGGACGGCCCCGGCCTGGCCCCGCTGGCGGCGCTGGCCTTCGGGACGGCCCGCACCGAGGTGTCCCGGTTCCGCTCCCCGGTGCTGCGGGCGATGCTCGCGCCGTGGGTGATGCACCTGGGGCGCACCCCCGACGAGGTGGGCAGCGGGATCTGGGCGGTGCTGGTCGCGCAGGCCGTCATGCTGGCCGGCATGCCGATCCCGGCCGGCGGCAGCGAGGCGTTGACCATCGCGCTGACCAGGCTGGTCACCGATCACGGCGGCCAGGTCGTCACCGGCGCCGAGGTGACCCGGATCCTGGTCGAGGGAGGCCGGGCGGTCGGGGTACTCACCGGGGCCGGCGGGCGCTACCTCGCCCGTGAGGCGGTCGTCGCGTCCACCAACGCCGATCAGCTCTACCTGAGGCTGCTGGGCGACGACGCCCCGCCGGTGCTGCGCGAGCAGGCCGCCGGATACCGGTACGGGCGGGGCTGCCTGCAGATCCAGCTGGCCCTGCGCGAGCCGCCACGGTGGCCCGACCCCCGGTTCGCGCGGATCGGCCAGCCGCACCTGACCACCGGGCTGGACGGCTGCACGCTGGGGGTCGCGCAGGGCATGGCCGGCCTGCTGCCGGCCGAGCCGACCTTCACCGTGGACTGCCCGACCGCGCTGGACCCGGGTCGCGCCCCGGCGGGCGCGGCCATCATGCGCATCCAGGTGCTGGAGGTCCCGTGCCGCCCGGTCGGCGACGCGGCGGGGGTCATCGACACCGGAGAGGGCGCCTGGACGCCGGATCTGACTGCGCGCATGGTCGACCGGGTGCTGGGCATCGTGTCCCGACACATCCCCAACATCCCCGACGCGGTGCTCGCGCACGCCGTCGTGACCCCGGACGACCTGGCCCGGTTCAACCCCAACTGCGGGCCGGGCGACCCGTACGGCGGGGCGAACGACCTCGCGCAGAGCTACCTGCTGCGCCCGCTGCCCGGCCAGCCCGGTCACCGTACTCCGATCGAGGGGCTGTACCAGCTCGGTGCGGGTACCTGGCCGGGGCACGGCGTGGCCGGCGGCTCCGGGTACATCGTCGCCCACCAGCTGCTGGACGGCTGAGGCCGGCGGCCCGTCGGGAGGTGTCGTGGACCCGGAGGTTCGCGGCGAGGTCGCGGCCACCGCGGCGCGGCGCCGGGCGACGGCCCCACGGCTCCGGCTGCTTAACTGGCGGTCGTGAATCCTGATGGCCTGCGGGTCGCCGTTACCGGTGCCGCGCGCGGTACCGGCCGGCTTCTGGCCGAGGCGTTCGTCGAGCGGGGGGCCCACGTCTTCCTGGCGGCCCGGGACCTGGCCGCGGTTGAGCAGGTCGCCGAGCAGCTCCGGCCGCGCGGCCGCGGCCACGCCGACGCATTTCGATGCGACCTGGCCGCGCCGGACTCGATACGCGCGTTCGGCGCATCGGTCGCCGACGCGACGCCGCAGCTCGACGTGCTGGTCAACAACGGTGCCCTCTACGTCGAGGGGTACGACCTCGGCGACATCTCCGACGAACAGATCGCGGAGGTGATGGCCTCGGCCGGGACCGGCACCATGCTGGTGACCACACAGCTGTTGCCGCTGCTGAGGAAATCCTCCCGGCCGGACATCGTCAACCTGATCTCCGCCTGCGGCGAGGTGGGGCACCACCGTTCGCACGCCCATCCGGCCTTCTACGCCGCCAAGCACGCCCAGGCGGGGTTCGCGGAGATCCTCTCGCACCGGCTGCGCCGGGAGGGAATCCGCGTGATATCCCTGTTTCCGCCGGACTTCGTGCAGGACGGTCCGCGCACAGCGGACAGCGACCTCACCGCCCAATCGGTCGTCGACTGCGTGATGTTCGCGGTGGGGCAACCCCGGGACTGTTTCATTCGCGAGTTTCACTTCGAGCAGGTTCAACCGTGAGCGGTCGAGTCGCTGGCGACCCGGATCCGTTACTCGTCGGGCATCTGGTCGAGGTGACGTTCGAGCGCGTCGAGCCGCTCAGCCCACATCTGGCGGTACGGCTCCAGCCAGGCGTCCACCTCGGCCAGCGGCGCGGGGGACAGCCGATACAGCCGGCGCTGGGCGTCCTGGCGCACCTGAACGAGGCCGGCCTCCCGGAGCACCTTGAGATGCTTCGACATGCCCGGCTGGCTGACCGGCACCCGGGCCACCAGATCGTTGACCGAGCACTCGCCGGCACGCAGCACGTCCAGGATCTGGCGTCGGCGAGGCTCCGCCAGTACTTCGAACGTCGATGGCATATCGGTAATATAACCAACGGGTAATGTTGTTGCAAGATCGATGGGACAACCGCTCGATCGAGGCGGCCGTCCGGCGCCGACGCGAGAGCGCGGACCCGTGCGCGAATCGGCGGCTACCCGCGCATGGCGACTACGAGCCGGGCGACAGCGCCGGAGAGCTGTGAGTTGGCGGTGCCGTCGACGGCGGCCAGGAACCGCCGGACGCATTCGGCGAAGGCGTCAGGCTGGTCGTGGTGAACGACGTGTCCGGCGGTCAGTTCGATGAGATCGATCGATCGTTTCGCTGCCATGTCGCGGGCGTGCCAGGCCGACAGTTCGTCGCTGCGCGTGCCCCGGACCAGCAGGGTCGGGCATCGCACGCTCAGCCAGTCGCGCCAATGGTCACCGGACAGTGCTTGCTGGGACCGGACCGTGTCTCCCGCGTCGAAGGAGAAGCTCCAGCCTTCCGCTCGTTCCCTGAAGGTCCGCTCCAGGTACGGCGCGGCGGCGCCCACCGCCTCGACGAGCCCGTCTCGGGTCGTGACGCGGTCGGGCAGGTTCTTCGCGAAGTTCAGGTCGATGTCGCAGACCGCGCCGATGTCCTCGACGATGAGCGCGGTGACGCGGTCGGGGTGCCGGGCGGCGAACTGGTAGGCGTTCACGCCGCCCAGAGAATGACCGAGCAGCGCGACGTCCGCCAGCCCGAGGTGATCCAGGAAGGCCGCGACGTCGCCGACGTAGCCGCTGCGCTCGTAGCCGGTGGCCCGGTCGGACTCGCCATGCCCCCGCTGGTCGAGCGCGAGCACACGCCATTGGGAACCCAGCCGCTGGGCCAGCGGGGCAAAATCCGCGCCCTCGCTGAAATGCCCATGCAGAGCGATCAGAACCGGGCCCGGTCCGCCGAAATCGAGATAGGAGAGCGTGCGCCCGTTCACCTCGAAGCTGCCCCGCACCCCGTCGTTCATGCCAGCGAGTGTAGGGCCGGCTCCTCCGTGGCTCCGAGTCGACCCGTACTCGTCACCCGGTCGCCGATCCCCGTGGCCGTACACGGGTAAATCATGCTGGCCGTGACCACCGGCTGATTGGGGCAGCCGAGCCACGCTCGGTGGAAAGGGCGATGGCGCCGGGTCGTACCAGACGCCATCGCGCGTTCACCGTTCGTCGGGCGCTGGCCGACCAGCGCATCGCACCCGTTCGGATATGCCGATCAATGCGGGGCGATGCTTCAATGAGGACACTCTCAGCCCGACTCCCTCAGATGAGAGGACGAGACCCAGTGCTCACGCCCGTCCCGGCGCCTGTCTGAGATGTCGACCAGTAGTCGCGGGTCGAAGTGGTTCTGGTGGGCCATGGGCATCGTCGGTGCGGTGGTCGCGGCGTACCTCGTCGGGGTTCTCGGTCTCGATGGCGGCGATGGCAAGGCGCGCGGGGTGGACGGGTCGAGCGGGTTGGTCACGGGCAGCCAGCAGAGCCCTCGCGCGCTTGATCCGGTTGTATCTGATTCGGCCGTGGCCGCCCCCACAGTGCCTGATGCGACGGTGCCTGATGCGACGGTGCCTGATGTCACCGTGCCTGATCCGGTCGTGCGTGATCCCGCCACCCCCGGGCCGGATGGCGCCGCACGGGTCGGTCGCTACGTGGGGCAGGCGCAGAACGCGGGCTTGATCGGGTATGTCACCTTGACGATCGACAGCGTGGACAGCGACAGCGGCGCGGCCGTCGGGCGGATCGGCTGGTCGGGCCAACTGGTCGGCGTGGGGACGCTGCGGGGCACGGTTTCGGCGTCGAGCGCCAGACTCAACGGCGTCGTCGACTCGCCAAGCGGCCCGTGGAACACCCAGGTCGCCTGCCAATTCGTCGGGGGTAGCGGGGTCAACTGCGACTACACCCTGCAGTCCGCGATCGCCGACGGCCGGCTCCCGCAACGGGGCAGCCTCACTGCCACCCGCCAGTGAGCGCCGTCCTCACCCTTAACGCCGCCGGGACTGCCGCTCGCGGCTCAGGCGGCCGAGCGGAACTGCTCGTACCGCTGCTCCAGCCGGGTCGGGTCTGGCTGGTCGCGGCGGGACCGGGGCAGGAAGAGCGCGGAGCCGTGCATCTCCTGCAGACCGTGGCGCAGCATCGGCCCATCGATCTCGGCCAGGATGTCCTGGCGCACCTCGACGACGCGGTCCGGTCGGATGCCGATGATGTTCGCGTCGTACGCCGCATGGTGAATCTTGCACATCGCCAGGCCGTTCGGCACGACGGGCTCTCCGCGATCCTGGCGGTCGGGGATGATGTGCGCGGCGTCCAGCAGGGGCGCGTGGCCGAGCCGGCACAGCGCGCACCGGGCCTCGTACGCGCGCAGCACCATCGGGCGAAACACCATCTGGTGCAGCCGGTGCAGGGTAAGCCGGCGCGTGTACCGGCGCTCCAGTGAGTCGAGCGAGTCCAGTGAGTCCAGCGAGTTCAGGGTGCCGGCCGGGCCGTCGGCGGGTTCGCCCAGGTCCACCACGAACTCGTGCCGCTGCCGGTTCTCCTCGACCAGATAGACGGGGTAGATGGCGTGGTAGACACCCCTGGCCACTGGGTAGAAGTAGGCCAGCGGGGCGCGACGGAGCATGGCCTCGCGCAGCGCGCGGTTGTCCGCGTGCTCGGGATCGGTGCCCCGCCACTTGTAGCGCAGGATGCCGTCGCTGCCGAACTCGTCGGCGTACGGACGCTCGCCGCCGTGCGGCGTGTAGGTGGTACGGATGGTCAGCGCGGCCGACAGGCGTCCGGGCTTGCGGATGCCGGGCTGGACGATCAGGCGTACCGGCTCGCCGTCGAACACGAACGAGTTGACGACGTCGTGCGGTATCCCGTCCTGGTGCACGGCAGCTACCCGGTCCAGATGGGTGAACATGGCCAACCGCATGCGCGCATCAAGGTCGTCACCCGCCGCCATGCGACGTTTATAGCCCACGCGCGAAGGAACGCGAAGCCCGCCATGCCGGCGTTTCCGGCGGGGGCGGATCCGCTCAGCCCTGGTCGGCCATGGCCAGCAGCTCGGCGATGTGCAGCACGCGCACCTTGGAGCGGCGCCGGTGCAGCCCGCCGATCAGCTGGCGCTGGCAGCCCGGGTTGACCACGATGAGGTAGTCGATGCCGGCCGCCTCGATCTGGTCCAGCTTGGGGTCCAGTACCTTCCGGGAGTCCTTCGGGCGCAGCAGGGCGTACGTGCCCGCCGCCCCGCAGCAGGAGCCGGCGTCCGGCAGTTCGACGTAGTCGGCGACCTGGCGCAGCAGCTCCCGGGGCTCCCGGTACACGCCCAGCCCGTTGCGCAGGTGGCAGGAGTCCTGCAGGGCCACCCGGGCGCGCCGGCCGTCCACCCGTACCTCGCCGAACGAGGTGCCGGTCAGGTACTGGGAGAGTTCGACCACCCGGTCCCGGCCGAGCACCCCGGCCAGGTGGGCCGCGCAGCCGCCCGAGGTCGTCACGATCCGGCCCGGCAGCGCCTCGCCCAGCTCCCGCGCCAGGCGTTCGCCGCCGGCCAGGTCTCCGTTGTGCGCGTGCAGCGCACCGCAGCAGCCCTGGTCGGTGGGGACGGCCAGGTCCGGCGCCAGCCCGGCCGCGGCCCGGCTGACCTTGGGGAACAGCCCGCGTTCGAAGCACCCGAGCATGAGCTGATCCGGCCCGGACCCGGCGGGCTCGGCACCGGCCGGCACGGCCTGGCCGGCACCGGCCGGCGTGACCTGGGAGGAGGCGGCCGGCGCGGCCGGGGAGGGAACGTCCGGCGCGGCAACCTGGGACGCAGCGGCCTGCCGCGGGATGGCGGGCCCGGCGACCGCCCTTCGAGGGCGGCGGTGGGCGGCGCCACGAACCAGGCCCATCAGGCGCAGCGCCCAGCGCCGCCCGGCGGCCAGCGTCAGCAGCCGCGCCAGCGGGGGACGGTGGGGCCCCTGCCACTGCTGCACCCGCCACTGCTCGAGCAGTTGGCCGTACTGCACGCCGGCCGGGCAGACCGGTTCGCAAGCCCGGCAGCCCAGGCAGAACGAGGACTGCTCGCGCAGGGTGGGGTCGTCGGCGGGGAGGCTGCCGTCGTTGAGCGCGCGCATCAGGGTGATTCGGCCGCGTGGGGAGGATGCCTCGTCCCCGGTGAGCTTGTATGTGGGGCAGGCCGGTAGGCAGAAGCCGCAGGAGATGCAGCGGTCCAGCAGTTCCTGGTCGAAGATGCCGCGACCGGTGCGGGCGGCCGCCGCCAGCGGCAGTTCTTGCTCGATCATGAGCCCAGCTTTCCGGGGTTGAGGATGCCGGCGGGGTCGAACGCCGCCTTGATCCGGCGCAGCAGGGCGAGTTGGTCGCTGCCGAGCCGGGCCTCCAGGTGGGGCAGTTTGGCGGATCCGACACCGTGCTCGCCGGTGATGGTGCCGCCGAGTTCGATCGCGGCGGCGAAGATGTCGGCGAAGGCCGCCTCGGCGCGAGCGATGGCGTCGGTGTCCCGGGCGTCGGGCAGCACGCAGGTCGGGTGCAGGTTGCCGTCGCCGGCGTGGCCGAAGGTGGCCACGGTGACCTGGTGCTTGTCCGCGATCGCGCCGATCCGCTCGACCATCTCGGCCAGCCTCGGCCGGGGCACGCTGGCGTCCTCCAGGATGGTCAGCGCGCCGAGCCGCGACAGCGCCGGCAGCGAGCAGCGCCTGGCCTCCAGCAGCGCCTCGGCCTGTGCCACGTCGCTGGCGGTGGTCACGTCGATCGCGCCCTCGGCCACGCACGAGTCCGCGATGTGCCGCAGGTGCCCGTCCACTGTGGACTCGTCGCCGTCGTCGCCGAACAGCAGCAGGGCGCCGGCGTCGGTGCGCAGGCCCAGCCCCGCATACGCCTCGACGGCCTCGATGCAGCGCTGGTCCAGGAACTCCAGGGTCGCCGGCACCACGCCGCCGCGCAGTACCCGGGACACCGCCCGGCCGGCCGCGGCGAGGTCGGGGAAATATGCCAGCCCGGTACGCGCGGTGGCCGGCTTGGGCAGCAGAGCCACGGTCACCTCGGTGATCACGGCGAGGGTGCCCTCGGAGCCGGTGAGCAGCCGGGTCAGGTCGTACCCGGCGACGTCCTTCCACAGCCGGCCACCGGTGCGGATCACCTCGCCGGTGGGCAGCACGGCGGTCAGCCCGAGCACGTAGTTGCGGGTCACCCCGTATTTGAGGCCGCGCAGGCCGCCCGCGCTGGTGGCGACGTTGCCGCCGATGGTGGCCACGGTGCGGCTGCCGGGGTCCGGCGGGTACAGCAGCCCGGCGGCGTCGACCGCGTTGGCCAGGGCGGCGGTGCTCACCCCCGGCTCGACCCGGGCGAGCAACTCCTCGTTGCTGACCTCGAGGATGCGGTTGAGCCGGGTCAGCACCAGCACGATGCCGCCGTGCAGGGCCACCGTGCCGGCGCACAGGTTGGAGCCGGCGCCGCGGGGCACCACCGGGATGGCCTCGGCGGTGGCCAGCGCCAGGATGCGTGACACCTGGTCGGTGTCGGACGGGTGCACCACCACGTCGGGTACGGCGTGGAACAGGGGAGTGGCGTCGCGCGCGAACGCGGCCAGCTCGCCCGGTGCGACGTGTACGTGCTGCGGGCCCACGATGTCCCGCAGCTTCTCCAGGACCGCGTTCGACACTGCCATGCTCACACCTCCACTGTATTGTCCGCGATTCCGGTCACGCCCAGCCCGGGCGCGTCGGGCAGCACGACGACCGGCCCGTCGTACCCGATGCCGCCCTCGACCGGCGAGCGGGCGAGCCACCACGCGGCGTCCAGGTCCGAGGTCAGCGTCGTGCCGCACGCGGCGACGAGGCTGGCGGCGGCGCCCACCCCGACCGGGCTCTCCATCATCGAGCCGACCATCGTGCCGACGCCGTGCTCCTCGGCCAGGCGCAACAGCACCCGGCCGGCCGACAGGCCGCCGCACTTGGCCAGCTTCACATTGACCAGGTCGGCGGCGCCGCGACGGATCACCTCGACCAGGTCGCGCACCCCGAAGACCGACTCGTCGGCCAGGATCGGCAGGTCCACCCGGTCGCGCACCCAGGCCATCCCGTCCAGGTCCCAGGCCGGGACCGGCTGCTCCACCAGTTCGAGGTTGAGCCCCTCGTCGTGCAGCGCCCGGATCACCCCGACCGCCTGCCGGGGAGTCCACGCCTGGTTGGCGTCGACCCGGATCGTCACGTCGGGGCCGGCCGCCTGGCGTACCGCGCGCACCCGGGCGACGTCGGTCGCCGGGTCGGCGCCGACCTTCACCTTGAGCACCCCGAAGCCGTCGGCGACCCGGGCCGCCGCGGCGTCGGCCGCCTCGTCGGCGGACAGGGTCACGTCCGTCGGTACCCGCAGGGCGGTGCCGCCCAGCAGGCGTACCAGCGGTATCCCCAGCCGCTGGGCGGCCAAATCGTGCAGCGCGATGTCCAGCGCGGCCTTGGCCGCCTCGTTGCCGGCCACGGCCGTGCGCACCGCGCGGCAGTTCGCGGTCAGCTCGTCGGGGTCGCGGCCGACCAGCAGCGGGCCCATCACCTGGGCGACGCAGGCCTCGGTGCCCTCGACCGACGCCCCGGTCACCTGGAGCACCTGCGGGCCCTCGCCGAAGCCGCGGTGCCCGTCGCCGTCGCGCACCTCGACGATCAGGGTGCGCACCGTGCCGGTGCGCCGCAACGCGGTGACGAACGGGGTGTGCAGCGGCGCCTCCACCCGGTGGGTCAGAACCTGGGTGATCATCGGGCCGGGTACCGGCGGTCGTGCACGGCCGCGTAGGTCAGCTCGAGCGCCTGCATGGCGTTGTCGTACGAGCGCTGGGCGATGGCGACGAACAGGCAGTCCACCACGGCGAGCTGAGCGATGCGGCTGGCGGTCGCGCCGGAGCGGAAGGTGGTCTCCCGGGCCGCCGTGGTCAGCACCAGGTCGGCGTGCTCGGTCAGCGGGGAGGAGGCGAAGTTGGTGATGGCGATGGTGGTGGCGCCGCGGGAGCCGGCCAGCCGCAACGACTCGACGGTGTCGATCGTGGTGCCGGTGTGCGAGATGGCGACCGCGACGTCCCGGTCGGTCAGCAGCGAGGCCGAGGTCAGCGCCGCGTGCGGATCGGGCCAGGCAAAGGCGAACAGTCCGATGCGGTGCAGCTTCTGGTGCAGGTCCTGGCACACGAAGCCGCTGGCGCCGACGCCGTAGAGGTCGATGCGCCGGGCGGTATTGACCGCCTCGGCCGACCGGGCGAGCGCCCCGATGTCCAATGTGGAGGTGGTGTCCTCGATGGCCCGCGCGTCGCTGAAGCCAATCTTGTGGACGATGTCGGCGAGGCTGTCGGTGGGGCTGATGTCGCCGTCGACGTGGCCCTCCGCGCCGAACCGGGCCTCCTCCCTGGTCGCCGCGCGGGCCAGGGCCAGCCGCAGCTCGGGGAAGCGCTCCATGCCCAGCGACCGGCACAGCCGCATCACGGTGGTCTCGCTCGTGTTGCACTGCCGGGCCAGCGCGCTGATGGACAGCTCCGCGGCGGCGGCCGGATCGGCCAGTACCGTCTCGGCGACGCGGCGCTCGGCCGGCCGCAGCGAGGGCAGCGCGCCCCTGATGCGCACCAGGATGTCGGCGTCGGCGCTCATCTCTGCCCGCCCGGGTGAGCCTGCGCGGCGAGCGCCGCCACCTCGCGGCGCAGTCCGGACACGTCGGCCCAGTCGCGGCTGGGGTGCACGCGGTTGGTCAGCAGCACCACCACCAGTTCGCGTCCCCGGTCGACGACCAGCGAGGTGCCCGTGAAGCCGGTGTGCCCGAACGCGCCGGACCCGGCCAGCGGGCCCATGAAACCGGGGTCGTCGACGCGCAGGCCGAGCCCGTGGCGGAAGCCCGGGTCGACCCCGGCCGGCAGTTGGTCGCGGGTCATCTGGTCAACCGTCTCCTCGCTCAGTACACGCACCCCGTCCAGCGCACCGTAGCAGCGGAGCATCTCGCCCAGGCGGGCCAACTCGCTCGCGGTGCCGAAGATGCCGGCGTGGCCGACGGTGCCGCCCAACGACCACGAATTCTCGTCGTGCACCTCGCCGCGCACCATGCCCCGGTGCTCGGCCGGTTCGTACTCGGTGGCGGCCACCCGCGGCAGCTTGTCGGCCGGCGGGAGGTACCCGGTGTCCACCAGCCCGAGCGGCCCGGTGACCCGTTCGCGTACCAGCTCCGGCAGGGTCCGGCCGGTGACCCGCTCGGCGAGCAGGCCGACGGTCAGGTACCCGATGTCGGAGTACTCGAAGCCGGTGCCCGGGGTGCGCACCAGCGGGGCGTTGAGGATCGCCTCGACCCGCGAGCGCCGGTCGGGCCAGTCGGTCCACAGGGACAGCAGGGCGGGCAGCCCAGAGGTGTGGGTGAGCAGCCGGCGCGGCGTCACCCGGGTGCGCTCGCCGTCGGCGAAGCTGGGCAGCCAGGTCGCCACCGGCTCGTCGAGGCCGAGGGCTCCCTCCTCGACCAGGCTCAGCACCATGGTCGTGACATAGACCTTGGTGATGGACGCGAGATCGAAGATGGTGTCTCCGGTCACCGGACGGGATAATTCGGGAGAAATAGGCGTTCCGCTCGTATCCGCATAGATCGCCGTTTGTCCGGCTGTGGCGAATTGCTCAACTCGTCCCTGAAAGTGGATGAGCCCTACGGCGCCGCTGTACAACGGTCTAGGAGCCCCCGTAGCGCCCCTGACCAGCAGATCCTCCAACTTGGCCACGGACCGAACGGTAGCACCGTGGCAAGATTTAACACAAGAAACCAATTTCGCGTTAACTATTGACCTGGCCGGCGTGAGTTCCGATACTCGTCGCCTAGGGCGCTCGCTCCGGCCGGTAACGACCGGGGCCACCGGCGCCGGTTAGTGGTCGCGACCCGCGGGTCGCGTAAGACCGGAGGTAGGGATCGTGAAGCTCCGCACCGCGCTGGGCTCACCGGTGAGTAGGAGCCTGGCGGTTGTTTTAGCCGCCGGTCTGCTTGCTACGGCGTGTTCGAGCGGCTCCAATAGCACTTCCTCATCAGCGGGCGGCGGCACGCTGGTCATCGGCTACACCGCCGACCCCAACACGCTGGACCCGTGGAAGGCCACCCAGTTCCAGGCCGAGCACCTGCTGGAGCAGGTCTACGGCACGCTGACCCAGCTGGACGCCAACATGAACGTCCAGCCCGGCCTCGCGCAGAGCTGGACCTACTCCAACGACAACAAGACTCTGACCCTGCACCTGCGCCAGGGCGTGAAGTTCCAGGACGGCCAGGACTTCACCTCGGCCGACGTGAAGTCCTCGCTGGACCGGCTGCGCGACCCGGCCACCGCGGCCGTCGCCGCCTCCTACATCGCCTCGGTCTCCTCGGTGGACACCCCGGACGCCAACACGGCGGTGCTGAACCTGTCCGCCCCGGACGCCGGCCTGCTCGCCAGCCTGGCCAACGTCAACCTGGCGATCCTGTCGAAGGACAACACCGAGCAGCAGGTCGCGGCGAAGCCCAACGGCACCGGCCCGTTCTCGTACACCAGCCGCACGCCGAACCAGTCGGTGACGCTGACCGCCAACCCGAACTACTGGGCCGGCAAGCCGAAGTCGTCGCAGCTGCAGTTCCGGATCATCCCGGACGAGAGCTCGGTGGTTTCCGCCATGCAGTCGGGCAACGTGCAGTTCGCCGTGCTGGATGACCCGACGGTCGCCAAGACCGCGCAGGGCAGCGGGCTGACCCTGGACAAGACCCCCGACCTCGGGTACCACGTCCTGCAGCTCAACTCGCGCAAGGCACCGCTGAACAACGTCAACGTCCGGCTGGCCATGCAGTGCGCGATCAGCCGCCAGCAGGTGGTGGACACGGCCGCGCTCGGCCAGGGTACGGTCATCGGCCCGATCACCTCGCCGGCCTACAAGTCCGACCCGAACGCGCAGCCGTGCGCGACGCAGAACGTGGCCAAGGCCAAGCAGCTGCTGACCCAGGCCGGGTACCCGAACGGCCTGACCATCACCGCGATCGTCTCCACGGGCCTGTACTCCACCTCGGTCAACGAGGCGCAGAACCTGCAGTCCCAGCTCAAGGCCGCGGGCATCACCCTGAAGCTGCAGACGCTGGACTCGGCCGCGTACGTCGACGCCTGGGTCGCCGGTAACTTCACCGCGGCGGTGGCGCTCAACGGTGGCTCGCCGGACCCGGACGGCATGTACGGCCGGTACTTCACCAGCACCGGAAACCTCAACAAGGTGGCCGGGTTCTCCTCGCCGCAGCTGGACCAGCTGTTCGCTCAGGGCAAGGCGACGACCGACCCGGCGCAGCGCAAGCAGATCTACACCCAGATCTCCAACTACCTGACCGACAACGCGGTCTGGATCTGGCTGTTCTCCAGCTACGACTACACCGCGACGACCAGCACGGTGCACGGGTTCACCCCGATGCCCAACGGGTCGTTCGACTACCTCTGGCAGACCTCTAGCAGCTGAGGCCGCGGAAGTCCCGGGGGAGCGCGCTCGCGCTTCCCCGGGATCCTCCGGCGGGCCGGCGGCCCGCCGAGGAACATCCCGCGGGCCCGGCGGCCCGCGCGAGCAACAGTTCCCGTCACAGCAAAGGAGGAGCCCGGTGCGCAGGTTCGCACGCCATTCGGTGACGCGCCGGCTGGTGGAGGCGGTGTTGACCCTCTTCGGAGTGGCCGTGCTCGTTTTCGCCATGCTGCGGGCCATCCCCGGTAACCAAATCACGGCCACGCTGGGCACCCAGGCGGCCGCGCTGACCCCGGCCCAGCTGGCGTCGTTGCGCAGCTACTACGGCCTCGACAAGCCCCTGCCGGTCCAGTTCTTCTCCTGGCTCGGCGACATCTTCACCGGCAACCTCGGCTTCTCCCAGCGGGCCGGCGAGTCGGTGCTGGCAATGACCGAGCAGGCGCTGCCCATCACCATCGAACTGGCCATCCTGGCCACCATCGTCGGTCTGGTGATCGGTGTACCGCTGGCCATGCTGTCCGCATCGCGCCCCAACGGGGGCCGCGACGGGGTCAGCCAGGTCATCGGGCTGCTGGCCCTGTCGGTCCCCAACTTCCTGATCGCCGCCACGCTGCTCACGCTGATTTCCAAGTACGCCCACTACAACCCGAACGCCGGAGAGTTCCAGCACCTGTTCAGCAATCCCGGTGTCAATCTGCAACAGATGATGTTCCCGGCGCTGGTGCTGGGCTTCGGGCTCGCCGCGCCGATCATGCGCACCGCCCGCACCGCGCTGCTGGAGGTGTCCACCGCGGACTTCATGCGCACCGCGCGCGGCAAGGGCGTGGCGCCGATGCGGTTGCGCGTGCGTCACCTGCTGAAGAACGCCCTGAACCCGATCATCACGATGACGGGCATCCAGTTCGGGTACCTGCTCGGCGGCGCGATCGTGGTGGAACAGATCTTCTCGGTACCGGGCATCGGCCAGCAGGTGCTGGTCGGGATGCAGGAAAAGGACTACGCCGTGGTGCAGAGCACAGTGCTGATCATCGCCACGCTGTTCGTGGTGGTCAACCTCCTGACCGACTTCCTGTACCGGGTCGTCGACCCGCGGGTGCGTGCGTCATGACCGTTACCGTTCCCACCACCGCCACCGAGGCCACCGCCGGGGCCGGTGCCCCGCCGGCCTCCAGTGCCGCCTGGCGCAGGCTGCTGCGCAGCCCGGCCGGGCTGATCGGCTCCGTGCTCGTGGCGCTGGTCCTGATCGGCGCGATCTGCGGCATCGCCGGACTGACGCCCTACGATCCGATCGCGCAGCACCCGCTGGACGCCCTGCAGGGCCCGTCGGGCAAGTACTGGCTGGGTACCGACCAGTTCGGCCGGGACATCTTCTCCCGCACGCTGGCCGGCATCGGCAACTCGCTGCGGGTCTCGGTGGTCGCCGTGGCGCTGTCCGGGGTGGTCGGCACCCTGGCCGGCATCTGCGCCGGGTACTTCGGCAACAAGGTACGCGGGCCGGTGCTGGCGGTGACCAACGTGCTGTTCGCGTTCCCGCCCCTGCTGCTGGCGCTGACCCTGGCCACCACGCTGACCCGCAACTGGGCCACCATCGCGCTGGCCATCGGCATCGTCTACATCCCGATCTTCGTCCGGGTCACCCGGGGGCCGGTGCTGTCGCTGCGGGAGACGGACTTCATCCGGGCCACCCGGGTGCTCGGCATGCCGACCGGGCGCATCCTGTTCCGACACATCCTGCCCAACATCTCGGCCATCGTCACCGTGCAGGTCACCCTGTCGATGTCCTGGGCGGTCCTGACCGAGGCGTCGTTGAGCTTCCTCGGCCTGGGCAGCCCCCCGCCGGCACCGTCGCTGGGCTCGATGGTCTTCGACGCGAAGGTCTTCGCGTCCACCGCGTGGTGGACCCTTGCCGCACCGGGCGTTGCGATCGTCATCTTCGTGGTCGGGCTGAACCTGCTCGGCGACGGACTGCGCGACGCCCTTGACCCGAGAAACGGACGCAACTCATGAGCGAGGCACTGGATCAGCTGCTCACCGAGCAGGTCGACGACCGGTACGCCAAGATAGACGGCGCGTCGGTGGCCGAACTCGCCCGGCTGATGAACGAGGCTGACCACGAGGTACCCGCCGCCGTGCGCCAGGCCCTGCCGCAGATCGTCCCGGCCATCGAGGCGGTCACCGCGCGGCTGGAGTCCGGTGGCCGGCTGTTCTACATCGGCGCCGGCAGCGCCGGCCGGATGGGCGTGCTGGACGCGGCCGAGTGGCCGCCCACCTTCAGCACCCCCCCGGAGCTGGCCCAGGCGGTCATCGCCGGGGGCGGCGACGCGCTGCAGGTCGCGGTCGAGGGGGCCGAGGACGACGAGGTGGCGGGCGCCGCGGTCGTGGCGTCCCGCGGCGTCACCGCCGCCGACGCGGTGGTCGGCATCGCGGCCAGCGGGCGCACCCCGTTCGTGCTCGCGGCGGTGCGCACCGCCCGGGAGCGCGGCGCGCTGACCGTCGGCCTGTCGTGCAACGCCGGCGCCCCGCTGTCCGCCGCGGCGCAGCTGCCCATTGAGGTGCTCGTCGGCCCCGAGGTGCTGGCCGGCTCCACCAGGATGAAGGCCGGTACCGCGCAGAAGCTGGTGCTCAACATGATGAGCACCATCGCCATGGTGCGGCTCGGCAAGACCTACGGCAACCTCATGGTCGACCTGCGGGTGACCAACGCGAAGCTGCGCGACCGCGCGGTGCGCATCATCGAGCGGGTGACCGGCGCGGGCCGTCCGGTCGCCGAGGCGGCCCTGGACTCCGCCGGGCTGGACGTCAAGATCGCCATCATGATGCTCGGCGGATCGTCCGGTGTGGAGGATGCCGCGCGCCGCCTGGCGAGCAACAGCGGCCGGCTGCGCCAGGCATTGGAGGAGATGTCATGAAGGTTCTCGGCATGATCTCGGGTACGTCGCACGACGGCATCGACGTGGCGACCGTGGACTTCGAGGTACGCGACGGGGTGCTGCACGGCACCGTCGGGCACACCGCCACCATCGGGTACCCGCCGAGCCTGCGCCAGCGGCTGGTGCGCGCGCTGCCTCCGGCGCCGCTGACCTTCGAGGAGGCCTGCGCGCTGGACACCCTGATCGGCCAGGCGTTCGCCGACGCGGCCACGGACGCCATCGAGCGCGGCGGGCCGGTCGACTTCATCTGCTCGCACGGCCAGACGGTCTACCACTGGGTCGAGGGACGGCACGTCCTGGGCACCCTGCAGATCGGCCAGCCGGCGTGGATCGCCGAGCGCACCGGCGTACCGGTCGTGTTCGACGTGCGCATCCGGGACATCGTGGCGGGCGGGCAGGGCGCGCCGCTGGTCGCGCTGATGGACACCATGCTGCTGGCCGGGCTGCCCGGCCACCCGGCGGCGCTCAACCTCGGCGGCATCGCCAACATGACCGTGCCGGCCTCGGCCACCACGCCGCACACGCTGGCCTACGACACCGGCCCGGCCAACGCGCTCATCGACGCGGCCGTGGTCCGCATCAGCGGCGGCGAGCGCAGCTACGACGAGGACGGCAGGCTGGCCGCCGCCGGTGCTGTCCACGATGGACTGTTGGAACACCTGCTCGGTGAGCCGTACTACGCGCTGGCCGCCCCGAAGTCGACCGGCAAGGAGCTGTTCAACGCCGAGTACGTGGACAAGGCGGTCGCCGCCTTCCCCGGCATCGGGGACGCCGACCTGGTGGCCACCCTCACCGCGCTGACCGCGCAGACGGTCGCCGACGAGGTGCGCCGGCACGGCGTCGACACCCTGGTGGCCTCGGGCGGCGGCTGCGAGAACCCGACCCTGATGGCCATGCTGGCAAAGCGGTTGCCCGGAGTACGGCTGACCACCACGGCGGAGTTCGGCGCGCCGACGGCCACCAAGGAGGCGATCGCCTTCGCGCTGCTGGGCTGGCAGACCGCGAACGGGCTGCCCGGTAATTCCTCCAGCGCCACCGGCGCGGCGGGCGACCGGGTGCTCGGCGCGATCGTGCCGGGCTCGGCGCCGTTGCGCCTGCCCGAGCCGCTGGCGGTCGCGCCGAGGGTTCTTCACTTGGGCGGAGGGCGAGATGACTGACCTACTGGAGCTTGAGGACCTGCGGGTCTCGGCCGGCCCGAACGAGATCGTGCGCGGCGTGGACCTGTCGGTCCCGGCCGGGCAGACGGTGGCCGTGGTGGGGGAGAGCGGTTCGGGCAAGTCGCTGACCATGCTGTCGGTGATGGGCCTGCTCAGCCCGCCGCTGCGGGTCTCCGGCGGGCACGTGCGGCTGGCCGGCCGCGAGCTGACCGGGCTGCACGAGCACCAGCTGCGCGAGCTTCGCGGCAGCGAGGTGGCCATGATCTACCAGGATCCGATGACCTCGCTCAACCCGCTGATGCGCGTGGGTGACCAGGTGATGGAGGCGATGACCTCGCACGGCGTGGCCAAGCCGCAGGCCCGGGAGCGGATGCTGGACCTGTTGGCCCGGGTCGGCATCCCCGACCCCCGCCGCACCTCCCGCGCGTACCCGCACGAGTTCTCCGGCGGCATGCGCCAGCGCGTGATGATCGCCTCCGCGCTGGCCATGCGGCCGAAACTGCTCATCGCCGACGAGCCCACCACCGCGCTGGACGTGACCATCCAGCAGCAGATCCTGGCGCTGGTCGACGAGCTGCGCCGGGAGCTGGGCATGACCACCATCTGGGTCACCCACGACCTGGGCGTGGTGGCCCGGCTGGTCGACCGCGTGGTGGTGATGTACGCCGGCCACGTGGTGGAGGACGCCCCGGTGCGGCAGGCGTTCGCCGCGCCGCAGCACCCGTACACGGCCCGCCTGCTGGCCTCCCTGCCCGACCCGAGCAGCGACGGCCGAGGCCGGCTGGCCACCATCCCGGGCCGCCCGCCGACGTCCACCGAGACCATCGTCGGGTGCCCGTTCCAGCCCCGGTGTCCCCAGGCGCGGGACATCTGCAAGATCCGCCCGGAGCTGCTGCCCCGGACGGTGGCGCTGCCCGATCCCGGCGCGCACGCCGCCCGGCCCGCCGCGGCGGCCGGTGGCCAGCCGGCGACCGGCGCGGCGGTGGCGGTCGCGGCGCCGGAATCGCCCACGCGGGTCGCCTGCCATGTGCCGCCCGCGGAATGGAGGTAGTCATGCTGCGTGCGACGAACCTGACCAAGGAGTACCCGGTGCGCGGCGGCGAGAACGTCGTACAGGCGCTGGCCGGCGTGTCCCTGGAGTTGGGCGAGGGCGAGACCCTGGGCATCGTCGGCGAGTCCGGCTCCGGCAAGTCCACCCTGGCCAAGCTGCTGGTGCGGCTGGAGGATCCGACCTCGGGCACGGTGGAACTGGACGGGGTGGACCTCACCAAGCTGCGCGGCAAGGCCCTGCGCGAGCAGCGCCAGCGCATCCAGATGCTGTTCCAGGACCCGTACTCGTCGCTGAACCCGCGCCAGCGCGTCGGCGCCATCCTCACCGAGGTGCTGGGCGTGCACCGGCTGGCCGGCGACGCGCGCGGGCGGGCCCGCCGCGTGGGTGAGCTGCTGGAACTGGTCGGCCTCGACCCGCGGCTGGCCCAGCGCTACCCGCACGAACTGTCCGGCGGGCAGCGCCAGCGGGTCGGCATCGCCCGCGCGCTGGCGGTCGAGCCGAAGGTGCTGCTGCTGGACGAGCCGGTCTCCGCGCTGGACGTGTCGGTACGCGCCGAAATCATGAACCTGCTCGACGACCTGCGCCGGGACCTGCGCCTGTCCTACGTGTTCATCAGCCACGACGTGTCCATGGTGCGGCACATCAGCGACCGGGTGGCCGTGCTGTACCTCGGTCGGGTGGTGGAGCTGGGCGACTGGAAGTCGGTACTCGACCAGTCCGCCCACCCGTACACGGTGGCGCTGGGCGCCGCGGTGCCGGTGCCGGACCCGACCCTGGCGGAGCCGATCCACGCCACGGTGATCGGCGAGGTACCCGACCCGGCCAACCCGCCGTCCGGCTGCCCGTTCCACCCGCGCTGCCCGCTGGCCGAGGATGTGTGCCTGCGCACCGAGCCGAAGCTGCTGAGCCTTCGCCCGAGCCACGAGGTCGCCTGCCACGTCGCGATCCGCGACGCGGTGCCGGCCGCCTGAGGCGCCTCCGGGCGGTCGCCCCCTGCCGGCCACCCGACCGTTCCCGCGGGCCGTGGCGGCGGCCCGGTCCGGCCCTTCGTCCGGCCGGAGCGCGGGGACGGTCGGGGCGCGCCGGGCCAACCCGGCGTCAGGTCTCCTCGGGATCCTGCCCTCAGGCCGAGCGACCGCCGTCGGCCGGTCCACTGTCCCACCGGCGGGCGGACCGCGCACGGCGGGAGAACGCCGGAGGGGCGGGGCGGCGTCACGCCACCCCGCCCCCACCGGGCCGGTCCGGGTCAGCCGGCCAGTTGCGGTGCTCCCGGGTCGCCGTCGGCGCGCTGGCGGCGCCGCCGGGCGATCAGGTAGAGCCCGGCGCCCGCGACGAGCAGGGCGCCGCCGCCGATGCCCCACGGGGTCAGGCTGTCACCGGTCACCGGCAGGTTCGTCGCCAGAACCGTGAGGGTGACCGACGCACCCAGGTTGTGCGCGTCGGCGGCGCTGATGTCGAACACGCCAGGGTCGTTGAACCGCAGCAGGACCGAGAAGGTCCCGTCCGCGCGGACCGTGGTGGTCATGGGCAGGACCTGCGCGCCGTCGTCGGCCAGCGGCATCTTGTACGCCACGGTGGTCCAGCCCGCCCCGTTGCCGTTGCTGTGGTGGCTCGTCGTACCCGGCGCTCCGGCGGCGACCGGGCGGCGCGTGCCGGTGATCTGGCCCGGGTCGTTGGGCGTGAAGTTCTGGCCGGTGAGGGTGACCGTGGCGCCCTCGTTGATGGTGGTGCTCGACAGGGTCAGCGATGGTCCGGTGGGTGGGTACTCGTTCTGTGCGTGCGCGACGGCGGGAGCGGCCACGATGGCCAGTGCACCGGCGAGCGCGCTGATGATGCGGGCAATCCGCATGATGGGGTCCTTTCTACTGAGCACACGCAGGTGCTGGATTGATGTGGGTGTTCCAGGGCGCCACACCTGGGGTCAGCCAGAGCCTGGCGGTGTTCGATGGCACGGCCGGGGCCAGCAGGTTCACGTCCAGGACGCGGCTGCGTCCCGGCGGGATGTCGAGGCTGACCACCCCGACCTGCCGGCCGTGGTCGGTGCCACTGCCCAGCGGCACGGGAACGCCGTCGAGTTTGGCGTCGACCAGCGACCCGTGGGCCGGGCTGAACAGATAGGTCACGATGCGGGCCGTGTCGGGGTCGCCGGCCAGCCCGAGCCCGGTCACGGCGGCCGGCAGCCCGGTGGCCGGCGCGGTGGAGCCGAGCGTCAGGTGCAGGCTCAGCTCCCGCCGCCCGTCGCCGCGGCAGTCGCCCACGCTCAGGGTGGCCGAGTGGGTCAGGTAGTAGTCGAGCTTGGAGCCGCTGCCGTCGTTGAGGAACACGCCGACGCCGGGTACCGGCTCCTGCTGGGGCAGGACCCCGGCCAGCTCGGTACCGGCCAACGCGGCCTGCTCGGCGGGGCGGGCGCTCCAGAACAGCACGCGGCGTTCGCCCGCGGCCCGGTCCAGCGCGGCGAGCACCGTGCGCGGGTCGGTCGAGCGGTGGGTGAGCGCGTCGAAGACGGCCAGCACGGAGGCCGCGAAGTAGTCGTGCCGGTCGTCCTCGGAGGCGATCTGCTGGTACGGGTCGGACAGCAGGGTGCCCACCGCGTTGGCGGCGGTGAGCGTGGGCTGGCCCGCCATGGGTACCGGGCCGATCGCACCCAGCAGGTAGGACAGTGCCACCGGGTCGGTGGCCAGCACGCCGTCCACGGTCACGCCGGTGCGCTGCCGGTACATCTCCCGGAACAGCTGGGCCGCGGTGGGGAAGTCCGGGGTCAGGTTCACATCGGCGGGGTAGACCCCGATCCGGTCGGTGTACAGCGCCTTGGTGGCCGCGTCCAGCGGCAGCACCGGCGCGGGGAACTGCTGCAGGTCGCCGCCCGCCCCACGGTTGGTCATGGTGATCTGGCCGTGGTCGGTCTGGACCACGGCGTACGCGCCGAAGATCCCTCCGGTGGACCGGGACTCGGCGAGGTTCTGCAGCAGCAGCAGGTACGTGCGCGGGCCGTCGGCACCGAGCAGTTCGGGCAGCAGGGCGGTGCCCTGGTGGCCGGCCGACGTCAGGGCGGACAGGCGCTCGATCTGCGCGCGCAGCGCCTGGATCGCGTCCCGGATCGGCGGCAGCAGGTCGGCGGCCGGTACGGCGTCGAGCCGGGTACGGACCCGCTGGACCACCTCGTCGGCGGAGGCGAAGGCGGGCGCCGCCTCGCGCAGCGCGGCGAGGTTCAGCTTCCCCCCGGTGGGCAGCAGGTCGGACGGGTCGAGCCCGATCAGCGCCGGGAAGGCGTCGCCGGCCAGGTCGTCGATGGAGGCGGCGATCGCGCGCACGGCGGCCACGTCCCGTCCCGCGTAGGGCACGTGCGCGGCGGTCCACCAGGCCGGACCGGTGGTGACGTCGTGCGCGCCGGCCGCCTGTCCCTGCAGCGCGACGAGCGTGCGGCGGGCCTGCTCGGTGTCGCCGGCCATCACCTGGTCGCTCAGGTCGCCGGCCAGGGCGGCAGCATTGATCAGGTGGCCGCGGGCCTCCCAGCCGCGCAGGCCGATCCAGCCGCCACTGACCGCCAGCACGCACCCGGCGACCGTGGCGGACAGCAGCGCCCGGCGCAGCGCGCGGCGGCGTCGCCGGCGCCTGGACCGGTAGGTCACGGACGGCCCGGCGGCCATCTCATCACCACGCTTCCCAATAGGACCGTAAGCTCGTATTTTTCTCGTAATGCCCTAGATATCTATAACACGCCCAATGCGCCCTCTGCATCGTCAATCGGATTAAATCGGACACAGGGCATCCACGTGCCCTGCCGATCAGCCGCGCCGCGAGCCCGCCCCAACCGGTCCTCGGCAACCACCGCGCCCTCGGCAACCACCGCGCCCTCGGGTACCGTTTTGCCGGCACACCAAACGACGATCACCAGAAGAGGGCGTCCATGGCTAGGCTGCAGATCATCGTCGCGAGCACTCGGCCGGGCCGGGTCGGTCTGCCGGTGGCGGAGTGGTTCCGTGAGCAGGCGATCAAGCACGGGGGCTTCGAGATCGAGTTCATCGACCTGGCGGAGCTGAAGCTCCCGTTCATGGACGAGCCGAACCACCCCCGGCTGCGCCGCTACACCCACCAGCACACCAAGGACTGGAGCGCGACGGTCGACCGCGCCGACGCCTTCGTGTTCGTGATGCCGGAGTACAACTACGGTTTCACCGCGCCGCTGAAAAACGCGCTGGACTACCTGCACTTCGAGTGGCAGTACAAGCCGGTGGGTCTGGTCAGCTACGGCGGCGTCTCCGCCGGTACCCGGGCCGCTCAGATGATCAAGCAGGTGGTCACCACGCTGAAGATGATGCCGGTGTTCGAGGCGGTCTCCATCCCGTTCGTGGCCCAGTTCCTGGACGACGAGGGCGAGCTGCGCGCCAACGAGGTGATGAACTCCTCGGCCAACGCCATGCTCGACGAGCTGGCCCAGTGGACGGCGGCGCTGTCGCAGGTGCGCGCCGAGCGGGCCCAGCAGCAGGGGTAGTTCGGCACCTGGGGTAGTTCAGCACTCGGGGTAGTTCAGCGCCGGGAGTCGCCGGGTAGGCGGGAGCGGCCGGCGACGGGAGCGGAGACAGCGGCGCAGCCGCCCGGGTCAGGCCGGCGCCGGACCCGTGGCGTCGGCGACCCCGGCCCGCTCGTCGCCGGCCCATTTTGCGCCGTCGCCGTCGCCGTCGCCGTCGCCGTCGCCGTCCGCGCCGCGCTGTCCCGTGCGGGCCCGGCCCGCGTCGGACTGTCCTGTGCCGGCCTGGCCTCCGCCGGCGTGGGCCCCGTCGGGCTGCTCCCCGCTGGCCTGCTCCCCGCTGGCCTGCTCGCCATGATCGTCGCCGGTCGGCCGGTCGGGCGCCGGGTGGGGCAGCAGCCGGCCGATCGCGGCGTGGCCCAGGGTCGCGCCGGTGGCCGCGCCGGCCGCTATCGTCCAGCCCACCGGACCCAGCGGCGTACAGCCGAAGAACTGGCTGACCCCCGGCGTCTGGATGATCGCGACGAGCACGCCCGCGGACGCCACCGTCGCGGCCAGGGTGGCCGGGTTGGCGCCGCCGGCCAGCATCGTCTGGCCCAGCTGGGTGCCCACCAGCGCGGCCAGCGCCACGGTGCCGGCCCGGTACGGTGAGGCCACCCGGCCCAGCGACCAGCCCACGGTGGCGCCCAGCGCCGTGGCGGCGGCCCGTACCGTGATGTCCCGGGTCAGGATCCGGTCCAGCGACGCGTCCGGGCCCTCGGCGAGCAGCGCGTCGGCGCCGGTGGCCTTGGGCGGACGGACCGCGATGGCCATCGCCGGCGCCAGGTCGGTGAGCAGGTTCACCAGCAGCAGCTGCCGGGCGGTCAGCGCGGAGCGGCCGGTGACCGCCGCGGACAGCACGCTGAACGCGATCTCGCCGAGGTTGCCGCCGACCAGGATGCTCAGGGCGTGGCGCACCGAGGACCACATCGCGCGCCCCTCGATCAGCGCGGCGATGATGGTCTCCAGGCGGTCGTCGCTGACCACCAGGTCGGCCGCCGCGCTCGCGGCCGGGGTACCCCGCTGGCCCAGCGCGATGCCGACGTCGGCCAGGCGGATGGCCGGGGCGTCGTTCGCGCCGTCACCGGTCATCGCCACGGTGCGGCCGGCCCGCTGCAGGCTCTGGATGATGCGCACCTTGTGAGCCGGGGTGCACCGGGCCACCACGTCGGTCGTGGTCAGCAGCCGGGCGATCCCGTCGTCGTCGAGATCGTCGAGTTCCGAGGCGGTGACCACCCGCTGGGCCTCGCCGTCCGTGCTGATCGTGGCGGCGATCGCCTCCGCGGTGGCCGGGTGGTCGCCGGTGATCATGATGGTGTGCACGCCGGCCTCGCGGATGCGCCGTACGGCGGGGGAGGCGCTCTCCCGCACCGTGTCGGCCAGGGTGAGGAAGCCGACGAAGGTCAGCTCATTGACGTCGTCGTCGCACACGCTGGGCGACGGGTGCGGGCGCTCGGCGACGCCCAGCACCCGGTGCCCGGCGCCGGCGTGCCGCTCCAGCAGGTCCAGCAACTCCTGCCGCTGCGGGTCGTCCAGCGGCCGGTCCTCGCCGTCCACCCGCCGCCTGGCGCAGCGCGGCACGATCGTCTCCGGGGCGCCCTTCACGCTCAGCAGGTGCCCGTCCCGGCCGGTGCCGACCGTCGCGTGGTACCCGCGGGACGGCTCGAACGGCAGCGTGCACACGTGCTCCCAGTCGGGCGCGCCGGTGCTCACCTCGACCCCGGCGTGCCGGGCCCCCTCCAGTACCGCCTGGTCGGTCTGTAGCGACGTGCCCGACGACGGGTCGGCGGGAGTGGCCCGCAGGGCGGCCGCCAGCGCGTCGCGCAGCGGCTCGTCGAGCGCGTCCGCCTCGGCGTACCGGTCGGTGGTGCCCACCCCGGCCAGGCCGAGGCGGCCCTCGGTGAGCGTGCCGGTCTTGTCGAAGCACAGCACGTCCACCCGGCCCAGCGCCTCGATGGTCCGCGGGTTGCGCACCAGCGCGCCCTGCCCGGCGAGCCGCCGGGCGGCGGCCAGCTGGGCGGCGCTGACCAGGAACGGCAGGCCCTCGGGCACCGAGGCGACCGCGAGGTTGGCCGCCTCGGCGGCGGTCTCGGCCAGGGGTACCCCGCGCAGCAGCCCGGCCCCGGCGACCGCGGCGGCCGAACCGGCCGCCAGTGGCACCGCCGAGCGGGTCAGCTTGCCGAGCCGGGCCTCGACGCCGGTGGTCGGCGGCGACTGGCGGGCCAGCGCCAGGCCCCGGCCGACCTCGGTGTCCACGCCGGTCGCCACGACCACCGCGCTGCCCCGGCCCGCCGCGACCGTGGTCCCCTCGTAGAGCATGGAGTGCCGCTCGGCGACCGCCTTGGCGATCACCGGCGGGGTGGCCTTGGCGACCGGCAGCGACTCGCCGGTCAGCGACGACTCGTCCGCCTCCAGCCCGTCGGCCTCGATCACCCGGCAGTCGGCCGGGATGACGTCGCCGGGCGCCAGCGTGACGATGTCACCGGGTACCAGGTCGCCGGCAGCCACCACCCGTTCTCCGCCGTCGCGGCGTACCCGCGCGGAGACCATGGACTCCGACAGCAGCGCGGCCAGCGAACGGTCGGTGGCGACCCGCTGCACCGCGCCGACCAGCGCGGTCAGGCCGAGCACCCCGCCGACCAGGCCGGCGTCCACCGGCGACCCGACCACCGCGGACAGGCCGGCGCCGGTGGCCAGCACCGGGGCGAGCGGGTTCGCCAACTCCTCGACGAAGGCGCGCCCCAGCCCCATGTTCCCGGCCGGCTCGCCGGACTGGCCCTGTACGCGCCGGTGCGCCTCCTCGCCGGTCAGCCCGTCCGGCCCGGTACGCAGCCGCTCCAGCACGCTCGCGACCGGCATGAGGTGCCACGGCACGCTCGCGCCGGGCGGCGTCACCATCTCGCTCTCCAGTTTCTGGGCGCTCCACAGCCCGGCGCCCATGGCCACCCCGGCCGTGGTGTTGATCGCGTTCAGTACCCGGGTGGGTAGCCGTCCCGGCGGCGAGGTGAACGCGGCCAGGGCGCCCAGGCCGGTACCGGCCTGGGCCAGCGTGATGCTGTGCTTGGCCACCGAGCGGGCCACCCCGGCGGCGTCGACCACCAGGGCCGCGGTGCTCAGGTCGCAGCCCAGCAGCAGGTGCGCGCCCCACGGCGGATCGTCCTCGGGCCGGCACACGCCCAGCCCGCAATCGCTGGCACCCAGCGCGCGCCGGTCGCCGGAGACCAGCATCACCACGGCGCCCTCGGTCTGCAGCGCGCGTACCGAGTCGGCCAGCTGGGCCCCACCGGGCATCACCCGGTCGGCGAACTCGTGGCGCCGGCCGTCCCCGCCGGCCACCACCAGGCGCATCCCGCCCCGGCGGGCGGCGGCGGCCACCACGTCCAGCTCGGGGGTGGGCTCGATCTCCGCGCGGACCACCGCGGCCAGCCGATCGCCGCGGGCCAGGCCGAGCACCATACCGCCGGCGCCGCCCAGCCGGTCGGCCTGCTCGGCACCGTCGGGGCCGCGCAGCTCCAACCCGTCCAGCGGGCCCAGCACCCAGCCGTCGGCCTCCTGCCGTTGCGCCGCCCCCTCCGGGTCGAACAGGGCGAACGCCGCGCCCGCCACCTGCTCGGCGTCGGCGTCCGGCAGCGGCTCCAGATCGGTGAGCATGACCCGGTCGGAGCCCACCGCGGCCTGGTCGAGCACCAGGGTGTCGATGCGCTCCAGCTCCCGCAGCACCCCGCGGTCCATGGCGATGACGCCGCGCTGGGCGAGGATCCGGCCGACCCGGGCCGCGTACGCCTCCCGCCCGCCGAACGAGGCCTTCGGCAGCGCGGACAGGGCCAGGGCGGCGGAGCGCTTGAAGCCCGCCAGCGGCAGCGCCACGGCACCGGCCGCCGCGCCGGCGGTGAGGATCCGGCTCGCGTACCGCTCCAGAGGCCCTTCCGGGATCGGCACCGGCCGGATCTCGGTGACCGGCGGGGCGGCGGCCCGCGACGGGGTGCCGGTCAGCCGCTCCTCGGCGGCCGACCAGGCGGCCTGCTGCGCACGCGCCTCGCGCCACTGGAGGATCCGCTGGGTGCCGTCGACCGCGATGCCGGTCCAGCCGCCGGCCAGCCCCTGGGACAGCGCCTCGATCAGGGGCAGTACCGAGTCTGCCCGCCGCGCGCCGTGCAGCCACCGGGCGGCCAGCGCGTGCAGCCGCGGGTGCATATCGACCAAATTGGCCAGGCCGGCCACCTCGCCGGGCAGGGGAGCGAACGGCAGCACCCGGGTCAGCACCGACAGCCCGAGGCCGACGCCGTCGGCGGCCAGGGTGGACAGCGCCTTGCGGGTACGCGGACCCTCCTCGGGCGGGTGCGGCGGCTCCAGGTCGCCGTCGGGCTCCGGGCCCCGCGAGCGTTCGGCCGCCAGCACCGTCGCCAGCAGTTCCGACAGCCGCGGCTCCGGGTCCCGCACGGCGACGATGACGCGTCCCGACGGCGCGTTGACCCGGGCCCAGGCCACACCGGGCAGCCGTTCGAGCATCTGCTCCACCAGCTGAGCCAGCGCGGCCCCGCCGTCGTCGCGCTCGACGCCGCGTACCTCGATGTGGTAGCGGCCCGGTACCGACCACACGCACCGGTTCTTCCCGGCCGCGGTGAGGGCGAGCCGGCCCAGCGCCGACCCGGCCGCGCGGGACAGCCCGGCGACCAGGTTCGGTACGCCGGTCACGCCGGAGCTGAGGGGGTGCCGGGCGGAGGTCATGGACGGGCGGGTCCCACCAGCGGTACCGACCGCCCGCGTTCCGTGCTCACTGTGCCGACCTCCGACCTGATGTTCTCGTTTCGTCCGCCGCTTCCGTTTGGGTGCGGCGCTCTCGTTCCAGTGCGGCGCATGGATCCGGTCGACGGTGGAATACCACCCGGGTAGCCAGAGGAGGCGGCAATGACCATCACGCTCCCGCGCGCCGCGACGCAGCTGACCCACGCCAGACGCCTGCGCCTGTACCGGCGCCAGTTCCGGCTGCCACTGATGGGCGATGTCACGCTGCCTCCTCCCGGCCAACTGGCCTACTTCGCCGGCCTCGGTCTGCTCGCCGCGGTCGAGGTCATCGAGTGGCCGCTGGCGCTGGTGATCGCCGCCGGCCACCTGCTCGCCGACCAGCACTGGTCCCGAGCCCTGCGGGGACTCGGCGCCGCGGCCGAGGAGGCGTGAGGTCGCCGGCCGCGCGGGCCTCCGATGCCCGAGGGCTCAGGTGGTCGGGGGCGCCGAGTACACCGCCGCGGTGAAGCGTTGAACCTCTCGCTCGGTCAGGTTGGTGACGATGTCGGCCTCGCTGATGATGCCCACCATCCGCTGCTCGTCGAGCACCGGAATCCGGCGGATCGTGTTGTCCTCCATCAACCGCAGCGCCTCGGTGATGTCCGCGTCGGCGTCCACCGTCACCGGGGTGCCCCGGGACAGCTCGCCGGCCAGCATCACCTTCGGATCGGCGCCCTCGGCGACGCACCGCACCACGATGTCCCGGTCGGTCACGATGCCGCGCAGGCTGCCGTCGGTTCCGCAGATCGGTACCGCGCCCACGTGCAGATCCCGCATGGCCCGTGCGGCCACGGCCAGCGCCTCGTTCTCGCCGACACACTTCACGCCGGAGTGCATGATCTCCCGAGCGGTCGTCATTGGCCGCCCCTTTCTCTCCCGCACGTCTTGCCCGCACGACAGGCGAGCGGTTGCCCCGTTGCGCCCGGCCCGTCCCGCGTCGGGTGGTCCTCCGGCACTCGGCCCCGGGCCTCCCACGCTGGACGTTCCTTACGCTAGCGGGCCGGGCCGGCGGCGGAGGGCGGAATCGACGTGCTTGCCGCCGCCGTCACGCGCCCGGTGCATAACGCGGTGCCCTCCGGGTAGCCCAACCAGGGCAGGCCGCCGGCGTGCCGGGAGGAGGCAGACGGATGCAGACCCGAGCGAAGGCCATGGGTCACCAGATACACCCGATGTTGGTGGCGTTTCCCCTGGGACTGCTGGGCACCGGGGTGATTTTCGACATCGTGTTCCTGATTACCGGTCGGACGGGATTCGAGATCGCCGCCGCGTACACGATCGGTGCCGGTGTCATCGGCGGGCTACTGGCCGCGCTGTTCGGCGCCATCGACGCGGCCTCGATTCCGTCCCGTACCCGGGCCAAGCGGATCGGCCTGCTGCACGGCCTGGGCAACGTCGCGGCACTGGCGCTGTTCGCGATCAGCTGGGTGCTACGCGAACAGGCGACCGCCTGGCATGCCAGCACCCTGGCGCTGATCCTCAGCTTCGTGGGCATCGTGGTGCTGGCCGGCACCGCGTGGCTGGGCGGCGAACTGGTGGAGCGGCTGGGCATCGGGGTCGCACCGGACGCGGACGTGAACTCGCCGAGTTCGCTGTCGTCGCAGCGCCGGGGGCTGGCCAGCCACTGACCCCAATCAAGCAGGCCCAACGAGCCCAGGCCGCCGGTCCGTCCGGCGGCCTGGGCCGGCCCGGGTCGCGCGCCGGCCGTCCGATCGGATGGTCACGCGTTCAGATCGTTGGTCTGCTCAGTTCGGTGGGTGGGTGTGCTCAGGTCGATGGGTGCTCGGCGAGGATGTCGCGCAGCTTGCCGACGAGGCGCAGCGAGTCTTCGCGGTCGCGCTGCCAGACGTTGCGGCCGAAGATGAGGCCGGCCGCGCCCGCCCGCATGGACTCTTTGGCCTTCTCCAGCATCTTCTCGTCGCCGGCCTTCTCGCCGCCGGAGACCAGCACGAGCGTGCGGCCGGCCGCCGCGACGACCGCGTCGATCGCCTCCTGGTTGCTGAACTCCCCGTCGTACGGCGCCGGTACCGCGCTGCGCTTCTCCGGGTGCGGGAAGTTCACCTTCACCACATCGGCGCCCAGTTCGCTGGCGATGCGCGCGGCGTAGTGCACCGAGTAGAGGGAGTCCTTGCCGCCCTTGGCTTCGATCGCGGCGCCCCGCGGGTACGCCCAGATGACCACCGGCATGCCCAGCCGCTGCGCGTCGCGGCGTACGGCGGCGAACTGGGTGAAGTCCTCGTGCTGCGCGGGTGAGCCGATGTAGAGCGTGTAGCCCACCGCGTCGGCGCCCAACCGCACCGCGTCCTCGACCGTCGCGTTGACCGGGGACAGCGCGTAGTCGTCGGACGGGATCTCGGTCTTGCCGTTGAGCTTGACGATCAGCGGCACCTCGCCGGCGTAGTCCCAGTAGAACTTCTCGACCATGCCGATCTGGACGGCGATGCCGTTGAACCCGCCCTCCACGGCCAGCCGCAGGATGTAGGTCGGATCGGCCGACGCCGGGTTGGCGAAGAAGTCCCGGGGGCCGTGCTCGAGCCCCTGGTCGTACGGCAGGAACATGGCCTTGCCGTTGCCCAGCCCGTGCTGGTAAAGAATGCGGTGCAGCCGCGCCTTCTTGCCCGTGTCGAGACCCAGCTCGCGCAGCGGTTTGTGGTTGCCCATCCTGACCTCCTTGAGGCTGCTCTCACCCCTCTACCCACCTGCGCCGCGCGAAACGGCCCAACCGCCCGTCCGCGACCCCGGTGCCGCGTCCGCGAGCGATGCCCGCCCCGCCAGCGGTGCCGGCCTACGAGCGGCGCCGCTCCGCCAGCGGTGCCGGGCGCCGGATGGTCAGCCGGACCCGGTCGGCCAGAGCCAGCCGCGCACCTCGGGCAGATCCTGGCCGGTCTCGTGGACGTAGTCCCGGTGCTCCGCGCGCTTGTCCACCATCCGCTGGCGCAGCGTGGCGGCCCTGCGGGACAGCCCCGGCACCCGGTCGATGACGTCCATCACGAGGTGGAACCGGTCCATGTCGTTGAGCACCAGCATGTCGAAGGGCGTGGTCGTGGTGCCCTCCTCCTTGTACCCGCGCACGTGGAAGTTGTCGTGGTTGGTGCGCCGGTAGGTGAGCCGGTGGATCAGCCAGGGGTACCCGTGGTAGGCGAAGACCACCTGCCGATCGGTGGTGAAGATGGCGTCAAACTCGGCGTCCGGCAGGCCGTGCGGGTGCTCCGAGGCCGGCTGCAGGCGCATGAGGTCCACCACGTTGACCACCCGCACCCTCAGCTCGGGCAACTCGGTGCGCAGCAGGTCGGCGGTGGCCAGTACCTCCATGGTCGGCACGTCGCCGGCCGCCGCGAGGACCACGTCCGGGTCGCCCGCGTCGTTGGAGGCCCACTCCCAGATGCCCAGCCCGCGCGCGCAGTGCCGCGCGGCGGCGTCGACATCCATCCAGGTCGGCGCGGGGTCCTTGCCGGCCACGATGACGTTGACGAGATCGCGGGTGCGCAGGCAGTGGTCGGTCACGCAGAGCAGGGTGTTGGCGTCCGGCGGCAGGTACACCCGGACCACCTCGGCCTTCTTGTTCATCACGTGGTCGATGAAGCCGGGATCCTGATGGGAGAAGCCGTTGTGGTCCTGGCGCCAGACGTGCGAGGTGAGCAGGTAGTTCAGCGACGGGATCGGCTTGCGCCAGCTCAGCCGCTGGGCCACCTTGAGCCACTTGGCGTGCTGGTTGACCATCGAGTCGATGATGTGCGCGAACGCCTCGTAGCACGGGAACAGGCCGTGCCGGCCGGTCAGCAGGTACCCCTCCAGCCAGCCCTGGCAGGTGTGTTCGGACAGGATCTCCATGACCCCGCCGCGCGGCGCGAGGTGCTGGTCGACCGGCGCGATGGTGGCCTGCCAGACCTTGTCGGTGGCCTCCAGCACGGCGCCCAGCCGGTTGGACTCGGTCTCGTCCGGCCCGACGATTCGGAAGTTGCGGTACGGCCGGTTGGCGATTGTGACGTCCCGCAGGTACGTGCCGAGCACGCTGGTGGCTCCGGCGGTCGAGCCGGCCATCACGCCGTAGCCGTGGAAGTCCGGCAGCTCCAACTCGCGCGAGATCCGGCCCCCGTTGGCATGCGGGTTGCCGGACAGCCGGGCAGTACCCCGAGGCAGCCAGTCCACAATGGACGGCTTCGGCGTACCGTACCGGTCGAAAAGCTCCTCGGGCCGGTACGACAGCATCCAGTCGCGCAACATGGCCAGGTGCGCGCTGTCATTGTGGATGTCGGCCAGCGGCACCTGGTGCGCCCGCCACGTGCCCTCCACCGGCTCGCCATCCACCTGTCTCGGGCCGGTCCACCCCTTCGGGGTGCGCAGCACCACCATCGGCCACTGTGGACGGTCATCGATCCCGCCCTCCCGGGCGGCATCCCGCACCGAGGCGAGTTCGTCGAAGATGGTGTCGAGGGTCGCCGCCAGCGACTGGTGCACCGCCTCGGGCTCGTAGCCCTGCACCAGGTACGGCCGGTACCCGTACCCGCGCAGCAGGTCCTCCAGCTCGTCGTCGCCGATACGCGCCAGCACCGTGGGGTTGCTTATCTTGTACCCGTTGAGGTGCAGGATCGGCAGCACAGCGCCATCGGTGGCCGGGTCGAGGAACTTGTTCGAGTGCCAGGAGGCGGCCAGCGCCCCGGTCTCCGCCTCGCCGTCACCAATCACACAGGCCACCACGAGGTCGGGGTTGTCCAGGGCCGCCCCGAACGCGTGGGACAACGAGTACCCCAGCTCGCCGCCCTCGTGGATCGACCCGGGCGTCTCCGGCGCCACGTGCGAGGGGATCCCTCCCGGGAAGGAGAACTGCTTGAACAGCCGGGCCATGCCCCGCTCGTCCAGCGACACCTGCGGGTAGACCTCGCTGTAGGTGCCCTCCAGCCAGGCGTTGGCGACCAGGCCCGCGCCGCCGTGCCCGGGTCCGGTCACAAAGATCATGTCCTGGTCGCGGCGGGCCACGATCCGGGACAGATGGGCGTAGAGCAGGTTCAGGCCGGGCGTGGTGCCCCAGTGGCCCAGCAGCCTCGGCTTCACGTCCTCGGGCACCAGCGGCTCGCGCAGCAGCGGGTTGGCCAGCAGGTAGATCTGGCCGACGGACAGGTAGTTCGCCGCGCGCCAGTACCCGTCGATGGCGGCCAGCTCCTGCGCGCTCAGTGGCGCGCTGTCGACCACGATCATGGCCTCTCCTTCCCGCGCCGGCACCGGCATCGCGCGCCGGCCGACCGGCCGGTCGTGGCCCGTCGCGCCGCGCTTCGCATCGCCGGCCGTGGCCCCGGCCGGCCGCCGCCGACCCCTCCCGGGTATGCCCGCTGGGACGGCCGCCATTCGGCGGTACGGCCGGTGTGACCGGGGACCTCGCTCGTGTCACACTCGGTGCGACGGGTGGGGCCGGTGGGGGAAATGCGGCAGGCGTGGGCGAGCGTGCCGGATGAGGCCGCGGTGAGCTTGGGGACGAGCCTGCCCGCTGGGGTCCCTGTTGCCGGCGGGGGCCGCGTGGCTGTTGTGGTTCCTGCGCTGCCTGTGGTCCGCGTGCCGGCCGGGACCAGCGTTGCCGCTCGGGCCGGCGCGCCGAATGGTGGCGAGCGCGGTGGCCGCCGCGCGATCGACCGCGGCTCGCGGTCGGCCGCCCGCCCTCGGAGAGCGCTCCCCGACATACTCATTGATCAGCGTTGACATAGAGGGAGACCACTTTTAATCTCGGTGAGAACGCTCTCCCCCCGGACCGTCCAAACAGCACCGACCCGCACATCGGCAACGCGATCTCGCACAGCAGCGACAAGCAGCGCAAGCGACAAGCAGTGCACCGGAAAGAAGCAGGTCTGGGCCTGGCGGTGTCGAGGCGCCCGTGACCAGCCACGCCGGCGGTCGCCACGGGGGTGTCCTGCCATCGACGCAACAGCTGTGTGGCCCGCTCCTCGACCGTCGGCCGCCGGGGAGGAATGCCATGTTCGGACCCCTGTCCAGACCGGTGCGAAGGCGCGGCCGCGCGAGCGTGGCGGCGGTCGGCGTCGGCCTGCTCGTCGCCTCGCTGATCTCGTGGATACCGGCCGAGACCGCGTTCGGCTCGACCAATCTGCCCGTCGTCGAGGACTTCGAGGGCACCCTGCCGATCACCACGGGCAACCCGGGAATCTTCCCGTTCGGTGCCGACGCGGCCAGCACGCCGACGCTGACCCAGGTGCCGGTGACCGACCGGTCCGGCGCCGACGCGGGCGACCACGGCCTGGACGTCAGCTACCACGTCACCGACTACGGCGGCTACACCGAGGACCTCGCCACCGCGCAGGACTGGACCGCCTACGGCGGCTTCAGCTTCTGGGTCAAGCAGACCGGGACCGGGCAGCGCATCGAGTTCGAGATCAAGGACGGCGGCGCCGACGGCGAGCACAGCGAGCTGTGGCAGGGCTTCTTCACCGACTCGGCCACCGGATGGCAGCAGATCAAGGTGCCGTTCAGCGACTTCGTCAAGCGCACCGACTTCCAGCCGACCGGTGCGCCCACCGACGGCAGGCTCGACCTCACCTCGATGTGGGGCTACGCGATCAACATGGCCGCCTCCACCTCCGGTGATCTGGTCTTCGACGACGTGGTGCTGTACGGCACCGCCCAACCCTCGGTCAGCCCGGCCACGGGCGTGTACACCACCGGTCAGGGTGGCTCGGCCTCGGTCGGGGTGGTCGTCAACCAGCCCGGCGGCGGGCCGCTGGGCGCGGGCGTCACGGTCGGGTACACCCTCGGCGGCGGTACGGCGGTGGCCGGCACCGACTTCACCGCCGGCAGCGGTACCCTGACCTTCCCGGCCGGTACGCCGTCCGGCACCGTCAAGACGATCGCGGTGCACACGATCGGCGGTCGACCGGCATCGGTCGCGAAGACCATCCCCGTCGCGCTGACCGCCACCGGGGCCACCCTCACCGCCTCCGGCGCCACGGTCGTCATCGACGCGCACGGCCTGCCGTACCTCGACTCCAGCCTGTCGGTCGCGAAGCGGGTGACCGACCTCATGTCGCGGATGACCCTCGCCGACAAGGTCGGGCAGATGACCCAGGGGGAGCGGACCGCCGTCGGCGACGGTTCGGACATCGCCACGTACCGGCTGGGTTCGATCCTGTCCGGCGGCGGATCCGTGCCGACCCCCAACACCCCGCAGGCGTGGGCCGACATGGTGGACAACCTCCAACTGCACGCGCAGGCGACCCCACTGCAGATCCCGATCATCTACGGTGAGGACTCGGTGCACGGGGACAACAACCTGCAGGGCGCCACGGTCTTCCCGCACGACATCGGCATGGGCGCCACCCGCGACCCCGCCCTGGCCGAGCAGGAGGGCCGGGTGACCGCCACCGAGACCCGGGCCACCGGCGTCCAGTGGGCGTTCGCGCCGTGCGTGTGCGTCACCCGCGACGAGCGCTGGGGACGCAGCTACGAGTCCTTCGGCGAGGACCCGGCACTGGTACAGCTGATGGAGACCGTCATCGACGGCCTGCAGGACAACGGGAACCTGGCCGACCCGACCGCCGTGCTGGCCACCGCCAAGCACTTCCTCGGCGACGGCGGCACCGCGTACGGCTCCTCGACCAACGGCACGTACACCATTGACCAGGGCGTCACCTACGCCACCCAGCAGCAGGTCGACGCGCTGTACCTGCCGCCGTACCAGACGGCCGTGGACAAGGGCGTCGGCGCGGTCATGCCGTCGTACTCCAGCCTGCAGATCCTCGGCAAGGACTCCGCCCCCACCAAGATGCACGCGCGCACCGACATGATCACCGGAGTGCTCAAGAACCAGCTCGGGTTCAAGGGCTTCGTGGTCAGCGACTGGTCCGGCATCGACCAGATCGGCCCCGACTACAAGAACGACGTGAAGGTCGGCGTCAACGCCGGCATCGACATGGTGATGGTCCCGTACAACATCAAGGACTTCACCACCGACCTCACCGCGCTGGTCGGCAGCGGCGACGTCGGCATGGCCCGGATCAACGACGCCGTGTCGCGCATCCTCACCCAGAAGTTCGAACTCGGACTGTTCGAGCATCCGTACACCGAGCGCACCAACCTGCCCACCGTCGGCGACGCGGCGCATCGGCAGGTCGCCCGGCAGGCCGCCGCCGAGTCGCAGGTGCTGCTGAAGAACTCCGGCAACGTCCTGCCGCTGTCCAAGACCGCGAAGGTGTACGTGGCCGGCTCCAACGCCGACGACCTGGGCAACCAGACCGGCGGCTGGACGATCAGCTGGCAGGGGCAGTCCGGCCCCGGCGACGTCGGCACCACCATCCTGGCCGGCATGAAGCAGGTGGCGCCGCACGCCACCATCACCTACAGCAAGGACGCCTCGGCGCCGACGAGCGGGTACAACGTCGGCGTGGTGGTCGTCGGCGAGACGCCGTACGCGGAGGGCGTCGGCGACGTCGGCAACGGGCACACCCTGCAGCTGTCGGTGGCCGACCGGGCCGCCGTGGACAAGGTCTGCGGCGCCATGAAGTGCGTGGTGATGACGGTGTCCGGTCGCCCGCTGGACCTCACCGGCATCGTCCCGGAGGCCGCCGGGGTGGTCGCGTCGTGGCTGCCCGGTACCGAGGGCGAGGGCGTGGCGGACGCGCTGTTCGGCAACCGGCCGTTCACCGGCCGGCTCCCGGAGACCTGGTTCAAGGCCGAGAGCCAGCTGCCCATCAACGTGGGCGATGCGAACTACGACCCGCTGTACGCGTACGGCTGGGGCCTGCGCACCGACAACGGGCGCGACCGGCTGGACTCGGTGCGTGACCAACTGGCCGCCGTGCACGGCGACCGGGACGTCGCCGACGCGGTCAAGGCGCTGAACCGGGCGCTCACGCCGGGCTGGTGGAGTAAGGACGGCACGGTGCGCGACGCCAAGCGGGTGCTGGCCGCCCTGCAGGACGCCGCGAACTCGCTGCACCGCTCGTCGCGGGACACCTTCGACCAGGACAACCTGGTGGTGTCCGTGGCCCGGGACGTGACGCAGGCGGCGATCGCGGGCGGCGGCCCGGCGGCCATGCCGCTGACCGCGTCGCTGACCGCGAACGCCGAGCACGCCCTGCTCACCATGCGGCCCGACCAGGCGGTGTCGCTGCTGACCCAGGCGTACAACAAGGCCGGCCTCGCGTAGGGCCGGAACGCTCACGCCGCCCGCGGTACCGCACTCGCCGGTACCGCGGGCGGCGCTCGGTCAGTGGAGGTACGGCGGGGTGTCGGCGGATGTGGCGGGGCGGGTCGCGGCGTCCCGTGCGGCCGGGGCGCCGGTGCCCGCTCGGCGGGCGGCGGTGTAGGCGATGGCGACGGCAATGGCGAGGACGAGCAGGCACGGACCCAGGATGGCGGTGCTGAAGTGCCCGATGAGGACGCCGACCAGCGCTGGGATGGTTGCCGAGCCGACCACGGACGCAGCCACCTGCACGCCGGCCGTTTGGTCCGCGTGCTCGGCGCCGACGCGCTCCAGGGTGGTGAGTGTCAGCAGGGCCGTACCGCTCGGCGAGTGGGCCGAGGACGAGCCGGCCGAGGCACAGCGTCGCCCAGTACGCCGACACGGTCGCCCCGGCCACCACGTGGCTCAGGCCGCGGCCGCTGCTGAGGAACAGGAACGTCCACAGCGTGGTGGTGGATTCGAACCCGGTCTGCACGGCGACACCGCGCCACAGTCCGCCCATGCGCAGCGCGTGCCACATCTGCGACGGCGGAGGCCGCCGGCGTGGTGGTGGGATGATGGCCCACCGCTTGGCGGTGGCGAGGAAGGCGAACGACACGACGGCCTGCACGGCGGCGGTGCTGGTGTATGCCCACCGCCAGGACAGGCCGCTGTCGATGATCGCGGTGACGACCAGCGGTCCGGCCATCGCGCCAAGGCCGTAGCTGGCGTGCATCCAGTTGATGTGCCGGGCGGTGAACTGGCGCGCGGCGTATACGTTGAGCGCGGCCTCGACCCCGCCGGACCCGGCGGCGAGCAGCACGATCGCGGCGATGAGCACCCAGAACGCGGGTGCCAGGCCGAAGCTGGCGAGCGCCGCGGCAGACAGTGCGGTGCCCACGGCCAGCAGCCGGCCCATGCCGGCGCGGTCGACGACGAATCCGGTGACGGTGCTGGACAGCAACGAGCTGGCGACGCCGAAGGGCAGCAGCGACCCGACGGCGCTGACGGGCGCGCCGACGGTCAGTCGCATCGAGGGCCAGGCGACGCCGAACAGGCCGTCGGGCAGGGCCCTGCTGATGTAGGTAACATCGCGGCCCTCTCGATGGCGTCGCCCAGGACACGGCGCCGAGCGTGCTTGACGCGGGCGCCCATGACGCCGCAACGCCTTAATCGGCGTCGGACAGCAGACGCGGTGCTGTCAGGGTGAGTGCGCCGAGGCACGCAAAGACCAACACGAAAGGCGGAGCGGGCAAGGATCGGCGATTCATGCTCAATGACCCCGGTGTCTGACCCCAACGCTGAGGCCAGCCGGCCGCGAGATACCCCACGCGGCAAACCTCCCGACCCAAGTCAGCAGCCGTGACCGCGCCGTACCCGTCCCTTGCGATCAGGAGGTCGCTGGCACCTCGCCCCTGTCTGCGAGAGCCTCGGCGGCATGGGTACCAGCCCAGTCCGGGCGGTCTGGGCACTGTGGGGCCGGGGGTTCGACGCTCCCGGGCTGACCCGGATCGTCTGGCAGGCACACGTCGGCGACGAGGCCTCCTGCCGGGTGACGACCAAGGCCGGGGTGCGGTTGTGTCTGGTACCCCTGTCAGTCATTATCGCCGAGCCTCGCTACAACGCCTACTGGAACGCGTTGCGGGGTGTCTTCCGCAGCGGACTTCCTATCAACGCGAACTGGTCGGTTGCCGAAGTCGCTACCGCGCCTTCTCGAAGACCAGGCCGGGCGGGGCGAACGCGAACCAGTGCCAGGCCGCGAACGCCAGCAGTAGGAAGTAGACCGGGATGAACAGGCTGGCCAAGACGAACGTCCACAGCAGAATGATCATGACCAATGCGACGTAGAACAGGACGGTGGTGGCCGGGTCCCGGACCAGGCGGGCGTGCGCCTCGGCGGACGGGGCCTCATCATCGGTCGCCCCGGCGGGCCACAGGCGTCCCCGACTCGGTACCTCGATGATGTACGACTCGCCCGGAGGCGGGCAGCGCCTGATGGCGACCCGCCCGCCTCGCGGGAAGTCCGCCAGCCAGGGCTCCCACAGGACCTGCTGGTAGCGCACCAGCCCCTGCTCGTCGGTCAGCCTCACCCAGATCCGCCCGGCCTTGCGGCGCCAGGCGGGCGTGGGCTGGATGTGAGCCACCGCGAATCCGACCTCGCCGCGCCGGGCCCCCCACCACCACCGGCTCAGCCGAACCAGCCAACACAGCAGCACCACGGTGCCGGCGAGCACCACCAGCAGGAGGATGTCGAAGCGCGTTGTCCTGCTCTCGGTGGTCAGTGCGTAGGCACGCTGCGGGTGCTGCGGGTCATAGCGCACGGTGAAGGGGTCGCCCAAGGCGATCCGTTGGCCGGAGACCGCATGAAACACGGCTACGTGGGAGGTTTCGTCACGGTCCAGCCAGGTCACCTCGACGGGCTCAGGCTTGCCGGCGTACACCTGGGTCACCTGGCCGATGCTGCGCTGGGTGGCGCGCCGTTGCTGTTCGGCGGCGCGCTGATGGCCGGCGATGGCCACCGCACCCCACAGCAGGACCAGTGCGATGGTGATGAAGACGACCGCGCAGATGCTCCGCACCCGACTGGCTGGTGGCCGCATTCTGGACCTTCCATGGCTCGACTGGCCATAGTGTCATCCGCCTGCCGGCGCACACTGTCCCGGACCGCCCGCCCCGGCGACGGAGGCGTTGCGGTCCATGCCGTTTCGCCGACTTTGCCGGCCGGTTCGCCGTGGTGGCCGTCCGGATCCCGATAATGGGCGGCAAGGGGCGCAGCGGCGCGATCGGGCCGGCCAGGATCGGCACCACCGATGCGCCGCCGGCTTCTACGCGAGATCGCCGGTGTGTGGCTATCCGACCTGACGGGCTCTAGGTGGTCTGACGGGCGCGGAACTTGGCGACCTTGGCACGGTTGCCGCAGCGGCTCATGTCGCACCAGCGGCGGGTCCCGCGGGCCGAGTTGTCGAGGAACATCCGGGTGCAGGCGGGGCCTTCGCATTCGTGCAGCTGGGCCGCGGACGGACCGGTGACGAGCGCGATGGCGGCGCGGGCGACGAGCGAGAGGGACGCTTGGGCGGATCCCGTGCGGACCAACGCACCGGTGTCGTCGATGCGTACGAGTGGGGGCGCGATCGCGGCCGCCTGGTTCACGATGGCTCGGTCGGCCGGATCGAACAAGGCGACGGCGCCAGCGGGAACGGCGCGGTCGAGGGGCGTAGCGACCCCAGCACGGCCGGCGACAACAGCACCGTCCGTCACACCGGCGCGGTCCGCCACATCAAAGCGATTCGCCGCGACAGCGCCGTGCGCCGCGACAGCGGGGTCCGGGGCGGCGATGACGGCGGCTGTGGCGGTGTCGTTGGCCATGATGTGGCGGCTGGAGTGGGCGGCCATGGCGGCGTAGGCGAGGCGGTATATGGCCTCTCGAAGGTTTTTGGCGGTGGCGAGGTCGTCGTCGTCCGGGGTGGCCGAGGGGTCGGCGATGCCGGCGGCCGTGAACCAGCGGTGCAGGTCGGCGGGGGAGTGGAGGAATTCCACGGGGGTGCCGCCGTAACGCCTGCCGAGGGTGCCGGTCAGGTCGAGGGCGAGGTCGCCGCCGAAGAAGTTGAACTCCACAACGCCATGGTAACCAGCTTGACCGGTTTCACCGGGCCCCCCATCATGTAACCTGACAGACTGGTTACACGATGGGGGTTGTTCGCCATGACCGTGCGTGTGGGCATCAACGGCTTCGGCCGCATCGGCCGCGCCCTGCTCCGGGCCCAGTTGGGGCGCCGGGCGGACGTCGAGATCGTCGCCGTGAACGACCTCACCGATGCGCGGACGCTCGCGCACCTGTTGAAGTACGACACGACCGCCGGCACGCTGCCCGCCAGCGTCACCGGCGGCGACGACGCGATCGAGGTGAACGGTACGAAGATCGCCGTTCTGGCCGAGCGGGATCCGGCGCGGCTGCCGTGGAAGGAGCTGGGCGTGGACCTCGTCGTCGAGTCGACCGGCCGGTTCACCGACGCGCACCAGGCCCGCGCGCACCTCGACGCCGGCGCGAAGCGGGTGCTGATCTCCGCGCCCGCGAAGAACGAGGACCTGACGTTGGCGATCGGCATCAACGACGACCTGTACGACCCGCAACGCCACACGATCGTCTCGAACGCTTCGTGCACGACTAACTGTCTCGCCCCCATGGCGAAGGTCCTCGACGACACGTTCGGGATCGAGCGGGGCGCGATGACCACGATTCACGCGTACACGCAAGATCAGAATTTGCAGGACGGACCGCATCGCGACCCTCGGCGGGCGCGCGCGGCGGCGCTGAACCTGATCCCGACCACGACGGGCGCGGCGAAGGCGATCGGCCTGGTCCTGCCTCGGCTCAGCGGCAAGCTGGACGGCTACTCGATCCGCGTGCCGGTGCCCGTCGGCTCGCTCACTGATCTGACCGCCGAACTCGGCCACGAAGCCACGCCGGACGAGATCAACGCCGCATTCCGGGCGGCTGCGGACGGCCCGCTACGCGGCATCCTGGAGTACACCGAGGACCCGATCGTCTCGAGCGACATCGTTGGCAGCCCGGCGTCCTGCATCTTCGACGCCAGCCTTACCAAGGTCGTCGGCGGCACCCAGGCCAAGATCTACGGCTGGTACGACAACGAGACCGGCTTCGCGAACCGCCTGCTCGACACCACCCTGCGCATGGCCGCCTGAAACCCACCTTCCCGTCCGGTACGCCCCCGACGCATCCCGGGCCGGGGCAAGTCCGGATCGTGGTGCGCGCGGCCGGCGTCAGCCTCAGCGACTGGAAGAAGCGCGCTCGCGGGGCGCGCCGACGCGCACCGGGTCAGCGAGGGCGGCCGCGTGCGGGGCAAGCTCGTTCTCCTGATGGAAGGTCACCACGAACGCTGGCACGTTGCTCGGGGAGCCCCAGCGGGCCGACTCCGCTCAGTGCTCGCCGACGAACTCGGCTACAGCGATCAGTCCCACCTGGTCCGAGACTTCACGAGTGTCATCGGCAGGTCCCCGGCTCGCCAGCGGCTATGAGCGCGCGTCGCAACGATCCGTCCGTCAGCATATGTTGACGGGTGTGCCTCGTCAGCATATGCTGACGTCATGTCGATGATCGTTGACCTCGACCGCGCCGCGAACGGCAGCGACCACGACGCCGCGCTGCGCGCGATCGCCCGGCTCCGCCGCCTGATGGAACAACTAGAGGCCGAACAGGTCATTGCCGCACGACGAGCGGGTTGGTCCTGGCAGGACATCGCCGCACGGCTGGGCGTCACTAAGCAGACCGTTCACCGGAAGTACCGCCACAACGAGGAGGTCTGATGTTCCGAGGTGATCACCCCGATCTTCGCCGTGTCGTGCACAGCGCCATGGTCACAGCCCGCGATTTCGGACATCCCCGCACCGGCAGTGAGCACGTCCTGCTCGCCCTCACCGCGGCGGGTGGCGCCGTCGCCGCCGTGCTCGGCCGGCACGGCGCGACCGAGGCGGTCGTCCAGGAGGCGGTGCGCCACGCCGCACCCCTGGGCGCCGGGGCCGCCGCCGACCGCGAATCCCTTGTACCTCTCGGCATCGACGTGGACGGGTTCTTCTCCCGGCTGAGGCCGGCAACGCTGGACCGGCCAACCAAACCCGAGCCGCTGCTGCCGTTCGGAGCCGCCAAGGCACGACGGCGATGCGCCCGGTTGAACCCGCCGCTCGGTCTCGACGTCCAGGCAACCTACGAAGCATCGCTCCGACTCGCCCTCGCCCGCAGAGACCGCGAACACCGGCCAGAACACCTCGCGCTGTCCCTCGTCGCGCTCGATCCCGGCGCCGCGTGGGTGCTCAGCGGCGCGGGCGCCGACACCCGCGCCCTCCTAGCCGACCTCGCCATCGCCTATCCGCCACCGAGGCGCAACCTGCTGCTGCGCGCCGAACGGCGGGTCGGGCAGCGGTCACGCCGCCGGGACCTGATCCGGCGATACGAGCGCACGACGGGGCGCACGGTCACCTCCGCCGACACGGTCGCCGTCCTGATTACCAGCTGAACCACATCTGGTTCCGTCGCGACAGCTCATCGCCTATCGGATGGCTGGCTTGAGCGGTTCGCGGTGGCCCTGATTCAGGGTCGTTCGGCGGCAGATCCGGACACCGGCGGACGAGGGCTCATCCGGTTCCGCTCTGCCAAGGCCTGCCTCAGAAGAGTTCGCACTCCCCGGCCTGCAGGTCGGCTTCGCCGGGGGGAAGTCCGCCAGTGCAGTACCTGAGTAATTGATCCCCTCCAACATCCGATGGCCCACCGATCCGCGGGCGACCCAACCGGCGAATCTACGGATGGCGCCCGATGCGCCGGGGCTCAGGTGGGAAGTCACGGTGACGGACTATGGCTGCGGGCGTTACCCGACTTGTTCGGCGTGGGCGAGGTACCGCAGGCCGCGTCTGAGGAAGGCGCGCGGATTGGTGTCGAGGTACCGTGCCCATCCCGGGTCCGCCTCATTGCGCAGCCACGCGTGCCGGGCCAAGCCGTAGCCATACATGGGCTCGGTCAGATAACCGGATCGGCTGGCGCGGGCGTAGCTGTACGCGCCTCGAACTGTTCGCGAGTAATCGAACGCGGCGTTGGCGCTGAAGATGCCCAGGCCGAAGAAGATTGTCAACAGGTCAGTCAGTGGCTCGTGGTCCTCCTGCTGGGCGGAGATCCGGCCATCACCCAGTAACAGAACGTGGCCCAGTTCGTGAGCGACGGTCGCCACCAGTGCCATCGGGTGCTCGGCCTGGTCATCGCGGATGCCGATGACCGAACGGCCGTCGCGGATGCGGTGATGCCCGGCCGCGCCCGTCGACCTCGAGTTGACCGGGATGTACGCCGCCAGTTCGGTGTGGTCCTCGGCCGCGTCGTACTCCAGGTCCACCCGGGCGGGGTCGATGTCCATGTGAGTACAGAGCCGCTCCAGCACCGCACGGATGTCCTCCCGCGTGCCCCGGTACGTGCCGGGAAAGTAGTCGTCGGTCGGCAGCACCACGTCGCCGTGCAGCCGCCGGGTGCCGAACTGGCTGACGAACCAGTCCATCGAACGCTCGATCCAGCCCTGCTCGACCGACCGCACCGGGCAGTCGACCTGTCGCCACCACGCCATCCCACGATTGTGTGGTGTCTCGGCAACTCGGATCTATGGTCCCTGGCGGGCACGCGCGAAGGACCGGCCTGCCGCATCGTCGAGGCCGCGCCGCAGCCCAGCGGGTCGCCGGCCCCACGTGCCGGCGACCTGGCCGCACGGAGAACTGGCTGCCGCTACTCGAAGCCGCGGAAGATGCCGTCGTCATCGACGCTGCCCGCGAACTCCTCCCAGTCCATGTTCGCCAGAAACAGGTTGTTCTGTACCGACCACATCGCCGATGGCACGACCCGGAAGGTGGCGCCGTACTGGGGTCCCCTGCCCTGGTCCTCGAGGCCCTCGACCCAGTCGTAGAGGTTCACCACGAGAATCGGCCGGTCGGGATGAGTGAGCGCCTGCGTGTCGACGAGGAACACGAACCTCGCGTCCGAGTCGTCAGGCACGATCCGCAGCAGCCCTGACGCGGTCAGGCCCTCGTATGCCTTGTCGTCCACGAAGTCGACGTAGGCCTGGAACGCGTGCTCGGTCTGCGGTTCGTCGATCGCCGCCTGTATCCGCGTCCACTCGTCCTGGTGGGCGAAGTCGGTGCGGATCACGGGGGTCGCGAAGTTCCTACGCCATATGGTGTCGTCCATGCCGAGCACCGTAGCGGGTGACGCGGCGGCAAATCCGGGCTCGGTCGCGGATGCCGAGGCACCGAGCGGCCGGACCGGTCCACACGCGCTCGCGCGAGCACTCGACGCGCCCGTGTGAGGTTCCGTCCTCCGACTGTTGATCGACGCCGGGCACCACAGGGGTACGATCTGCCGGTGATGACGCCGGACGAGGCGGCTGCGGGTGTGGTTTCGGCACTCCAGTCCTGGGACCACGCCGCCTACAACGCGGCCGGTCGCGCCCTTATCGCAGCATGTCGAGCGGCGTCGGCGGAGGAGGTCGAGCGAGGTCTCGTCTGCCTGGCGCCAGTGCTCGCGGAGGTCGAGCTCGGCCGGGCGTCGGCGCTGGCTGATACCGCCGCCGTCATGGCCTTCGGGCTCAGCGATGTGTCTCCGTTTCTGGGCATGTTCGTGACGCGCGCGTGCCAGGCCATGGAGTCGGCCGCGGAGTTCCGAAGCCTCTACAACGACGTGCTCGGTGAGCCGCCGTCGTCAACGGACCAGTCGGCCTTCAGCGCGACGGTGGAGCGCTTCAAGGCGGCGGGCGCGCGAACCAGTGACCCTGTCGGTCTGGCGGAGGCGTGGTTCTACGGGAACGCGTGGGTGCGGCCGGCGCTGATGTTGTCGCAGCGCGCCGAGGTCCGTGCGGCAATGCCCGAGCGGGAACGGCTGCTGCGGGCGATTGAAGCGATCGGCGACGACTTCGACAATGCGGAATTTCTGTACGGACTCCTGCTCGTGCTCGACGAAGCGCCGGTGCTCGTATTGCACCGGCCGTCCGGCCGTGGCTTCCGCGTGGTTATTGACGGCGTCGGAGACAGCAGACAACTGCACACCCTGCTCGCCGCGCGGTTGATCGGTGACCCAGACGCGGGATGGTTGCCGGGCGAACCACCGACCGCGGCGATGCTGGCTGCCGCCGACGGAAGCGGGGACTGGAACCTTCCGGGCGGCATCATCGGTCAGTTCGACATGGCCGACGCCTACGGCCGGCCGGTGGAGCACATGCCCGCCTACATCCCGCTGCTCGATGGCGAACGGGTAGTCGTGCTCGACCCCGCGACCGATCCGCGTCGATGGACGTTCGGCCGCAGGTACCCACTGATGACACCAGCACTGCGCGTCGACGCGGTACTCGCCGGTGATGTCGCCGCGGCCTGGCTCGCCAGGGTACGGCCCGTTCAGCCGGACGAAGGGCCAACCGACGACCTGGCCATCCCCGGCCACGATGCGGCGGAGATCGTCGATTGCGTGCTGGGCGAGAAGCTCAACGGCGCGCCGGCGCCGACGATCCAGCGGCTGCTCGTCAGTCGCTTCGGGCTATCGAATGCGGACGCCGTGATCGCCTGGGACCGCACGCTCGGGGGTGTATTTCGAGCGGGCACGCACCCGAGGAACCGGCCGGATCCCGAGAAGGATCCAGTCGCGGCCGAGGCGTACCGCCGGGCAACCGACGATCCGACCCTGCGGCGCCTCGTGTCCGTCGCGCCCCGCTGAGCCATCCGCCGGGCGACCTGCCACCAAGGACTCCCGGGTAGCCAGCGTTCGTCGACCGCGATGACACCGCCTTCCCATGGCGTTTGGCGCGATGCGTTCATCGCCTGCTGTTTCTGCCTGGCAGGAAGACCGTCGCCACGAACGTCACGAGCAGGAGCACCGCGGCGGACAGCAGGCTGAGCCGTAGCCCGGGAACGAAGGAGCCGGGGTGGGAGACCAGCGCTCCGAAGACGGCGACGGCCAGCGCTCCGCCCATCTGACGACCGGCGTTGAAGATGCCCCCGGCGAGGCCCGCCCGCTCGGCGGGGAGGTCGCTGAGCATGGCAGCGGTCAGCGATGGTACGGCGAAGCCCAGGCCGATACCCGTCGGGATGAGCAGGACCGCGAGTAGCGGGCGGCTCGTCCCCGCGCCGATGCCGACCCCGAGCAGGGCGAGCAATCCCAGCGCGCAGACGAGCTGTCCCGCGGCGATCGGCATGCGGTACCCAAATCGAACCGCCGCCCGCGCGGAGCTCATGTTCGCGAGGGCGACCAGCGCGGTCATGGGCAGGAACATCACGCCGGCCGCGATCGCGGACTGGCCGAGAACCTGTTGGAAGAACAGGCTCAGCGCGAAGATGACCCCGTAGAACGCCGCGTTGACCGCGAAGCCGACTGTCAGGCAGATCGCGGTGGTACGGGACCGCAGCAGGCTCAGCGGCACCATCGGATCGCCGACCCGTGCCTCGGTCACCAGGAAAGCAGCCCCCGCCACGGCCGCGACCAGCAGGCCGATCAGGGTGGATGGCGTGCTGAATCCGGACGCCCCGGCCTGGATCACCCCATAGATCAGGCCGCCCAGTGCGAGAACGGCCAGGAGCTGCCCCAGCGGGTCCAGCTGCGCGGCCCTTCGCGGTGCACCCGGTACCTTGGTCAGCATCGCCAGGGTCAGCAACCCGACCGGCAGGTTGAGGAAGAAGATCGTGCGCCACCCCAGTGAGCTGGTCAGCGCCCCACCGACCACGGGCCCGGCCGCGGTGGACACAGCCCCACCGACCGTCCACATCGCGATCGCCCGGCCACGTTCGGCCGCGTCGGGAAAGGCCCAGCGCACCAACGCCAGCGATGACGGCAGCACGACCGCCGCGGCGCTGCCCTGCAGCAGCCGAGCGCCGATCAGCACGCCGGTGTTGCCCGCGAGGCCACAGGCCGCCGATGCCACCGTGAACACGGCGATCCCGGCGGCGAAGACCCGGTTGGCGCCGAGCCGGTCGGACAGCGCGCCCGCGGACAGTAGCAGCGCCGCGAACATCAGGGTGTACGCGTCCACGATCCATTGCAGGCCCGTGGTCGAGCCGCCGAGGGCCTCGCCGATGCGGGGTAACGCGACATTTACCGCAGACGCGTCCAGACCAATCATGAAAAAGCCCAGCAGGGCCGCGAACAGGACGACGCCGGACCGGACCGGGGGCGCGGGAGCGCGGGTCGGGCGACCGGCCGGTCTGACGGTGGTCGTGGTCATCGGGATCCTCTCAGCCGAATGAGCGTGCACAGACACCCTCGTGCGCTCCCGTGACCTGAGGCAGACCGCGATCTTCCGGGGTGTGACAGGGCCCCCCTCGCCGGTGCAGATCGGATCTTCGACGAGGCAGAATGGGCGCATGAGCGAACAGACCGAGCTGGGTCGGTTCCTGCGGGCCCGCCGGAGCCGAATCCGGCCCGACGACGTCGGTCTACCGACCGGGACCGGATACCGCCGCACCCCGGGACTACGCCGGGAGGAGCTGGCCGCGCTCGCTGGCGTGAGCATCGACTACTACACCCGCCTGGAGCGCGGCAAAGAGACCCGCCCCAGCCCCGCCGTTGTCGATGCCCTGGCCAACGCACTGCGCTTGGACGACGAGGAGCACGGGTACCTACGCGAACTCGCCATCCAGGCCGCCCGCCGAGCCCCGCAACCGCGGCCGCAACCCTCGCGCACCGTCCGGCCCACGATGGAATTGCTCCTGGAGACGCTGCGACCCAACCCGGCCTACGTCGTCAGCCGCACGAACGACCTTCTCGCCGCCAATCCCGGCGGCATACGCCTGCTGCACGGCATGGCTGACTGGCCGCCGCGGCAGCGCAACACGATCAGGTATACGTTCCTGCACCCAGCCGCCCGCGACCTGTTTCCTGACTGGGAGCGAAAGGCCAAGGGGTGCGTCGCGCAGCTACGGGCCGTCGCGGGCACCGACCCGGACGCGCCGGACCTCGCGGCACTCGTCGGTGAGCTGATCGTCAAGAGTCCGGACTTCAACCGGCTGTGGGAACGGTACGAGGTGCGTGCCATCGGTGACGGCTCGAAGACCTTCCGCCACCCCGTCGTCGGTACCATGACGCTCAGCCATGAGGTGCTGACTCTCAACCGTACCGAGGGGCACCGGCTGGTGATCTATATGGCACCTCTGGGCGGCCCCGAGCACGACGCCATGACGCTGCTCGACTTCGCCACTGACACGGCCGAAAAGCTCGCCGACACGGTCAGCGCGTCCTTCATGGCCTGAGCCCGACAGCCGGTTGAGTCCAGAATCGGAGCCGGCAGAGCCCTCACTCAGCGACGCCAAGGTTGGCGAGGTTGTTACGGATGGCCGCGACGGTGGTTTCTTCGGCGTGGTCGACGCCAAGACGGGTGAGGATATCGAGGGCGTGTTGCCAGTGTGTGCGGGCCTGTTCAGGTTGGCGCAGCGCCAGGTGGGCGCGGGCGAGCCCGTCATGGGCGCGGGCCTGGTCGTTGGGCTGGCCCAGTTCGGTGGCGAGCACCAGCGCCTGGTGGTGATGGGTGAGGGCGGTCTCCGGGTTACCGGTTGCGTGCTGTAGTCGGCCGAGTCCTTGCCATGCTTCGAACTGCCAGGTGCGATGGCCGCATTGCTGGGCGATGCCGAGCAGCTGTTGGTAGTGCTCGGTGGCCTGCTGGTACCGGCCCTGTGCCAGGTGAATACCGGCGAGGCCGATCAGCGCCAGCAGCTCGCCGAGGTGGTGTCCATGAACGCGGGCGAGGCGCAGCGCCTGCCAGTAGTAGTCGGTGGCTTGCTCGAAACGACCCTGCACCCGGTGGATTACGCCGAGGCCGGCCAGTGCGGTCTGCTCGGCACTGAGGTGGCCGGTGACGCGTGCCAGGTGCAGCGCCCGCAGGTGGTGGTCGCTGGCTTGCCCATACCTGCCCTGGGCGCGGCGGACTACGCCGAGGCCGTTCAGCGCCTGCAGTTCGCCCGGGATGGTGGCTCATGGTGGGGGCGAGCCGCAGAGCCCGCTCCAGGTGATCGGTGGCTTGTTCGTACCGGCACTGCAAGAGATGGACCTGGCCGAGACCCGCGAGTGCGTCCAGTTCGGCCGTCTGGTGGCCGATGGTGGGGGCGAGCTCCAGCGCCTGCTGGTAGTGGTCGATGGCATGGTCGTACCGGCCCTGTAGCCGGTGGACGTGGCCGAGGCCGGTCAACGCGTCCAGCTCGGCTGCCTGGTCGCCGGTGGCGCGTGCGGTGCTCAGCGCCTGCTGTTGCAGGGTTTCGGCGGCATGGAGTCGGCCGCGGGTGCGCAGGTGGCGGTGCAGGATGGCCGATACGTGCAGCAGGTGTGCCGGCCTGCCGTGTTCGACCGCGTGTCTCGCGGTGGCCAGCTGGTTGGGCAGCTCGCTGTCCAACCAGCCAAGCGCCGCCGCCGGGTGGGGCAGGGTGGGGCTGGGGGTGCGCGCGGGTGGAACCCGCGGACGGTGTTCACGCTCGTACGGGTAGGCGGCGTCCATGGCCGCCGCGGCGGTATGCCGGTAGTAGCCGAGGAGGCCGTCCAGGGCCATGCGCCGGCTGTGTTCGGTTTCGTCCCGGGTCGCGGTGTGGGCGGCGTGGGCGCGGGTCAGGTCGTGGAACCGGTATCGGCCCGGGGCGGGTTCCTGCAGGAGGTGGGCCTCCAGCAGCTGCTCAAGTACCCGGCCCCCCTCCCGGAGGGTGCCATCGAGCAGCGCGGCCGCGGCGTACGCGTCGATGTCTGGACCGGGGTGCAGACCCACCAGCCGGTACCCGCGTCGCAGATCGTCGCTGAGGTCACGGTAGGACAGGTCGAGCGCGGCGGTGACGCTGCGCCGCCCGGCCTCCAACTCGACCAGCCGGTGCCGCTCATCGCGCAGCCGCTGTACGAGATGGTCCAGGGTCCAGGTGGGGTGGGAGCGTAACCGGGCCGCGGCTATCCGGATCGCCAGCGGCAGCCGGCCGCACAGCTCGACCAACTCGGCCGCCACGTCCGGTGACTGACCGAACAGCCGGCTTTCACCGGCGGTTTGGCGCAGCAGGGTGATGGCGTCGGGCAGTGGCAGGGTGTCCAGCGACAGGGTGTGGGTGTGGTCGAGCCCGGCCAGCCGGCGGCGGCTGGTGACCAGCACCACGCAACCAGGCGCGCCGGGTAGCAGTGGGGTCACCTGGCTTTCGGTCGCGGCGTTGTCCAGCACGATCACCATGCGTTGATCGGCCAGCCGGCTGCGGTACAACCCGGCACGTTGGTCGAGGTTGGCGGGGATCCGGTCTCCGGCCATCCCGAGCGCGCGAAGCATCTGGTCCAGCGCCTCGCCCGGCTCGACCGGCGCCACACCATCGGTGTAGCCGTGCAGATCGATGAACAACTGCCCGTCAGGGTACCGGTCGACCATCTGGTGTGCGGCATGCACTGCCAGGGCGGTCTTGCCCACGCCGGCCATTCCGTCGATAGCGGTAATCACTACCGTGGACGCATCGTGGATCTTCCCCAGGTCGGCCAGTTCCATGGCCCGACCGGTGAATAGCTGAGGCGGGGCGGGCAGCTGCCTGGGCACCTGATGCGACGGGCCTGCTGGCGACGCGTCGGGCGGCAGGCTCCGCGCCGCGGGCACCCGGCGCGGAGCCTCATCGCTCAGCACCGCGTGCCGCAGCTCACGCAGTTGCGGTGTGGGATCTACACCCAACTCGTCAACCAACCGGCGTCGCAACCGCTCGTAGCAGCCCAACGCGTCGGCCCGGCGACCCAGCGCGGCATACAACCGAATCGGCCAGCCGTGCAATGGCTCGTCAAGGGTCCGGGCCGCGACGCCCTCCTCGACGACAGCGAGGGCGTCGCCGGGAGTACCGCGACACAAGGCCGCGTCCGCGAACCACGCCACCACCGCCCACCGCTCCTCGACCAACGCGGCGACCAGCGGGTGACTGGCCAACAGCGGCACGTCCGCCACCGGCGTGGCCTGCCACAGCCGCAGCGCCTCCTCCGCCGCCGCGGCGCACGCATCATGGCCACCGGACCGGTGCGCCTCCCGCGCCACCGCCACAAGCCGGCGGAACCGCAACACGTCGACCTCGTCATCGACCAGCCGCAGCAGGTACCCATCACCAGAACGCGTGAGCACCCCACTCGGCGCCCGCGCGACCCGCTCCGGATCCAGCGACCGCCGCAGATGCATGATGTAGGTCTGGATGACGTTCGCAGCGTGCCGCGGCGGGTCATCACCCCACAACGCCGAGACCAGGGCGTCGCGCGACAACGGCCGACCACCCGCCAACACCAGCAGCGCGAACACCGCGCGCTGCTGAGCCGGGCCGAGGCGGACTGGTTCGTTGTCGCGCCACGCGCATACCTCGCCGAACAACTGAATCCGCAGGTTCATGCCATGACCCGAGCCACTGTCCGCGCCTCCCGATCATCACATTCGGTCGCAGATCAGTTCCAACATAGGGTCGGGCATCAATTTTGTGAGCGGCGACTTCGGGTCGAAGAGCTCGGTCTGCTACTGGACGGGGGCAACTGCCAGTCGTAGCGGTTCGGATCAGCGGTAACCGCGGTGGTGGCGACGGCGGGCGGGTTGACCCGTTCGGTCCGTAGCCCGGGCTGTTACCGGTACCGCGAAAGATTGGCGGTCGCCCGACCAACCGGACCGAGGCACCAACTGCTCCAGTCGCCGCAGGTCGGCCTCGTCGATCCCAAGGGCCGCCCCCGCGGAGTTCTCTTCGACTCGGTCGAGCCGGCGCGTGCCCGGGATCGGCACCACGTCCGGTCCTCGCGCGAGCAGCCACGCCAACGCGAGCTGACCGGTCGTGATGCCCATGTCGGCCGCGATACTGGTCAGTGCCGTGATCTGGGCAAGATTCCGAGTCAGGTCGATTCCGTGGAAGCGCGGGTCGCCGCGGCGGAAGTCGCTGCTGTCGATCTCGTCGACGGCGAGCGTCGAGCTGAGCAGACCACGTCCCAACGGGCTGTACGGCACGAGCCCGACGCCCAGCCGGCGAGCGGCCGGCACCACGTCGTCCTCGGGATCGCGCCACAGCAGGGACCACTCGAACTGCACAGCGGCGACCGGGTGCACCGCGCAGGCCAGCTCCAACTGCTCGACGGTGACCTCGGACAGACCGATGTGACGCACCAGCCCGGCGCGAACCAGTTCGGCCATGGCCCCCACGGTCTCGGCGATCGGCACCTGCGGGTCGGCCCGGTGCAAGTAGTACAGGTCGATGACGTCGATCCCCAGCCGGGCCAGGGACGCCTCGGCGTAGCCCCGGACGTGGTCCGGGTGCCCGTCGAGGCGCACTCCGCCGGCGTCGCGGACGATCCCGAATTTGGTGGCGACCACCGCCTGTTCACGGCGGCCGGCAAGGACGCGGGCGAGCAGCCGCTCGTTGTGGCCGCCGCCGTAGCTCATCGCGGTGTCGAGCATGGTCACGCCGAGGTCGAGGGCCGCACGCAGCACCCGCACGGACTCGTCGTCGTCCACGGGGCCGTACCCCTGGGACAGTCCCATGCAACCGAAGCCGATCGCCGACGTGACCAGCCCTTGCCTGCCGAGGTGTCGTCGTTCCATGACTCCCACCTTCAACAGCGACGAACCATAAGTCAAAGACGCGTTTGTGATGCCACCTAGAAGCATTCACTATGAATCGGTGGAACTACGCCAGCTCGTGTACTTCGAAGCGGTCGTCCGGCACGCCGGTTTCAGTCGCGCGGCCGAACGCCTGCACGTCGCCCAGCCGGCGGTGTCGGCACAGATCCGACGGCTGGAGGCGGAACTGGGAACGCCGCTGCTGGAACGCACCACCCGGCGGGTCACGCTCACCCACGCCGGCCAGCTGTTCCTCGCCCGCGCCCGGACAGTGCTGGCCGAGATCGAGCACGCCCGCGCCGACCTCGACGAACTGGCCAGCGTGATGCGCGGGCATCTGCGGGTGGGCGCCACCCAAGGGCTCGCGTCGCTGGACCTGCCCGGGCTGCTCGCCCAGTTTCACCGGCGCTATCCGGGCGTGACGCTGGCCTTGCGCACCGGCCTGATCGACCAACTGCTGAAAGAGCTGGACTGCGGTGAACTCGACGTCGTTCTCGGACCGATTCACGCCGACCTGGCGCCCGGCTTCGTCGCCGAGCCCCTGGTGACCGAGGAGATAGTATTGATCACGCCGCCGGGCTGGTCACTACCGGGTGGCCCGGCCGCTTCGCTGGAGCAGGTGCGCGACGAGCCGTTCGTGTGTCTGAGTGCCGGCAGCGGCCTGCACACCATCCTGCTCGCCGCCGCGGCCGATGCCGGGTTCGAACCGCGCGTTCAGTTCGAGACATACAGTCCGGCCAGCATCCGTGAGCTGGTCTCGGCCGGCCTGGGCGTAGCGCTGCTGTCCGCATCGAACGCCGGGGCACCGGGCCCGTTGGTCCAGGTCCGTCAGCTGGCGCGTCCGCCGGAGCATCCACCGATCGGCATGATCCGCAGCCGCGCCGGCGCGTCGAAGCCGGTCGCCCGGGCGTGGCGGGCGCACCTCGCCCAGGCCCACGCGTCCAGCTGAGCGGACTGACGTCGAGGTGCGGGCGGATGCGCCCGTTCGTCCAGACGCGCGCATAACGCCGATGACTCGATCGGGAGGGCTGTGGGTGGTCAGCTATCCGCGGGTGGGTCCGAGCTCGTCAAGACTGATCGTCTTCGCCACCTCGGTCAGGTCGTTGCCCAGTTGGTGATCGCGTCCGGGCAGCCGGTGCACCCATGCCTGCGGGATGGCGCGGGCGTACAGGTCAGCATGCGACGGTGGGGCAATCTGGTCCTGGAGTCCATGGAACACGTGCACCGGCATGCCTTGCGGGAGCCTCGCGCCGAGGTCGGGTGGCAGCTCGAACTCGGTGCCGGGCCAGCCGCCCGCGCCGACGAACGGAGCGGCGATCAGCACTATCGCGCTGAGCTCCGGTTCCGGTGGCCGATCAGCGAGTAGGTTGATGAGGATCGTCGCGCCCACCGAATGGGCGGCGACGACCGCGCCGTCGTCCAGGTCCGTCATCTCCCGTCGGATGGCCGTGCTCCACCTGGCGTAGCTCGGGTCGTCCTCCTCGGGCATGCGTGGGTAGCGGACCTCGTACCCGTCTCCGAGCTGCCGCTTCAGGCTGTCGACCAGCTTGGCGTCCCATTCGTCGTGGGCGCCCGCGCCGCCGCCCTGGATGAACAGGATCTGCCGCGTGCCTGCCATGACGATCCGCCTTCCGCCGCTCGGTGACGATCCAGTGCGGTACCCGCTGCCGGCCCGTGGTAAGCCCCGGTGACCCCTGGGCGCTTGCGGCCGCACCCACCTAATCTATCCAGAAGAAGGTTCCACTGCCGTCGCGTTCACGGGCGTTGATGCCCCGGCAGTGAGACGACCGGATCTGCCGCCTGCCCGGGGGACGATGCGTGACGGGCGTGCGGTGGCGCCGGCGTGCGGACGTGCCGATGTCAGTGAATCCTTATTGCCCCTCGAACGCGAGCCGCGCACCGAAGCCGATCATCGCAACGCCGGTTGTCCCATCTAGCGGGATCAGTTCCCCTTCCAGCCGCTCTGCTGCGGCTGCTGCCCTTGCTGCCCTGGCCACCCCTGCGGCGCTTGTTGTCCCGGCCAGCCCTGCTGCGGCGGCTGCCCTTGCTGCCCTGGCCACCCCTGCGGCGCTTGTTGTCCCGGCCAGCCCTGCTGCGGCGGCGCGCCGTAGGCCTGGGGTTGTTGGGGCTGAGGGGTGCCGTACTGCTGCTGGGCCGAGGCGGCGTACGGGTGCTGGCCCATTGCCTGCGCCGGGTTGTACATCTGCGGCGGAGCCTGACCCGGCCCGAAAAAGGGGCCGGCTCCGGCGATCGCCGCGCCGCGCTGAGCGGAAGCGTTGCGCCGCTGGCGGATGCGGATCTCGCCGCCGAGCCAGGCTGCACCGCCGAGGATCATCAGCGGGCCGAGGACGAACATGACGATGGCCTCGCGGTGGTTGGATGACTCCTGCTGCGACAGGTTCTTGTTGTCGGTGGAGCCGTTCTGCGTGACCTCGCAGGTGTCGCCCTGCTGCATCGTCTGCCCGCCGCAGTCAGCGGGGTGTTTCCAGGTGAACACGCCGCCGACGACAAAGAGCACACCGAACAGCGTGCAGAGCACCGAGTATGTCAGGCTCTTCGCGGTACCGGATCGCATGGTGGATCTTCTGGCCATGGCCGTTCGGTCTCCGGACGGTCGAAGGGTTTGATGCGGGCGGGCCGCCTACCTCACCCGTTGCGGCGCCGCGAACCCGGACCGGTCCCGGGACTGACGCGGATGTTACCAGGTAGATCCATTCAGTTCACCGACTGCCCGGCCGGGCTCAGCAAGGCCCGCTCCGCGGTAAGCATGCTGCGATAGATCGGCGCGGGTGGGTGCTGGTCGACGAGGGCTCTGGTCCAGTGGCCCACGGCGTCTTCGAGCCTCGGTGGCCGCCGCGCCGACCCGTAGCAGAGGTCGCCAGCGGATGCGCGGTGGCCGGAACCAGTGCGGCACCGTGAAAACGGTGCTCGAATCCGCAGAACCTCCGGCCCCGGCGGGGAGAGGAGATCTCGCCCGCCGGGGCCGGACATCGCTTAGGGGTGACCTGCGCGCACTGCCTTTCTGGTACCAGCTGTTCAGGTCAAGGAGCCGAATTCGGCGTCCAACGCGCGGGCGAACACGTCGAGGGTGGTCCAGTCGCCGTTGATGCTCTGGGCGAGCAGGTGGCTGCCGCCGATGCTGCCCATCACGTACGACCAGGAGCCGTGGATGGCTCCGCCGTGCCCCCACACGGTGGTGCCGCTCGGCAGGCGCTGCGAGTAGACACCGAGCCCGTACGTCGTGTCGGGGATCCAACCGCCGCCATCGGTCGAGATGCCGGTGAACATCTCGCGGTGCAGGTCGGGCGGCAGCAGCAGGCCGCCGAGCAGTGCGGCGAAGAACTGGTTGAGGTCCTCCAGGGTGGAGATCATGCCGCCGGCGGCCCAGCCATGGCTGGGGTTGAGTTCGGTCACGTCGTGCACCGGCGCGTCTGGTCCGGGCAGCATCAGCTTGGAGTAGAGCCTCGGGTGCGGGCCGTCGATGCCGGTTTCGTCGCCGGGCACGTAGGTGCTGGTCAGGCCGAGCGGGCCGGCGATGCGGTCGGCGACCTCCGCTGCGTAGGCGTGCCCGGTGACCCGTTCGATGATCATACCGGCGAGGATGTAGTTGGTGTTGGAGTACGACCAGCCGGCGCCGGGCGCGAACAGCGGCGGGTGCGCCAGCGCGATTCCGACCAGCCGCTCCGGCGTGAACGTGTCGTCGCGGTGAGCCAGGAACGCCGGCCCGACGTAATCGGCGAGCAGCTTCTCGTCGAGTACGTAGTTGAACAGCCCGCTGGTCTGTTGGAGCAGGTGGCGGATGGTGACGCCGGTGCCGTCGAGGATGCCGGGCAGCCAGCTTTCGACCGGGTCGTCGAGGCCCAGGGCGCCCTCGCCGACCAGCGTGAGCAGCACGGTGGCGGTGAACGTCTTGGTGGTGCTGCCGATGCGGAACCGCTGTTCTGGACGGCGCGGCGCGCGGATGTCGGTGTCGGACACGCCGGCCGCGCCGAACCAGGTGGTGTTGCCCTGCCGCACCGCGGCGGCGTAGCCGGGCGCCACCCCGGCGGCCACGGTCGCGTCGAGCACGTTCTGAACCCCGGCGTGTGTGGCGATGGTGTCGGTCATCTCGTTCCTTTTCTCAGGTCTCCCGGATCGCCCCGAACGCTATTTTGCGTTCAGGTAAGCCTCAACTGGGACGCCTTGCTGACATGCCTCTGACCAGGTGTTATAAATCTGTTTTGCAATGATGGTGCGAGCGAACGCAAGGAGGGGTGCGGTGCCCGGCGGCAGGCTCACCCACGACCAGCGGCACTACATCGCCGCGGGGCTGGCCGGCGGCGCCAGCTACACCGAGATCGCCCGGGACCTGGGCCGGCCCGCCTCGACGGTCAGCCGCGAGGTGCTCCGCAACGGCGGACCCGCGGGTTATCAAGCCGACGCGGCGCAGCTCGCCGCCGAGCGGCGCGCCCGGCGGCCCCGTCCTGCCCGCGCGGCGGCGGCACCGGCCGGGGTCGACGCGTACGGCCGGGATCCCCAGACTGTGCGGGAGTTCGCGGATGGGTTCACCGCGCTGCTGGTCGGCACCGGCCTCCCGCGGATGGCGGCGCGCGTACTGGTCTGCCTGTACACCGCAGACAGCGGCAGCCTCACCGCCGCCGACCTGGTACGGCGCCTGAGCGTCAGCCCAGCCTCGATATCCACCTCGATCCGCTACCTCGAAGACCAGGCGTGGGTGCGCCGAGACCGCCGCGGCCGCCGCGAGCGGTACCTGGTCGACGACGACATCTGGTACCGCGCGTTCCTGGCCAGTGCGCGACGCAACGCGGCGCTGGCCGAGGCGGCCCGGCGCGGCGCAACCGTATTGGGCACCGGCACCCCGGCCGGCGGGCGGCTCGCCGCGGTGGGCCAGTTCCTCGGCATGGCCTGTCAGGACATGACCCGGGCCGCGACCCGCTGGCGCGACGCGGTGGCCCGCGACAACGGGTGACGGTCTACCCGTGTCATGAAGTCCCCGTTCAGGGACTTCGGAACACGCGGTAGGCGGGTTGTGTTCCTACCCGATGGTCCGCGCCGCGCGGCCTTACAGGGTGAAAACAGCCCGTGCGAGGTCGTCGGGGGCGGTACCTGCCTCGGCGATGAGTTCGCCTTCCGCGGACCAGATGCCCGAACGACCGGAGGTACGGTCGAAGCCACCACCGGTGGGACCCGCGAAGGCGGCCGTGGCCACCCACACCCCGTGGTCGGCGGCAACCCGGCGGGCGCGTTCGCCGTGAACGTCGGCCTCATGGTCGGCGTGGACGACTCCGGCGACATATCCGTCCATGCCCAGGGCGGCGGTCTTGACCGCATGTTCAGGAACTCCTGTGTCGCGGCAGACGGCAAGCCCGAGTCGCCAGCCGTCCACCTCGATCACCGCGGGTTCGCCAGGCACGAAGCGGTCGGCCTCGTCGCCATGCAGGTACACCTTCGCGTAGACCACGCGTGCGCCTCCGCCATCCATCGCCAGCACCCCTATGCCGGGACCTGGTACGGGCGCGCCCACCAGGGCAATCGTTCCAGTCTCGGCGCACGCAGCGACAATCGGAGCCAACCGCTCGTCATCGGGTGCGATCGGCGCGGCGTTCAGCTCGTATCCGGTCAACGACATCTCGGGGAACACCACCACACGCGCGTCCGCCGCGCGAACGGCTTGCGCATGGGCCGCGGCGTTGGCCGCCACAGCGTGGGCCACGCACCTCGGCTGCGCCACCGCGACGCTCAATGCCTGCTTCACAATTGGCCGCCCGTCGTCTGTCATCGGATCTCAGAGATCACCCTACCCAGGTGCGGCCAAGCCACGAGAACCGGCGCTTCGTTTTCGCGAGACTTCGTTCGGTCTGTTCGTCAGCTTGATCGATCTCGGCGCGAACGCGGTCGGCTCCGATTACGAGAGCGTCCATAGTGTCCGAACGATGACCGGCAGCGAGTCGTCGACGTGGTACACGAGTTCGTCGTCACGCAGCCTGTCGGCAGCGCGACAGCGCCTCGGAAATAAATTCGCAACCGACGGCGCCGCCCGTACGTGTTCGACATGCCCGCCCATGAGGGCGGCATGACCGAGGAAGGAAATCGTGACCGCAGTGAAAACACCACAGGCGGCCGCGCCTCGCGCGTCGACCGCGGCGGATGGACAGGGCGACTTCGACGAGTTCTACGCGGCCAAGTTCGACGTTCTCAGGTCGCAGCTCTTCGCGTACCTGGGTGATCGGGCCGAGGCGCAGGATGTGGTCCAGGAGGCGTTCTGCCGGGCGTACAGCAGATGGGAACGGATCCGCAGGTACGAAGACCCCTATTCCTGGGTGCGTCGGGTCGCCTGGAATCTTGCCACCAGCAGGCTCCGCCGGCTGGAGACGACCCGAAAGTTCCTGCACCGCGAACGCGGAGAACATTTCGACGGGCCGTCACCGGATCGCGTGGCGCTGGTCGCGGCCTTGTCGAAGATACCGGCCCAGCTCCGTAAGGCGATCGTCCTGCACTACCTGGGGCAGCTGTCCGTCGCGGAGATCGCTGAGCAGGAGAGTGTGGCCGAGGGAACCGTCAAAAGCTGGCTCAGCCGGGGGAGAAGCGCCCTGGCCGAGCACCTGAAGGGATGACTGGGAAGGATTGGTAATGACTGACAACTTGGACGAACTGGTTCAGGGCGCGTTCGCCGAATTCGACGCCGCCGAGCGCTCCGCCTACCTGCCGCTGCCGGGCACCGCGGCGGTACGACAGACGGTGGCCCGTCAGCGCAGAGTCCGTCTCACCGTATTCTCGGTGGTCGGAGCGTTGCTGGTCGCCGCCCCGATCGCGGCGTACGCCGCCAACCCACGGGGCAACAACTCGCCGCCCGCCACGGGAGTCTCGCCGAGCCCGACGGCCTCGGCCAGCCCCACCCCGGCCAGCCCCACCCCGTCGGCCACTCCGTCGGCCGCGTCGACGGGTACGTCGTCGGCCACCTCTTCGGCGGTCGCCGTGGCGCCGGCGGACGTGCGCAACGCCACGCTTCAACTCCCGGCGTTCCCCGGCGAGGAGACCGCGTGCAAGGCGAAGGGCAAGAAGACCTTCGTCGACGGTACGGCGAAGCTGTCCGGCAGCGTGAAACTCGTTGTCGGGGAGTTGACGCCGATCCGGGCCAACCTCGACGGCGTCCCCGGCGGCGAGGAACTCACCACCATTCGATGCCAGACCGAGGAGTCGCTCAACGTCACTCAACTGCTGGCCCTGAAGGTCGCCGCGGACGGCGCGCTGACCCCGATGGGGTACGTGGTCAACTCGACGGACGCCGCCAACCTGAGCGCGACATTCTCCCGCGAGAGCATCACGGTCGACGACGGCGTCGTGCGGCTCACCGCCTACGGCCCGTATCAGACGAACGGGTGGCAACCCTGCGACCGGCAGGTTCGGGGCTACGCCTTCCGCAACGGTGCCTTCCGCCAGGTGAGTGGGCCGACTAGCTTCCACAAGCCCTCCAAGGACTACCACCAGGTCGACTTCCGCAACACCGGCCTGCTGATCGGCATCGAGGACAATGACGGAGGCGGTACGGAGTACTGCGTACCGATGGCCAACGGCGTCGGTGAGTCCAATGTGTACAACAGCGGCAGCGCCAGCGGCGGCACCACCCACTACACCTTCACCATCGGCTCCGTCTCCTTCGTCAACGCCAGCGACGGCGAGGCCACGTTCGCCATCCTCACGATGAGGTCGTCCGACGGCAAGACGTCGCAGACCCTCCAGCACTTCGCGCACGACGGCGACTACCCGCTGGGCTACCAGGTACTGCGGTCGGGCACCAACGGAGTCACCGCCATCAAGGGTGCGAAGGTCAGCGGAGCCACGGTACAGGTCACCGTCACGACCGCCGGTGGAGACCAGGTCTGGTCGTACGTCCCCTACGCCACCAACCAGAACTGGCAACGGGTCACCCCGTAGCCCCTCAGGAAATCCAGCCGGCCCGCCCGAACAGGGCGGGCCGGCCGCAAAAATCCTCGTGCCACACGCCGGCACCCGGTGGGAGTTCCTGTTTCGCCTCAGCCGGGGTAGAAGCGCTGCCGCCGTCTCCGGCCTTGGCGACATCGGTCATGACGCTGCGACCCGTTCGCGGATCTCCACCGCCTTCTCAAGCATCTGCCGAGTGCTGGTGAACCAGGCCTGGAGATTCAGATCCACGGTCCCAGCTCGCGCGCAGTTCCGCGGCTCCGGCTGGCCGGGGTGTGGTGAGCAGCGGCAGCCAGCCGTCCGCGCGCTTGGCGATGCGCCGCACGGCCTTGGAACTGGTGCCGCGCGTCTCGCCGGTGATGTGACGCTCGATCAGTGGCTCGTCCTCGGGGCGCCGTCCTCACTGCCGACCTGGCTGTCGCTGGCGAAAACCAGATGACCTCGGCGTACCACCTGGGTACGGTCGGGCGATGCCCGAGCTGAAGCGGCTGCACGCCGGCCATGCCCCGGCGGTCCTGGCCTTCGAGTTGGCCAACCGCGCCTACTTCGCCGCCTCGATCTCCGACCGCGGCGACGACTTCTTCGCCCGGTTCACCGACGGGTACCACGCCCTGCTGGCCGAGCAGGAGACCGGCATGCGCGCCTTCTACGTGCTCGTCGACGAGGACGGCTCGGTACTCGGCCGGTTCAACCTGGTGAACATCGAAGACCACACCGGGGAACTTGGCTACCGGGTCGCGCAGCATGTGGCCGGCCGTGGCGTGGCGACGGCGACGGTCCGGGAGCTGTGCCGGCTGGCGGCGGCCCAGCACGGGCTGCGCACGCTGCGGGCGGCCGCCGCCAGCCAGAATGTCGCGTCCCAGAAGGTACTGACCAAAGCCGGGTTCGTCGCCGTCGGCCCGGCCGACCCGGCCCACCTCGGCGGTAAGCCAGGCACCTGGTATCGGCGCGACCTCGTGCACGACCTCGTCCTCAAACCCGCGGCGGTTCGAAGCGACCCTGCTGGTTCATGACGACAGTGGATGCGCCGCCATCGAGACCAGGCCAGCCAGTGGTCGATGGTGTGGTTGGTGGTGGTGAAGAGTTCGGCGAACAGGCGGCGGATCTTGTTCGGTCACATAGCGTTACTCGAACCGGGCATTCTGGGTTGCGGTGATCCGGCTCAGGATCGGCAGACACGCCGCGATGATCGCGACCGAGATCAGCAATCCGCCGCATAGAGTCAGCGCGTAGCTCGGGTGCGGCAGTACGACGCCATGGCGTTCGGGCGCGAGTGCCCGGGCGATCGGGTAGGCAACCGACATCCCGACGCCGGCCGCGAGCACGGTCGCCGCGATCAGTGGCATCACGGTCTCCAACAGGACGGTGCGATAGAGAGTGCCTATCCCGGTACCGGTGACGCGCAGCAGCGTGAACGGCCGCTTGCGCTCCACCAGGCCTCCGGCGATGGCCACCGCGAGCCCGCAACCGGCGACCAGCAGCGTGACGCCGGCGAGGATGGTGACTATCCGCTGGATCTCCAGATACAGCTTGGCGCGCACATCGCCGACCTCACCGAACGTCACCGGCGTCTCGTAGGGCGAAATATCCTCGCGGTAGCCACTGAGTACGGTGCGGACCCGTTCCAGGGTTGCCTGGCTGTCCACCTTGACCATCAGGTCGCTGACCAGTTGCTGCGTTCCGTCCTCGGATGCCGCATGGCTGTTCGACGTGATGAACGGCAGGTAGTCGTTGAGCGCGCGTAGGTTGTCCGTGTACATCGCGCTCCCGTCCATCAGGACCGCGCGTGCGCCCGCCGGGCACACGCCTAGCGCCGGCAGCCGCTGCGCGTCGGCGCACCGCACGACCAGCTGGCCGCCAGGCCCCGACATCGGCCCTTCGTTCGGCAGCAGTACGGCGTCGTCGGCCTGGGACGGATGGTAGAGGGGGACGGAGACCGTGCCGGGAATCGCGGCCAGTTTGGCAAGCAGCGGGCCAGCTTGGGACGGCGTGAGCCCTTCGATCGTGCCCGGGCCCGGTTTGAGCTGATCGCCCTGAAGGAACCCGACCCGCAGGACGTCGCGCAGCGGACTGGTGTGCGTGGTGTCCTGCGAGTCGATTGCCGCTGGTACCAGCGCGGCCAGCGCGGTGCCGACCATGACCGCGAGCATCAGCCCACTGACGGCCCGGAACGAGGCGCGCGGATTGTCGGCCAGCCGGCGCGCGGCCAGCAGGCTGGACCCACCGAAGGTCCACCGAGCCAGCAGCCGAGACGCCATCATGGTCAGCCACGGTCCGGAGATCATGAGTCCGGTCATGACGAGGATCAGGGCGAGTACGGCCAGATCCGGGGTCCCGCGGGAGCCGCTGGGCGAGGTGAGGACCGGAATGATGAAGATCGCCAGGCCGATCAACAGCGGGATGACGCGCCACGAACGGGGTGCGGCCGGCGTGGCTCGCCGGGTGACACCGAGCGGCGAGATCTGCACCCGGCGCAGGGAAAGTAGGCAGCTGATCGCGGCCGTCACCGGGACGGCCACGAGGATGCCCACGAATCCCCATCCGGTGGGAGTGATCGTGTCGTCGAAAAAGCGGTATCCCAGCAGCGGAATGTCTTTGAGCGCGGGACGGAGGACGGTATAGAGCCCGGTACCCAGTGCCGCGCCGAGGACCGCGCCGGCCACCGCGTCCACCGAGGCGACCACGTTGATCTGCGAGCGTTCCGCGCCGACCAGCCGCATCGCCGCGTACCGTTGCTCACGGCGGGCCGCCGCCATCCGCGTCGCGTTGCCGATCAGCACGAGCATCGGGATGAGTAGCGCGACCGCGCCCATCGCGAAGCCGAACTGGTAGAACTGAGAGGTGGACAGGCCGTGCGGTGCGGTCTGGACCCGCCCGACCCGCATCGTGTGCGGCAGGTTCGTCAGGTCGGAGGCCCGGTGCCCGATCACGATGACGAGATCGTCCGGGCTCTGCAGGCCGGCCGGACCGATGATTCCGGCCGGGGCGCCGGGAAAGCGGTCACCGAGTTCGTCCCCGGGCGTGGTGCGCAACAGTGTGGCCAACTCGGGAGAGACGTAGTACTGCCCCGGCGCCGGCATCGCCGACAGACCCGGCACCACCGGCGCGTGCGCGCCTACGATCGCGACGTCCAGCCGGTGCATAGTCGCGCCGTCGTACTCGTCCTCGCTGTAGTTCCACAGCAGCGAGCCGTGCGCGTCTGTTGTGCTGGTGCACTGCCAGCACGGCTTGCCGATGGCGTCCCGGTAGGCGTGATACATCGCCAGCACCGATAGCAGCAGCCCGACGCCGACGGCTACCGATAGCGCGGTGACCACCAGGCGGGTGAACGCCTCCCGGCCGCTGCGCAGCGTCATGTGCAGTCCGAAGCGGATCATCAGACCCGTGCCCCCGTTGCGATGACCTGCCCGTCGCGGACCGTGATCTGCCGGTCGGCGTGCGACGCGACCCGCGCGTCATGGGTGACGAGGACGACCGCCGTGCCTTCTGCCCGGACCGTGTCCACCATCAGGTCCATCACCTTTTCACCGGTCAGCGAGTCGAGCGCGCCGGTCGGTTCGTCGGCGAACAGCACCTTCGGCCCGGTGACCAGCGCCCGGCCCACGGCGACCCGCTGCGCCTGGCCGCCGGACAGCTCACCGGTGCGCCGATCCTCGAGTCCGGCCAGTTCCAGGCGCGGGAACCACGACCTGGCCCGCTCATAGGCGGTACCTCGGCGCACTCCGGCCAGCAGTAACGGCAGCGCGACGTTGTCGACCGCGGTCAGTTCCGGTACGAGCTGGCCGAACTGGAACACGAACCCGAAGTCGGTCCGGCGCAGCCGGGTGCGCTCCCGGTCGGGCAGGGTGTCCAATCGTCGTGCGTCGAACGTCACGGTGCCGCTGTCCGGCGCGAAGATGCCGGCCAGGCAGTGCAACAACGTCGACTTGCCGGATCCGCTCGGCCCCATCACGGCGAGAATCTCGCCAGGCTCGAGGGACATGCTGGCGCCATGGAGCGCGACCGTGGCGCCAAAGGTCTTGGTGAGGTTGTCCGCGGACAGGATGGTCATCGGCTGACCTCGTCTCGGAGTTGGTCGAGCCGGGCCGCGGTCATGTCGATCCAGCGCAGGTCGGCTTCGAGGTGGAAGAGGCCGTAGTCGGCCAGCATGGTCCGGCTCAGCGGGCCGGCCTTGCGCATCGCGGTGAGTTCGCGCATCCGCTCGAGGTGCGCGTCGCGCTGGAGGTCCAGGTACCGTGCGGCCGGACGGTCGGACAGCAGGGCCAGGACGACCTTGACGAAGAGGGTGGCCTGCAGCATCGGCTCTGGCCGCTCGGGCTCGGACAACCACGTCTCGACGTGGGCGACGCCGGTATCGGTGATCATGTACTGCTTGCGGTCGGGACCGCCGCCCGGGGTAGCGCCGAGCACCTGGATCTGCCCGTCGCGTTCCAGTCGGTTGAGCGTGCCGTAGAGCTGGCCGAAGGACAGCGGCCGCCCGTTGTCGGCGAACAGCGTGTCGTAGGAGCGCTTGAGTTCGTAGCCGTGGCTCGGCTCGGGTTCGAGCAGGCCGAGGAGGGTCGTGGGGACATTCACCCAAGCACTCTAAACCGGGGTATCACCCGAGAGAGTACCCTGAGGTGATAGTTCCGGGGTTTCTCCGGGGAAACCCTCATCTCGGCTACTTTCTTTGCTGGTGGCACGATCGCAGCCCGGCCAGGCGGCGCAGAAAGGGGTCGAAAAGCGGCCGGCCACCGGCACCCGGTATCCGGACTTTGCCAGCAGGGGCGCTACCTCGACGTAGCTGTGAATGTCGTACGGGTATCCGTGCAGGAGGATGATCGGCTGTCCGTCGGCGGGTCCTGCCTCGTGGTAGGCCACCCCGAGCACGTCGGTGATGACACGCCGAACCGGTAGGTTCGTCATTCTGCCTCCTCCCGGCTTGTCTCGTGTTGGATGGAATCTCCGGCGACGCTGCCGAAAGACCTTCTCCTGGGTGGGAGTTACGCCGCGCGGGGCGGGGCGCCGCTTGGTCGGAGCCTGACCCAGCTCGAGTCAGGTGGAGCCGCCTTTGCCGGGTGGGAAAATTTTCTTGAGTTCCCGTCCTTTCCGGTTTGATTCGAACGACTACCAGTGAAGTCGGTGGTGGACGCCGACGGACAGGAAAGGTGGATCATGAAGTATCTGTTGCTGCTGCACTCGCCGAGCGGGGCGCCCGTGGATCAGGCGAGTCAGGAGTACGCGGACACATTCGCGGCCTACGCCGAGGCGAATGCGGCGATGGCGGCCGCGGGAGTGCTGTTGGACTGCGCGCCGCTGCAGCCGGTCGCGTCCGCGACCACGGTTCGGGTGCGTGGGGGCCGTACCTTGGTTACGGACGGTCCGGCCGCGGAGATCAAGGAGCAGGTCGGTGGCTATACGCTGCTGGAGTGTGCCGATCTTGATGAGGCGTTGAAGTGGGCGTCGACGATCCCCGCGGCGTCGAGCGGTTGGGTGGAGATTCGTCCGGTTGTTCCCGTGTCGATGCCGGCCTGATCGAGCAGCATTTCCGCGCCCACTGGTGGCCGGCGGTGGCGAGCGTGACCCGCTTGGTGGGTGACCTCGCCACCGCCGAGGACGCGGTGCAGGAGGCGTACCTGGCCGCGGCCGTGCAGTGGCCGGCGCAGGGGGCGCCAGCCAACCCGCGGGCCTGGTTGATCGGTGTGGCACGGCACAAGGCGTTGGACACGATTCGACGTGACGTGCGCCGCCGCGAGAAGGAGTCCGCCGCGGCCATAACCGTGGGGCCGGCGCCTGGCAGCTCGTCGTCGGCCGACCCGATGACGGACCATGACCAACTCGGGCTCATCTTCATGTGCGCTCACCCGGCCCTGGACCTGCCGAGTCAGGTGGCGCTGACGCTGCGGTCGCTGTGCGGGCTGTCCAGTACGGAGATCGCGGCGCTGTTCCTGGTGCCCGAGGCGACCATGGCCAAGCGGTTGACCCGGGCCAAACGCAAGATTCGCGATACCGGTATCCGGCTGCGGGTACCCGAGCCGGAGTTGCTGGGTGAGCGCCTGGCAGGAGTCTTGCGCGTCATCTACCTCGTCTTCACCGAGGGACACAAGGCCAGCACCGGGACCCAGCTGGTGCGCGGACAACTCTGTGACCTGGGCATCGACCTGGCCCGGGGCCTGGCCCGCCTGCTGCCGGCCGAACCGGAAGTCGCCGGCCTGGTCGCGCTCCTGCTGCTTGTCGACGCGAGGCGAGTTGCCCGCACCGACGACGTCGGACGCCTGGTGCTGCTCGAGGACCAGGACCGTACGCGGTGGAACAAGAACATGATCCGTGAGGGGGAGCGGCTGCTGGAACAGGCCCTGCGCAGCGGGCGGCCCGGACCCTACCAACTCCACGCCGCCATCGCCGCTTGTCACTCCACGGCCCCTCGCGCTGAGGACACGGACTGGCGGCAGATCGTACTGCTCTACGGAGAACTGCTGCGCTACGAGCCCAATCCCGTCGTGGAGGCCAACCGGGCGATCGCCGTCGCGATGAGCGACAACCCCTCCACCGGACTGGAAATCCTCGACAGGCTGCGCGGCCACCCGCAGTTGCGCGACTGGCCGCACCTGCACATCGCCCGAGCTGATCTGCTGCGCCGACTCGCCCGCGCTCCCGAAGCGATCGACGCCTACCGGACCGCGTTGCGACTTCCGCTGACGGCCGCCGAGCAGACCTTCGTCACCGAGCGGATCAACCAACTCGCCGGCTGAAGCGCCCCCGATCACGGTCGCGCCCGCCATGCCCTGGGTGAGCTGCTGACCTGTCCGTTCTGCACGGCGGTGTGGGTGGCCAGCGGTCTGGCGGCCGGGTTGGTGCTCGCGCCGAGGCTGACCCGGTTCGCGATGGGCGTTGCCAGCGCCGTCGCGGGCGCCGACTTCCTACACTTCGGGTACGACGCGGCCAAGCGGCTGGCCGGTTAGGCATCATCGGAAACCGCGGCAACACCGGTGACGAGGGGGAGTTCGGCCGCGGTCGTACCAACCGCCGAGGGCGGGATTAGTTTGCGCCCCGGACGGGCACTTGCTTGGCCCAGAGCACGGGACTGGAGCTGAGATGGAGTTGTGGCCGGGGCAGCGGTCTCCGCTGGGTGCGACCTACGACGGAACGGGTACGAACTTCGCGATTTTCTCCGAGGCGGCCGAGGGTGTGGAGCTGTGCCTGTTCGACGAGGACGGTGGTGAGCGGCGCCACGAGCTGTATGAGGTGGATGCGTTCGTCTGGCACGGATTCCTGCCCGCGGTCGGGCCCGGGCAGCGGTACGGGTTCCGGGTGCACGGGCCGTACGTTCCGGGGCGAGGGCTGCGCTGCAACCCGAACAAGCTGCTGATCGACCCGTACGCCAGGGCGATCGACGGGGACGTGCGCTGGGACCGTGCCCTGTACGGCTACGACTGGGACGCCCCGGATCGGATGTCGACCGACGATTCGGCGCCGTTCCTGCCCAAGAGCGTGGTCGTCAACCCGTACTTCGACTGGGCCGACGACCGGCGCCCCAACACCCCCTACCACCACTCGGTCATCTACGAGGCGCACGTCAAGGGGCTGACCATGCGCCACCCGGGCATCCCGCCGAATCTGCGCGGCACCTACGCGGGCATCGGCCACCCGGCGATGGTGGACCATCTGCGACGGCTGGGGGTCACCGCGATCGAGCTGATGCCGGTGCACCACTTCGTTCACGACGAGCGGCTGGTCAAGCTGGGCCTGTCCAACTACTGGGGCTACAACACCATCGGCTTCTTCGCGCCGTACTCGGGCTACGCGGCCCAGGCCCAACCCGGCCAGCAGGTCCAGGAGTTCCGTTCGATGGTGCGGGCGCTGCACGCGGCCGGCATCGAGGTATTGCTGGATGTGGTCTACAACCACACCGCCGAGGGTAACCACCTGGGTGCCACGCTGAGCCTGCGCGGCATCGACAATCGGCAGTACTACCGGTTGGTCGCGGAGGACCCGAGCCAGTACTACGACACGACGGGCTGTGGCAACAGCGTCAACGCGGGCAGCCCGCAGACGCTTCAGCTGATCATGGACTCGTTGCGGTACTGGGTGCAGGAGATGCACGTCGACGGGTTCCGGTTCGATCTGGCCGCCAGCCTGGCACGCGACTTCTACGAGGTGGATCGGCTGGCCACGTTCTTCGAGGTGGTGCAGCAGGATCCGGTGATCAGCGAGGTGAAGCTGATCGCGGAGCCGTGGGATCTGGGGCCCGGCGGGTACCAGGTGGGTAACTTCCCGCCGCTGTGGACGGAGTGGAACGGCCGGTACCGGGACACGGTGCGCGACTTCTGGCGCGGCGAACCGTCGACTCTGGCCGAGTTCGCCAGCCGGATCTGCGGCTCCGCCGACCTCTACCAGGATGACGGACGCCGCCCCATGGCCAGCATCAACTTCGTCACGGCGCACGACGGGTTCACCCTGTCGGATCTGGTCTCCTTCAACGAGAAGCACAATGAGGCCAACGGCGAGGACAACCGGGACGGTGAGAGTTACAACCGGTCGTGGAACTGCGGTGCGGAGGGGCCTACCGACGACGGCGGCGTGCTGGCGCTGCGGGCCTTGCAGCGACGCAACTTTCTGGCCACCCTGCTGCTGTCCCAGGGCGTACCGATGATCGCTCATGGCGATGAGCTGGGCCGCACGCAGCACGGCAACAACAACGCCTACTGCCAGGACAGCGAACTGTCCTGGATGGACTGGGACGGCGCCGACGAGCCGCTGCTGGAGTTCACCCGCCGCCTGATCGAGCTGCGCGGCGGTCATCGGGTGTTCCAACGGCGCCGTTTCTTCACCGGCCTACCGGCGCGCCGCGCCGAGGGCACACCGCTGCCGGACATGGAATGGTTCACCTTCGACGCTCGGCTGATGACCGAGGAGGACTGGCACGTCGATTTCGGCCGGTCGATCGGGCTGTTCCTCAACGGCGAGGGCATCTCCGACCGCAGCCCGATCGGTGAGCGCTACGCCGACGACTCGTTCCTGCTGCTGTTCAACGGCTCGGAGATCATGCTGGAGTTCGTGCTGCCGCCCGCCGAGTACGGCGACAAGTGGCAGGTGGTCATCGACACGACGCAGCCCACCGGCCAGGCCTCGGGCGGCGAAACGGTCACCGTTGCCGCCGGCGCACGCATCCCGGTGGCGCAGCGGTCGCTGATCGTGCTGAGCCGGGTGGTCTAGGTGGTACCGGCGAGCACCTACCGGCTGCAGATCCGGCCGGACCTCGACCTCACGGCGGCCGCCGAGCTGGTGGACTACCTGGCCGCGCTGGGCGTCACGCACCTCTACAGCGCGCCGCTGCTGGGCGCCGCACCCGGCTCGGCGCATGGCTACGACGTCGTCGATCCGACCCGGATCAACCCGCAGCTCGGTGGCCCGCGGGCCCTCGACCGGCTGGTCCAACGGCTGCGGGCCGCCGGGATGGGGCTGGTGCTCGACATCGTGCCCAACCATCTGGGAGTGGCCGTGCCCGAGGCCAACCCGGCCTGGTGGAGCGTGTTGCGCGAGGGCCGCGACTCGCCGTACGCGGCGTGGTTCGACATCGACTGGGACCGGCCGCTGATCCTGCCGGTACTCGGCGACGAGCCCGACGCCCTGGATGCCCTGCGAGTGATCGGCGACGAACTGCGCTACCACGACCACCGGTACCCGCTGGCGCCGGGCACCGGTGGCGGCGACCCGCGGCAGGTGCATGAACGGCAGCACTACCGGCTGGTCAACTGGCGGCGCGGCAACAGCGAACTGAACTACCGGCGGTTCTTCGCCGTCTCCGAGCTGGCCGCGGTGCGGGTCGAGGACCCGGCGGTGTTCGACGCCACGCACGCGGAGATCCTGCGCTGGTATGCCGCCGGTGCGGTGGATGGCCTGCGCGTCGACCACCCGGACGGGCTGCGCGACCCCGCCGGATACCTGCGCCGGCTCGCCGAGCGCGCTCCGGACGCGTGGCTGCTGGTGGAGAAGATCCTGGGAGTCGGCGAACGGCTCCCGCTCGACTGGCCGGTGGCCGGCACCACCGGCTACGACGCGCTCGGCGAGGTGTCCGGCCTGTTCGTGGATCCGGCTGCGGAGGCGGACTTTCCGGCCGAACAGCCCTGGCAGCGGGCCGCGTACCTGGGCAAGCGCGAGGTCGCGACGACCCTGCTGGCCGCCGAGGTGGCCCGGATCGCCCGGTTGGCGCCCGAGGTACCGGATGCCGCCCCGGCGCTGGTCGAGCTGGCCGCCCGCTTCCCGGTCTACCGCTCGTACCTGCCGGCCGGTGCCGGGCGGCTGCGGGACGCTCGGGACGCGGCCGACCCGACGGTGCGCCCTGCCCTGGACGCGTTGTGGCCGCGGCTGTCCGATCCGGGCGACGAGCTCGCGCTGCGCTTTCAGCAGCTGACGGGTGCGGTGATGGCCAAGGGCGTGGAGGACACCGCCGGGTACCGGTGGAACCGGTTCGTCGCGCTGAACGAGGTCGGCGGCTCGCCGCAACGGTTCGGGATGACCGTCGAGGAGTTCCACCGGGCGGCCACCGCGCGGCAGGAGCACTGGCCGGCCACGATGACGACGCTGTCCACGCACGACACGAAGCGCTCGGAGGATGTCCGCGCCAGGCTGGCGGTGCTGTCGGAGATGCCCGCGCAGTGGCGCGCCCGGGTGGCCTCCTGGTCGGCGGCCGCGCCGCTGCCCGATCCGGACCTCGCCGACCTGCTGTGGCAGACCGTCGTCGGCGCCTGGCCGATCGAGCGCGAGCGACTGCGCGACTACGCCCGCAAGGCGGCCCGCGAGGCGGCCACACACACCCGGTGGGACGCCCCGCAGCCGGCGTTCGAGGACGCGGTACGGGCGCTGGTCGACGCCTGCTTCGACGACCCGGTACGGGCCGGCGAGGTGGCGGACTTCGCGGCCTCGATCGCTTCCGACGGGTGGAGCAACGCGCTGGGGCAGAAGCTGGTGCAGCTGACCATGCCCGGGGTGCCGGACACGTACCAGGGCACCGAGCTGTGGGACAACTCGCTGGTCGATCCCGACAACCGGCGCCCGGTGGACTTCGCCGCGCGCCGCACCCTGCTGACCCGGCTCGACGAGGGCTGGCTGCCGCCGGTGGACGGGACGGGCGCGGCGAAGCTGCTGCTGGTCAGCCGGGTGCTGCGGCTGCGGCGGGACCGACCGCAGCTGTTTTCCGGGTACCGGCCGGTGCGGGCGACGGGAGCCGCGGCCGGTCATGTGATCGCATTCGATCGGGGCGGGGTGGTGGCCGTCGCCACCCGGCTGCCCCGCACCCTGGGCGCCGCCGGTGGATGGGATGACACCACGCTCGCGCTGCACGGACCCCGGGTGACCGACATACTGACCGGGGGGTCGTTCGCGCCGCCACGGCTGCGCGTCGCCGACCTCCTGTCCACCTATCCCGTCGCACTTCTGGTGGAGACATGACCACATTCACCGTCTGGGCGCCGGACTCCGACCGGGTGCGGCTGAGTCTGGCCGGCTCGCCCCAGCCCATGACCAGGGGCGACGGCGGTTGGTGGCGCGCCGAGGTTGCGCACGCCGGGCCGGGCACCGATTACGCGTACCTGCTGGACGACGACGAATCCCCGCTGCCCGACCCGTGCTCACGATGGCAGCCGCAGGGCGTGCACGGGCCCAGCCGGCTCTACGATCACGGCGCGTTCGGCTGGACCGACCACGCGTGGACCGGCCGGCAGCTGCCCGGCGCCGTGCTCTACGAGCTGCACATCGGCACCTTCACGCCGGAAGGCACCTTCGACGCCGCGATCGGCCGGCTGGATCACCTCGTGGACCTCGGCGTCGACCTCGTGGAGCTGCTGCCGGTCAACGCGTTCAACGGCGAGCACAACTGGGGGTACGACGGTGTCTGCTGGTACGCGCCGCACGAACCCTACGGTGGCCCCGACGGCCTCAAACGGCTGATCGACGCGTGCCACCGGCGCGGTCTGGGGGTGGTCCTCGACGTCGTCTACAACCATTTCGGCCCTTCCGGGGCATACGCGCCGCGGTTCGGCCCGTACCTGGCCGCCAGCAGCAACACCTGGGGGCGTTCGCTCAACCTCGACGGACCCCACTCCGACGAGGTGCGCCGGTATGTGATCGACAGCGTGCTGATGTGGCTGCGTGACTACCACGTGGACGGCCTGCGGCTGGACGCGGTGCACGCGCTCGTCGATCATCGCGCCACGCACCTGCTGGAGGAGCTGGCCGTGGAGGTGGAGTCGCTGTCCACCCATCTGGGCCGACCGCTGTCGCTGATCGCCGAGTCCGACCTCAACGATCCGCGCCTGATCACCCCGCGGGAGGCGCACGGGTATGGACTGCACGCCCAGTGGGACGACGACGTGCACCATGCCCTGCACGCGCTGGTCACCGGGGAGCGGCAGGGCTACTACGGCGACTTCGGCTCCGTGGAATGCCTGTCCGACGTGTTGGGCTCCGCCTACTTCCACGCCGGAACCTGGTCGTCGTTCCGCGCCCGCACGCACGGCCGACCGGTCGACCGGCGGCGCTCCGCCGGGCACCGCTTCGTCGCGTATCTGCAGAACCACGACCAGGTCGGCAACCGGGCTGCCGGCGACCGGCTGTCCGCTTCGGTGCCCGATCCGCTGCTGCGGGTGGCCGCGACGCTGCTGATGACCAGCCCGTTCACTCCGATGCTGTTCATGGGTGAGGAGTGGGCGGCCGGCACGCCGTGGCAGTTTTTCACCAGCCACCCCGAGCCCGAGCTGGCCGCTGCCGTGGCCGGCGGCCGGCGGGCGGAGTTCGCCGGGCACGGCTGGGCAGACGTGGACGTGCCGGATCCGCAGGACCCGCAGACCTTCGCCCGTTCCAAGCTGGACTGGTCGGAGTTGGGTCGGCCATGCCACGCCGAGATGCTGGCGTTCTACCGGCGGCTGATCGCACTGCGCAAGGCGCACCCGGGCCTGTCGGACCCGCGGCTGGACCGGGTCGAGGTGCGCCACGGCGACCGGTTCCTGATGATCCGGCGTGGGGCGTACGTGGTGCTGGCCAACTTCGCCGAGCGCAACTGCCGCATCGGGCTGGACGCGTGGCCCCGCGAGGTACTGCTGGCCACCGGTCCGGAGTTGGTCCTGATCCGCAGCGCCGTCGAACTTGGGCCGCGGTCGGCGGCGGTCGTCCGCTGCTGACCGGCGAGCCGGGCCAGATCGGGCACGTCCGCCCCGCGGTCGACCCACCACCACAGGTGAACGGCGACCTCAGTCCGGGTCGTCGCCAGCAAGGTATGACCACACGCCGGAGACGTTCAGCACCCACCGGACGTGGTCGCGAGCGTTGACGACGCGGTACTCCAGAGCGTGAGCGTCTGCGAGATGCCGGCCGGCGATCAGGCTCCCGATCCCGGAGGAGTCGAGGAAGGTTACCCGGTCGAGGTCAACGATCACCGCCCGCGGGCGACCGCCTATCGCCCCGGCCACGGCAGTGCGTAGGCCGTTCACGGTCACCGTGGTGAGTTCCCCGGCGACCGTTACCCGGATCACGCTCGCCGCCTCCTCCGATACATCGATCGACATCGTCACTGACTTCTCTCCTTCACGCCCGGGTGCCGCCGTCCCTGTCCTCAGCGATGCATGGTCGACACCGCGCCGTCGCGATCATCGAATCGCGGTTGTCCGGCCCGCGCCGCCCGTCCGCCCGGAGTTTCCCATAGCCGGCCCATTTCATCTTGATCAGGTGGGGGCTGCCTTGCCAGGGCGGGGGCCTACCCGGTCGAGATCGACGTCTCGGAGAAGCAGCTCGCTACTGCTCGCACCATGCAGATAGAGTTCGGCATCGAATTCCCCCTTGTCCTGGGCATTGCTGAGGCAGTCCCCTACGAGGACGATGCGTTCGGCTTCGCGATCAGCGAGTACGGTGCCGCGTTGTGGTGCGATCCGTACCTGTGGATTCCCGAGGCCGCCCGGATTCTTGTTCCTGGCGGTTCCGACCGACTTCGCCCGGCAATGGCCCAGTCGGGAGATCTGGATGGCCCGGCTCGCAGGCTGACAGGGGCCGTCGAGGTCACCACGTCGGAACGGGCTGGATGCCTGGCTTGGGCTGGCCACGGCAGGCCGGAGGTCGGGGACGCTCTCACGGCGATTCGGAACCCTCGCCAGGGTCAGACGGTGCCGTGGGCGGCGCCGTGCCGCTGCGCATTTGCGCGCGAAGCGCCCTGACCGCAACCCTTTCCTGGCGTCGGCGGACCAGCCAGGATCGCCAACGCCGCCGGGTGAGCACCAGAGCGACGATGGCACCGACCACGACGACCGCCACGGAGCCCGTCGCGACCCAAGGGAAGAATGACAGCCGGACGGTGTTGCTCCGTACCACCCGTTTCGGACCGTTGGGTACCGTGGCCGTGATCTCCGCGGTGACGCCGCGTCGGCCGAGCCGCGGCAGGCCGGACAGCGTCCCTCTGAGGGTGGCGGTACCGCCGGGGATGACGTAGAGCCCCGCGGGTGCCAGGGTCACGGAGGACGGTTTGCCACCCGACACGCGCAGCTTGCCATCCATGGCGAACAGGACATTCCCCGTGTTGTGCACGGTGACGGTGAAGGTTTCGCCGGAGCCGGCGCGCCGGCTCTGCAGGGTGGACAGGCTCAACTCCAGGTCGGCCCTGCCAGGCACGGTGAGCTGGACCAGTCGAGCGATCCGGGTCTCCGTGCTCAGTCCGTTGTCGACATGGGCGCCACGAAGGGAAGTGACGAATGCTCCTACGTAGGTGCCCGGTGGCGTGCCCGGGGGCACGGCCAGCGAGAACCCGATCGTCGTCTGACCGTGCGCCGGGACTGTAACGGATGCCGGAGTGTGCAGCATGAGCCAGGCGCCGACCTGCGTCATGTGCTGTGTCTGCTGGGCTGGGGCGAGGCCGCCGCCCCGTGCCATCGACACGTCCGCGCCGTACACCTGGAAGGTGAGCGGCCCGGCGCTCTGGTTGTAGATGATTGCCGAATCGTCGACACGAGCGCCGGCCTTGAGCGAGTAGCTGAAGTGCCCGCCGGGCAACGTGGTCAGGCCGTAGAGCCCGGCTTGCACGCCGAAGGGCAGAGCCGGGGCAGACGAACTGCTCGGACTCGGGGTCGGGTCCTTGGCCCAGGCCGCCGGGCCGGGCAGGCCAGGTAGTAGCGCCAGCCCCATCGCGAGCGCAGCGCCGCACGCCGCCACGAACCGACGAACTCGGGCGGACCTGCGGATTAACACGATTCGCACCGGCATCCTGTACTGAAGGGTGTAATAGCATCAATGGAGCTACCGCGCGGAACCGGAGCTTAGCACGGAAAAATGGCGCGGCGATGCGGCGCCGACGCCGGACAACGGAGACGGCCGCCGTAATTATTTTCTGTATTGGCTTGGTCAGGATGAGCTGTTAGCGTTCTGTAGCAACACTGTTGCTACCAGATAGGGAAGCGGCCGATGGCCGTGTCCCTTAAACGCATTAGCGGAGGTTGGACAGTTGTGTTCACATCGCGTTAAGCGAGAAACGGAATGAGCCGGCGGGGTCGAATCGCGGGCGGCGTAGCGGCGTCGCTGGGCATGGTGGTGGCCGGGCTCGGACTCCCCACGGCGGCCTCGGCCGACGTCACCAACCCGCCCTTCGCCGCACAGGCGAGTTCCGTTGCCATGCAGGGCGATCTGCTCGACCACGACTCGGGATTTGTCGCGGTGGGGGATCTGAGCGGCAACGGTCCGCATGACGTGGCGGTGCTCGACGGTGCGGCGGGGGAGGTGGATGGCCTGATCAACGACGGTTCCGGTCACTTCACCGAGAAGAGGATCGGCTCGGTCGGTACGGTCGTCGACGCGATCGCGATCGGGGACCTCGGCGGCTCCGGCCCGGGCGAAGACATCGCGGTGCTCAACGAGGGGACCTCTTCGCCGACACCGCCCACCGGCAACCTGGTCATGCTCATTCGAGACGGATCGGGCGGGTACCGGACGGTACGCGTGCCTGTCGGGGCACGCCCCGACGCGTTGGCCATCGGCGATCTCAACGGTGACGGTCACAATGACGTCGCGGTCACCAACGCCGCCGGGGCGGGCGGGGTCCCCGATCCCGGCGACTCGGGCACGATCACCTTGGCCATGAACAACGGCGACGGCACGTTCGCGCCGACGACGATCGACTACGGCCACCTCGGCGACGCCTTCCAGGGCACCGGCCCCGCAGGTATCGCGATCGGCGACTTCCAGGGCAGCGGGCACAGGCGGGATCTCGCCGTGGTCAACGGCGACGAGACGCTCCAGCTCTACCTCCAGAACAGCGGGGACGCGGCGCAACCGACGTTCACCACCCCAGCGACGATCGACCCTGGGTTTGACGACATGTCGATCGCCGCCGGTGACCTCGGTGGCCCGGGCGCGGGTGACGACATCGCCATCGGCAACGGCGGCCCCGTCAAGTTCCGCGGCGTGACCGTTCTGCTCCATCAGCCGGACAACACCTTCACCAGGACGTTCCTCGCTGACGGCATCAACACCTCGCCGTTCGGAGCGAAGGTCGCCATCGGCAACCTCGGTGGGAGCGGGCGCCCAGGAATCGCGGTCACCAACCCCGCACAGAGCGACTACACCGGCAGCACCAGTGTCTTCCTGAAGAACTCTGACGGCAGTTGGCAGGAGACGACCGTCCCGGCGGTAGCTCCCGACAGCGGGCCGACGAGTGTCGCGTTTGGCACGATGACTAAATCCGGCGACCCGAACAAGCTCGACATCGTCGTCGGCATGGCGTTCTCCAACACGGTCGAGGTGATCAGCAACACCACGGCTGACGTCGGCAACTCCGCGGCGACGCAGAACACCACCGCCACGGTCACACGCGCTCCTGGCGTGCTGCAGCTGGAGGCGCTGCAACCGAACGTCACCTTCGGCAGCGTGCAGGCCGGCACGGCGACCGCGCCGGTTCCCGTCGGCGACCTGAGCTACACGAACACGCTGGACGGCTCGGCTCCGTGGTCGGTGACGGTCTCCGCGACGGACATGGTCGACGGTTCATCGACGCTGCCGTGGACGGCGCTGAGCTTTGACCCCGGCCGGGTGGACACCCCGGGCCACGATGCGACCGGGGTGATCACGCCGGGCACCGCCGGTACTTTCGGGTCCGGGACAGACACCACCCCCGGCACGACGCTCTCCCCGCCGCTCACCGTCGCGACCGGCTCCGGCACCACGCGGGGCCAGTTCACCCACAGCGACTCGACCATCACTTTGACGGTGCCGGCCAACGCGGCGGCCGGCTCGTACTCCGGGCTCCTCCAGTACACAATCATCAGCTGACCCTCCGGTATCCGGGCGGACGTGTGGTCCTCGCAGACCAGGCGCCCGCCCGGTTACGTGTCCGCTGGCACCTCGACGCGGGATGTCTGACCAGGGCGATCATCCCTCCCGCGTCACGGGCTCGAGCCAGCGCGGCAGCCTCCCGCCGGTACGCAGGTGATCCGTACCGACCACCCCGGTCAGCACGGCGACCGCGACGGCGCTGATGAACACGGGCGGTAGGAGGGTGGCCGGCGGCGTCACGGCGACCAGCACGACCAACCAGCCCAACCGGGTCCGCGACAGCGCGCCGACGAACGCGTACTCGAAAATCGTCCGGCCGATCAGGAACAGGGCGGGGCCGCCGAGGACGGCGCACACCCAGACGGTCGGCACGGGCCCGGTGGGCCGGGTGATGACAAGTCTGCCGCCCGCAGCCGTGGCCACCACGCCGGCGACCATCAGGAAGTGCGTGTAGGGCGTCACGCGGGGTCCCCTGCTCGGCTTCCGCTCGGATACCAGAACCGAGATGACCCCGCCCGAGTACGCGTAGATCTGCCACAGCAGCAGCATCACGGCGAACACCGCCAGGAGGGCGATGGCCCGGGCCAGATCGAACCTGATCCCGCTGAACGTCAACGCGGCCACCAGGACGAGCTGGCCGAGCGTCAAGATCATCACCTGCTGGTACCGCTCGGCGATATGCTCGCTCGTCCGGTCATACTGTTCGAGCGGCACCCGGCCGTACCTGGGGGTGGGGTAGCGGACGGCCGCGGAGAGAAGGTCGATCGCCAGGGCGCAGGCCCAGAGCACACCGCGTGCCGGGTTCCCGACCAGGACGCCGCCGATCCAGACGATCCCCGACAGCCCGAACCAGAAGAGGAACCGTCCCGCCCGAACCTGCGCCCGGTGACCGCGCAGCGCGCTGACCAGCAGGCCACCCCGTACGACGTGGATGCCCACGTACGCGCCCGCGAAGACCCAGGCATGCCTCGCGAACGCCGACGGAATCGCGATCGTCATCAGGACGGCACCGAGCATCGTGGCCGTGACGGCGGCCCGGATCGGCGTCTGCTGAGGGTTGTAGAAGTCCGTGAGCAACGTGGTGATCGACCAGGTCCACCAGATCGCCAGCAGCAGCACCAGGGTCTGGCCCGCGCCGCTCCAGGTGGCGTGGTCCGCGAGTCGGATCGACAGCAGCGCGAACGCGGCCACGTAGACAAGGTCGAAGATCAGTTCCAGCAGCGTCGCCCGCGTCGGCGTACGGCGATCACGAAGCAACCGATCCGCGTCGGCACCTGTCACCGACCAGCCGCGCTCCTGCGGCGGGTGGCGGCGCCGCCACGGCAGCCGCCAACCGGATCGCAGTCCTTCCGTCAGGTCGATGCCCAGCACGACGGCGGTGGCAACCAGGGTCACGAACACGGGCGGCGGCAGGACCATCGCCGGACTCACCGCGAGCAGCGCGATAAACCCGCCCACTTTCATTCTCGACATCGTGGCGAGCACCAGGTATTCGAAGATCGTTCGGCTCAATATGAACAGCGCCGGGCCGCCGAGAATCATCAGCACCCAGCTGCCCGGCGTGGCCCCGATTGGCCGCCTCACGACGAGTTCGACGCCGGCGGTCGTGATGACCGCGCCGGCCACCATGCCGAAGTGGGTGTAGGGCGCCAGACGGGGGCCGCGCCCCGAACGCGGCCCCGCCGCCGCCACCGAGACCGCGGCCGTCGTGTGTACGAAAAGCCGCCACAGCAGCAGCGCGATGACGAATGCCACCAGGAACACGGCGAGTCGCACCAGGTCGAACCTGGTGCCCCTGAGCCTCAACGCCGGCGCCAGAATGAGATCGCCGATCGCCAGGATGACTATCTGCCGGTACCGCTCGACGAAATGCTCACCCGCCTTTTCGTAGTGCCCGGTTGGTATCCGACCGGGCCGGGGTAAGGGCGTGGGGTATCGTGCCGCCGCGGCGCCGCAGTCGACCGCCGCCGCGGCGGCCCACACCACGAGCCGGGTCGGAGCGTCGACGAAGACGCCGGCGATCCACCCGATCCCGGAGACCAGGAACCAGAACAGGAACCGCGCCGCCCGCGCCCGTGCGTGTGCCTGCTCCGCGTAGCGCAGTGCGCTGATCAGCAGGATCCCCTTGACGACGTGAATGCCCACGTACGCACCCGCGAAGATCCCGGCGTGGTTCGCGAACGCGGACGGTGCCGCGACCGCCATCAGGATCACGCCGAGCATCGTGACCGTGATGATGGCCTGGATCGTCATCCGCTCGGGGTTGTAGAAGTTGGTGAGCAGCACGGTGGATGACCAGGTCCACCAGACCGCCAGGAGCACGACCAGAGTCTGGGCCGCCGCTATCCAGGTGACGTGCGTGGCGAGTCGCGTCGATATCAACGCGAAGGCGGCCACGTAGACGACGTCGTAGAGGAGTTCCAGGAGGCTTACCCGCTTGGGCACGTCGGATCGACGGAGCAACTGAGGCGGATCCGCAGTTGCCATCGATCCGCCGCCCCCCGTCGCGCTCGGCGGCCGTACGAGAACCGGAGCGCCCCTCGCGACAGGCGAGCAGACGACCCGTTGCCCTCGACGTTAAGCAGAATGAGCGGTCGCCGTACCCGAAACAGCGCAGTGCCGCTCTGGCGGGTGATCCCGAACCTCTGCTGATCACGGGGGTGGGGGAGGGGTGCGGGTCGCGGTCGCTCGGTTGGATCGGGCGGGCGACCACTGTCGTGCGGAAGCCTCGCGGCGTATCAGGTGCCGCCGCGTCCGGCACGGTCACCCGGCGGAGGCTCACCGCTGACGGCTGCGGCCGCGCGGGCCGGGGCCCCTTCGCTCACGAGCGAGCCGCGTCGCGGTTACCCTCAGCGACCGTTTTCCCGGACGCGGACGTGCACGCTTGATTTTCCCCGCTTCGGCGGAGAGCGGGGATTGCCTTTAGTTCAGCCCGGTGATGCGGCGCATGGCCCACGACTCGCCCGCTATGCGGCCCACGCGGTGCATCTCATGAATCACCCGGTGGCGGGGCTGCGGGAGATGGCGAGGATCGCACGCCGCGAGGGTCCGGTCGCCGCGTGCGCGGACGTTCAGGGCGCGGGATGCCCAGCGGCGCCGGGGACGTTTACCGGGCGTTATCGATCTTGCCGCAGAGGCGTCGGTGAACGGGCGTTCTTCCGACGCCAACAGTTCGTCGGACCCAGACATTCTTGTTTGTGAGATCACCGAATAAGTGATCGATGCATCTCGTGTTCAGGTTCGATTCTCAGGAGCATCGATGGGCACAGAGGCTGATTTCCTCAGCTCGCGGAATCCCGGCGTCACGCCGCCTGAAACCGCGTAGTGCCCATACGAATCAATGCCCCGCCATTCGGCGCGGGCGGCATGGCAATGCCGCAGCCACCTGGGGCAACAATCTCTCCCACCCTTTCGAGGAGCCCAGCACCATGGCCAACGAGCCGAGCCACGTCACTCCCGATCGGTACGATCAGGTCCGCGAGCGGATCGTGCCGGATTCAATTCTCAACTCTGGGCTCTCGCGTCGCGGGATGCTCAAGGCGCTTGGCATGATGGGCGGCCTCGCAGCGGTTGGCGGTGGCACCGCGGCGTGCGCGCCGGTGGAGTACGTGCTGCCCACCGGGTTCGCGGGCACGATGGCTGATCTGAAACACGTCGTGATCCTCGTGCAGGAGAACCGCTCCTTGGACCAGTACTACGGCGCGCTACCCGGCGTGCGTGGCCTCGACGACAAGCAGGCGCTGAGGTTCCAGAACGGCACCACCGTCTTCCAGCAGCCGCACGGTACCTCGACGCTCAGCCCCCAGCACCAACTTTCGGTCAGCGGCATGTCCATCGGCAACGACCACGGGTACGGCACGGGTATCTCCGCCTGGAACAACGGCCTGTACAACAACTGGGTCGGCGCCAAGGGCACCTCCTGCATGATCTATATGACCGGGGAGGAGCTGCCCTACCAGTACTCGCTCGCGACCGCGTACACGATCTGCGACCAGAACTACTGCTCGGTGGCCGGCCCGACCACGCCCAACCGCCTCTACCATTGGACCGGCAGCTCCAACGGCGTCACCGACAACGGCGGCGAGTCCAACGGCCTGCGCGCGTGGGAGACCTTCCCCGAGAAACTGCAGGCCGCCGGTGTGACCTGGCGGAACTACGTCGACAACACCACGAACGGCAGCGAGTGGTACGGCGACTACACCGACAACCCCATCCGCGGCTTCGCCACCTTCACGTCGAGCGGCACCACCCCGACGGACCTCGCGAACCGGAACGACCCGGTGAAGAACGCCCCGGGCACCGGCCTCGTGTGGCGCGCGGCCTCGGAGCCGTACAAGGATCACGGCCTGCCCAACAACGACTCGGACGAGAACCTCGACGGCGTGCTCGACGACTTCATCGCCGCCTGCGAGCCGGGCGCGCAGTTCCCGCTGCCCGAGGTCTCGTGGATCGTCGCTCCGTACCTGTGGAGCGAGCACCCGGCAGCCAATCCCGAGCACGGCGCCCACTTCACCAACCGCGTCATCACGGCGCTCCAGAGCAACCCCGAGATCTGGAACCACACGCTGCTCGTCTTGGCGTTCGACGAGAACGACGGCACCTTCGACCACGCGCTGCCGCCGCGCCCCGAACCCGGTACCAAGGACGAGTTCACCAGCGGCGGCAAGCTGAACCCCGCGGGTACCCCGATCGGCTACGGCCCGCGCACCCCGCTGCTGCTGGTCTCGCCGTGGTCGCGTGGTGGCTGGGTGAACTCCGAGGTCTTCGACCATACGTCGATAATCCGGTTCCTCGAGGTGTGGACGGCGTCCCTCGGCAAGCCGGCCAAGAGCACCATGATCACAGACTGGCGCCGCACGATCAGCGGCGACCTCACGAGCGCGCTCGACTTCGCGCACCCGGTGCTCGACACCCCGTCGCTGCCCGACACCCGCGCCCTCATCGAGATCGCCGACAACGCACCGAGCGCGAACTTCAGCGAGACCTACACGGGCGAGAAGTGGGAGCTCGAAAGGCCGCTGAAGCACCGCCCATTGTCGTACCACCCGCACGGCACCTTCGTGGAGGACCGTGTCAACGGGACGGTGACGGCCAGGCTGAGCCTCGTCGGCGGACCGAAGGGGAAGGGTGTGAGCCTGCAGGTCTTCCCCGATGCTTACGCCCCCGCGTCCAACACGCCGCACACCGTGACGACCGCGGCACCTGCCGAGTACGCCTGGGACGCGAAGAGCTACGACGGCAGGTACGCCTTCACCGTGTACGGGCCGGATGGCTTCGTCCGCTCCCACGCCGGAACAGTGCTGCCCGCCGGCCAGAACAACGCAGGCGTGCCGCGCATCGACGTCGACCTCAACGCGGGTGCCAAACCGACGGTTACGATCAAACTGCACAACGACGGGATCGAGAACGTCGAGTACATCCTGGTCGCCAACGACTACGCCGGCGACCCACAGGCGATCCACGTCAAGCCGGGTGCGTCGACGACCGTGAAGTGGCCGACCTCCGAGGGCTACTACGACATCGTCATCACCGCTGACACCGGGACCGGCTGGCAGCACCGCTACGCCGGCCGAGTCGCTCAGCTCACGGCCTGACCACCTATGGACAACATCCGCGCCCGCCTGCCCCACCCTCAGGAGAAGCTCATGGCATCCCCGCCAATCTTTTGGCGTCTCGTTTCCGCCGCCGCGGCGGCCCTCTTAGTGACCAGCCTCGCCTCCGTCGCGGCCATTCACGGGGACACCGCGCCGGCCGCGGCCGCGGCCGCGGTGACGGTCGCCCCGGTCGTCTCCTACGACTTCGACAACGACTCGGGCACAACGGTCGTCGACTCGTCCAGCAACGGCTACGACGGAAGCTGGGTCGGCACCCCGGCGTACGTCGACGGCGTCTCGGGCAAGGCGGCGTACGTCAGCGCGAGCGGCGACTCCGCCGGCTCGGCGAACTTCGTCAAGCTGCCGCTCGTCGCGGGCGAGACGGATGCGAAGTCGAGTTTCTCGTACGAGTTCTGGATCGATGAGCAATCGCGCACGAGCTACGGCTCCATCGTCAGCAACCAGGACTTCAACTCCTGCAACGACCCCGGCCTGACCCTCTACAACCAAGCCGCGCAGGGCGTACTCGAGGCGTGTTGGGGCCAGACCGCCGGCGGCACCAAGGAATACGCGCACGGCGTCAACCCGTCCGCCATCACGGGCGACTGGCACCACGTCGCCGTCGTCGTCGATCGCTCGGCGAACACGATGACCTTCTACGTCGACGGCGCCCGGGTCGCGCAGAACCCCAGCGGTTCGATCACCGCGAACACCGCGTTCGACAGCGGTCTCGCCTTCAGCATCGGCGGCTTCAGCGGCAGCGCGGTGGACTACGGTGACGGGCACACCAATGCCTACATCGACAACTTCGCGTTCTACGACCAGCCCATCGGTGCGGATCAGATCGCGGCGGACTACGCCTCCGTGAACCCGGTGAACGTGACCACCGACGGCCACGGCAGCGCCACCACCTCATCGACGGTTCCGGCCAAGGGGCAGACCGTCAAGCTCACGGCAACCCCCGCACTCGGCTACGCCTTCGACTCGTGGACCGTGCAGTCGCCCGCCGGCCTGGCTGTCGGCGCCGACGGCAGCTTCACGGCGCCAGGCGTACCGGTGGCGGTCAAGGCCAACTTCGCGTCGCTGGCCGTACCGTCGAGTGACCTTACCTATGACCCCAGTGACCCGGTCAAGCCGATCCTGTCGTACGACTTCAACCGCGACTCCGGCACGACGGTCACGGATGCGAGCGGCAACGGGTACACCGGAAACTGGACCGGACCCGCTTCGTACGGCGCGGGCGTCTCCGGCTCCGCGGCCCACGTCACCAAGGGCCACAACGTCAAGCTCGACTTCGTCGACGGGAAGACGGACGCGTCCGCCAGCTACTCCTTCGAGTTCTGGATCAAGGAGAACTCCTACACCGGCGACGCCTGGATCTTCGCGAACCAGACGGGTGGATCCTGTACCGACGCGGCCCTCGGCTACTACAACGACTCGGGCAGCAACGGCGTGGTCACCGGCTGCTACGGCACGACTGCCGTGCATGTCGACCTCGGCAACCCGCCGATCGTGGGCGGCTGGCATCAGCTCGCCGCCGTCATCGACCGTACGGCGGGTACGGTGACCTGGTATGTCGACGGTTCCGTCGCGGGTGCGGTGACCAAGATCGCGAGCACCCTCAGCCTGCGCTCCGGCCTGCCCTACGTGCTCGGCCAGAGCGGTGCGGTCAACTACAGCAACGATGTCGACGCGCTCTACGACGATGTGAACTTCTACGACCAGGCGATCAGCGCGAGCCAGATCACGGCCGACTACGCAGCGACGAACCCGGCGACGCACTACCCGGTGACGGTGGACGGCGGCGGTCACGGCACCGGCTTCTCCACGCCGTTCGCCCCCGCGGCAGGCGGGGCCGTGACGCTCAGTTCGTCGCCCGCGACCGGCTACCACTTCGACTCGTGGGCGCCCGAGGTCCCGCCAACGCTGGCGATCACCGCCGATGGCACCTTCACTGAACCGAACCCGGGCCTGCCGGTGACGGTGAAGGCGAACTACGCCCCCAACAGCTACACCGTGAACTTCGACGGCAACGGCGCCGACGGCGGCTCGATGCCCTCGCAGACGCTCACGTACGACCAGTCGACGACGCTGCCCAGCGGCGGGTTCACCCGCACCGGGTACACGTTCGTCGGTTGGAGCACGACCAAGGACTTCCCGGTCGTTTACCCGAACCAGGGCACGGTCAAGAACCTCGCCCCAAGCGGAAGCGCGACCCTGTACGCCCTGTGGATGCCCGCCGGCAGCCACTTCGTGACGGCCACTGGTGACAGCCACGTCTCGGTGCGGACATCCGTCGACCTGACCGGATTCGCCGCCGAGGGCTCGACCGTCATGCTCATCGCGACCCCGGCGACCGGGTACGGCTTCTCGTGGCAGGTAGTGTCGCCCGCCGGGCTGAAGATCGGCGCGGACGGCAGCTTCACGATGCCGACCCAGGACGTGGTCGTCAAGGCGGTCTCGGCGCCGATCCATTACACAGTCGCGTTCGACGCCAACGGCGCCAGCAGCGGCACGATGGCGCCGGAAACGTTCAGCTACGACCAGCAGGCGGCGCTCACGGCGGACGCTTTCGCCCGCACCGGCTACGGCTTCGCGGGCTGGGCAACCACCTCCGACGGCCAGCCCACATACGCCGACGGCCAGAAGGTCGGCAATCTGACCAGCACCGACGGCGACAAGATCACGCTCTATGCCGTGTGGCGCAGACTGGTCGCGACCGGCGACACGGTGGCGCCGACCCTGTCCTACGACTTCAACGGCGACCTCGCCGACAACTCCGGCGGCGGCCACACGGGCACCTGGAGGGGCACGCCCGCGTACGTCACCGGCTTCGACGGCCTCGCGGCGTCCGTCAGCAACGGCGCGAACTACGTCGAGCTGCCGCTGCTCGCCGGACAGACCGACGCCTCGTCGAGCTTCTCCTACGAGTTCTGGACCTGGGAGCAGACACGGACGAGCTTCGGCCCGATCATGAGTAACCAGAGCTTCACGTCCTGCGGTAACCCGGGCCTGACGCTGTTCAACCACGCCACGGCCGGCCAGCTGGAGTCCTGCTTCAACGGCGGCTCGGGCGACTCGCCGAGCAATCCGCCCTCGATCATCGGCTCATGGCACCACGTCGCAGTCGTGGTCGACCGCGGCGCGGCCCTCGAGACCATCTACGTCGACGGCGCCGTCGAAGGCACGAAGGTGATCCCGGTGACGTCGAACTTCACCAGCGGCCTTGCCTTCAACATCGGCGGCCTGAGCGGCAGCGAGACGGACACCGGCGACGGTTTCACGAATGCGTACGTCGACGATCTCGCCTTCTTCGACAAGGCGGTCCCAGCGGCGCAGGTCGCCAACGACTACCAGGCGACAAAGCCGTCGGATGGCACGCTGCTGCGCAAGACGCCTACGTCCGTCCCCTACAACGCCGGCTCCACCGTGGCCAAGGGCTTCGTGACCGACACGTTCCATGCCGCCGCGGTGCTCACCGGCGACCAGGTCTCGCAGCCGATCTCCGGTCTCTGGAACGGCGGCGCGGTGACCTCGTACACCAAGGTGAGCGGGGACAGCTGGCTGAAGGTCGGCAAGGATGGGGTCGTCACGGGTACGGCACCGCGCCAGCGCACGCAAGACGCCGCTGAGGTCACCGTCCGGGCGACGGACGGTACGACCACATCCACGATCAAAGTCGAAATCCAGGTACTCGGCGCCGGCGACGCTCCACGGATCCAGACGGCGACGTGGAACGTCTGGGACGCCGGAAGCCACAGCGAAGACGCACTGAAGAAGGACCTCGCGATCATCGCGAGCAACGGCTTCGACGTGATCGGCGTGCAGGAGGACGGCGGGCAGTACGCCACGCAGCTCGCGAAAGCACTGGGCTGGCACGCCTATGAGGGCGGTCAGGGCCTCGGCGTCGTGTCTGCCTTCCCGCTGTCGAAATCGAACACCGTGGACGCGACGAGCGAGGCACCCGCGGCGGGCGTCACGGCCGAGGTTCTCGGTCGGAACCTCCGCGTCTGGGATGGCGCTCTTGACGAGGAAGACTACGGCCCGTACCAGGCCTGCTTCCAGCACGTGACGAGTACGTCCGCCTTGGCCGCCGGTGAGAAGGGCACAACCCGCTACGCTCAAGCCAAGGCCGTCGCCGTAGCGATCAGGGGCGACGTGAAGAACGCGAGCCGCACGCCGGTGATCTTCCTTGGCGACCTCGCGTCGCCATCCCGTACGGACTGGACGACCGCGACCGCCTCCGCCCATTGCGGCGTCGGCGCCACGGACTGGCCGGCGACGGACGCGATCTTCGATACGGGGCTCATCGACTCCTACCGTGAAGCCAACCCGAACCCCGTGGTCGCCCCTGGCGATACCTGGTCCCCGTTCCAGAAGTTCCATGACGCGGCGAACAACCCCGAACCGCAGGACCGTATCGACTACGTCGGGTACGCCGGCAAGAGCCTGAAGCTCGTCGGCTCGAACACCCTCGTGGCCGGCTGGCCGTCGGTGACGAACGTCGGCACGAGTGCGTGGACGAGCGATCACGCGGCCGTTACCAGCACCTTCACGCTGGCCGCGGGCGGGCGTTAGCCTTACGTCACGAGATCGGCTACGACCACAAGCGCGCCCACGTCCTCCTTGAGGACGTGGGCGCGCGCCTTATCCGCGGCACACACTTCCCGGGGCTTGAGCGACCGCACGAGGGGTGAGGAGGAGGTCAACGACATTCGCGCCCGGGAGGCCGCCAACTCGGCCGACCTCGCCGGCAGGTGTCATGGGTCAGGCGGAGGCCGCCGGGCGGAGGTGGCGAGCCGGTCGGCGAGGGCGACGACGAGGCCGCGGAGTTCGTCCGGCCGCTCGATCGCGAATGGCAGGTCGAGCGACGCGAGCACCGGGGGCAACCAGTCCAGCCGTTGTACCCGCAACTCGACACGCAACCAGGGTTCGGCCGACCCATCCGCGCCGCCCGCGCCTGGTTGCTGTGCCACGATCGCCACGCTGGCGGGAAGTCGGGTGCGGATCTGCTCGGCCGTCCCCTGGATCCGTAGGGTCACTTCGTGCCGGTACGACGCCGTAGCGAATCCCGACAGGACGCGCTGTGCGGGATCCAGCCCCACGGGTGGCTCGAACGAGCCGGCCAGGGTCCTCACCTCCGCGATGCGATCCAGGCGGAACGTCCGGTCCTCGCCGATCTCGGGCTGCGAACCGGTCACATACCAGCGGCCGGAGTGAACGACGAGCCCGTACGGGTGAAGTGTCCTGGCACTGCGCCGGCCATCTCCGGCCGTGTACCTGATCGAGATCGGCCGGTGGTGGCGGATCGCGTCGGCGATCGGGAGCAGGACCCCGCTCTCCGGTGCCGCCGGCTGGTCGGGGGCAGCCGTGAGGGCCAGGGATCCGAACACGGCGTCGAGTCTCCTGGCAAGGCGCTCGGGCAGTACCCGCCGAATCTTGGCCGCAGCGGTCTCGCTCGCCGTGCCCATGGCCGTCAACGGCCCGCCTCGGCGACCGGAGACCAGGCCGAGCAGCACGGCGAGCGCCTCGTCGTCGTTCAGCATGAGCGGAGGCATGCGGTAGCCGGGCGCGAGCCGGTAGCCGCCGTAGCGACCGCGTACCGACTCGACGGGCACGTCGAGGTCGAGCAGATGGCTCACGTACCGCCGCACGGTGCGCTCGTCGACCTCGAGCCGGTCGGCGAGTTCGGCCACCGTGCGGATACCGCCCGACTGCAGGAGCTCCAGCAGGGTCAGTACGCGAGCGGTAGGTCGGGCCATGCTGAAAAGTATCTCCTCAATACAGGGCGGAATGTGTCCGCTATTCGTTTTAGCCTCTGAGTACAGACCGGCTCAACCAGGAGATCAGCGTGAACTTTGTTTCGATCCGCATCATCACCAGCGATGTCGCCCGTCTTGTCGACTTCTACGAGCGCGCGACTGGCGTGCGGGCGAACTGGTCCAACCAGGACTTCGCTGAACTCAGCACGACCTCCGCCACGCTCGCGATAGCCAGCACCCGCACCGTTCCGCTGTTCGCGCCCGACGCCGCCCGCCCGGCCGGCAACCGCTCCGTGATCATCGAGTTCCTCGTCGACGACGTGGACAGCGTGCACCAGAGCCTGACCGGCTTCGTGGACGACTTCGTCAACGAACCCACCACGATGCCCTGGGGCAACCGGTCGCTACTGTTCCGCGATCCCGACGGAAACCTCGTCAACTTTTTCACCCCGGTCAGCCCGGCCGCCATCGAGAAGTTCGCTCGCTGACAGCCGCGTTCACCCCGATGCGTAACTGGACTCCAGGTCGCGGTGTGATCTGACCGCCCGGCGGAACGGCACCGGCAGGTTGCCGGACTGTTCGGTGACCGGGTCCGCAGTGCCCGCTCCTGGGACGGGCCATCCCCGGTTGCCGAGTGGGCGGCCCGTGACGTCGTGCGGCATCTGACCGAGTGGTTCCCCGGGTTTCTTGCCTCCGGTGCCGGCATCGATCTGCCCCGCGGACCGTCGGTGGACGACGACCCTGTTATCGCGTGGCAGGTTCACTGCGACGGTGTGCAGGCGGTGCTGGACGACCCGGAGACAGCGCACCGGGAACTCACCAACCCACACATCGGCAGCCCGCCTCTAGAGACTGCGATCGACCAGTTCTACACCACTGACGTGTTCATGCATACCTGGGATCTGTCCAGGGCGACCGGCCAGGACGACCGGTTGGACCCAGACTTCTGTGCCCAGCTTCTCGGTGGGATGGAGCAGATGGAGCAGGTCCTCCGCTCGTCCGGCCAGTACGGTGCCCGGGTCTCCCCGGCGATGCGGATATCCAGGCCAGACTGCTGGGCTTCATTGGCCGAGACCCATTCTGGTCCAGACGGTGAGCTGGGCGTCCGGATCTGGTTGAGCGCTGATTGCGGCGGGTTGGACCTCAAGAACGCTCCGTCGGCCTACTCCCCGGCCAAACCGCGACCAGGACCTGTCGCGGTTCCGGCGGGTGTTCTATGCGTGTCTGACCGCGCGTGCGTCGCATTGATCATCGCAGACCTCAGCCTCCGGCTAACGGCCGATCACGCCGATTAGGCGGCCCGTCGATAGCCCGTCTCGAAGTCCGAGGACGTGACCGCCGCGGAGGTCTCTCCGTGCATACGACGGTGTCGCGTGACCTGCGCTGACGAGGTTTCGGCAAGCACCCGGTCGAGCTATGTGACGTGCGGTTGTCGACATGCCGATTGGCACGTCTCTTGCCAAGCCGGGTACCATGCGTGACATGGTAGCTGATCGGGCCAGGAACCCGATGACCGAGCTGCGACGTGGAACCATAGCGTTCTGCGTGCTCGCGCTGCTGGACGACCGGGAGCGTTACGCGGTGGAGCTAGTGGGCGCATTGACGGAAAATCGCGCCTTGGCGACCGGGGCGGGAACGATCTACCCGCTGTTGTCGCGACTGCGCGAGGAGAAGCTCGTTGCCTCAACCTGGCAGGAGTCCCCGGCCGGGCCACCGCGCCGGTACTACCGACTCACCGCGTCTGGGCGTCGCTCGCTGGAGGCTTTCCGGGGCGAGTGGGCACAGTTTCGCGACGCGGTGGATCAGCTGCTGACGCAGAAAGCGTCATGAGTCCGCACCGACCGTCACGAGCATCGTGAGGAGCGAGCCGATGCCCACGCCTGACACGCTGATCGCCGACTATCTGGACCGGCTGCGACAGGCCAGTGCCGACCTGCCCGCCGGCTCCCGTGCGGAACTGATGCAGGACATCGGCGCGCACCTGGCCGAGAAAGTCGATGCCACGGCCAGCGAGGTACAGGTTCGTCGCGTCCTGGACGAGCTGGGCGCTCCCGAGGAAATCGCCGCCGAAGCCGCCGATCAGTCGGGTACCCGTTCGTCGGCCCCGGCCGCCGGTGGACTCGCCTACGACGTGGCCACGGTGCTGGTCCTGCTACTCGGCGGATTCGTCATTCCCCTGCTGGGATGGATCGCCGGAGTGGTGCTGCTGTGGAATGGGCCCCGGTGGAATGCTCGCCACAAGTGGGCCGGCACGCTCATCTGGCCTGGTGCCATCATCCTCGCCCTGGTGCTGTTGACGGCCGATCACCGGACATCCGGTCGCCTTGGCGTGGTGGTCGTGACCGGTGTGGCCGCGATCATGGTCGGCCTGGTGGTCGGGTTCGTCTACCTGCTGCGCGCGGCCCGGTCACACCGCTGATCCCGGGCCGACATTGGTCGAGTGTCGTCATCATTCGCCGGATCCAATCTTCTAACCTTGAGCAGAGAGAGGGCTTACCGTGGCACAGCCGAAGGCGCCATCGTCAGGTATTCCTGCCCGGCCCAGACTGGTCCGCTCCCGTGAACATTTCGTCATTGGTGGCGTCTGCGGCGGCCTCGCTGAACACTTCGGCTGGCGTCCGTACACGATGCGGCTGCTGTTCGTGCTGTCCTGCGTACTTCCTGGCCCCCAGATCCTTGCCTACCTCATTCTTTGGTACGTCATACCCAACGCTCCCAAGCGCGGGTGACCGGCGGACGCCATACTCGTCCGGGTGAGTGAGGCGATCCGCGGGCCGCACCGCGAGCGGCATCCCGTGTCGTTCGCCGCCGTCGCCCGGCGCGCCGGCACGCGTCGTGGGCCGCGGCTGCTGGGCCCGACCCCGGCATCCCGGCGAGGCGACCCCGGCTCCGCCGCTGGCTGCAGCGGAGCCGGGTTGGCTGTCACTAGCGGAACATGCCGACGTTGCGTTCGACCCAGGTACGGAAACCGGTCGCCGGTCGACCCGTTACGGTCGCGACGGCGGTGCTGACCGGGGCCGGGTGTATCTCAAGGGCCCGCCAATAGTCCAGCAGCGCATCCGCGTATTCGCTCGTCATGTACCGGTTCACGGACCGCTTCCACTGCTCGCGGGTGACCCGGTTGACGCCGATCTCCTCGCCGAGCACGGCGGCGAGAATGCGTATCTGCTCGACGAGGCTGACCGCGTCCGGTCCGGTGAGGTCCAGCGTGGCACCCCACAGCCCGGGATCGGTCAGTGCCCGGTACGCCACCTCGGCGACATCGGCCTCGTCGACGGCGTCGACGCGGGCATCCGGATAAGGCAGGTCCACTGCCCGCTCGGCACGGATGCCGTACACCCACTGCCGGGCGTTGCTCGCGAACGAACCCGGCCGCAGCACCGTCACCGGTACCGGGCCGGCGCTCAGCGCGGTTTCGGCCGCGCTGAAAGGCGCGGCCATCGGGTTGACGTCCGGATCGGCGACCGTCGTGACCGCGTTCGAGGACAGCAGCACCACATGTCGCACCCCCGCCGCGGCGGCCGCGCAGGCGAAGTCGGCCGCTGTCGCCGCGTTGGTGTACAGGAACACCTGCGACACCCCTTCGAGGGCGGCGCTGAACGTGGCCGGGTCGTGCAGGTCGAGCAGCGACTGGTCCGGCCGCGGAGCGGAGGAGGCGATGCGCACGTCGGCACCGGTCCCGGCGAGGTGGCGCAGAAGCCCGGCGCTGACGGTGCCGCGGGCGCCCGTGACGAGGATGGTCATAGCGATACTTTCCTTCGAAGGATTCGGATCAGTGGAGCTCGGCGCCGAGGCTGGGCAGGACCACGCCCGTGGTCACCACCCGCCGGCCCCTTTTCGACGACCTGCCGCCGGACCGAAAACGACGTGATGGCGATGCCCGCCGACACCGGGGCGGTCATCAGCGCCGCCTCGAACGGCGGCAGGCCGAGCCGCTGCTGCAGGTGCAGCGTGGTGACGTAGAGCAGGCCGGTGACCGTCCCGAAGAAGAGCGCACCGAAGAGCAGCCCGGCCACGAAGCTGTGATAAACAAGGCCGAACGCGGCCGCCAGGTCCCATCGGCAAGTCCGGTGAGCAGCAGGCCGACGCCGGCCGCGAGCGGCACCGCGGGGCCGGGTTCGATCCGGACACCATCGTCGAGCGACCCCATGGCCAGCGTGTAACCGGCACCCAGCCAGGGTGCCAGCGATTCGCCCGTGCCGAGATCACGTACGATCGCCGGCGCGGCGACATTGGTGACGGTGGTACTGAGCGGGTCGAGGACGTCAGCCGCGACGACGAGCGCGAAGACCACCCACGCGCGTCTGGAACTGAAGTAGGGCACAGCAACGGAACTCTCTTCTGAGAGACCAGACAACCTTGCTCAGGTTGTCGTGCTGGCCGGAAGCCCCGACACGCCGACAATCGGCGCTGCACCTTACGCGGATGATCATACACGGCGGTTCACGCCGATGAGGTCGGTGCTGCGTCGACCGCCGCGGGTACCACGAGGCCCAGCGCCAACCGAGGTCGGCGGCGCCGGGGAGGCGGGGTACCTACGTCCGCTAGCGCTCGCCCTCGGGAACAACAGCATGCGGAGCGACGACCACCTGATCCGCATCCTCGTAGAGGATCGTGCCGGGATCGAGCGACCTCCGTTCGGCCCACGCGACACCGTGTCGGTCCAAGATGGCGAGGTACCCCGGTATCCGGTCAAGCAGATGTGTGGCCGACTCCTTGAACCAGCACGAGATATGCGGATGGACCCCTCTGTCGAAGATCGATGGATCGACTGTCCCCGGGTCGATGTAGGCGGCGGTCAGCCAATCATTACTCTCCCGCCACCAGGCCCAATCTGTCGGGCTGAGCGCGCCGGAGCGCGCCAGCCCGTTAGCCAAGCCGAAGATTCCCGCATGCCTGCCACCCTCGTTAGGGGTCGCCGACTCGTACCGGATGTAAAGCATCCGCCCATTCTGCCCACGTCCGCCCAACCAACAGTTGCGCCCCGACCGCCAAACCCCGCCACACTCAGCTCACCCTTCGGCCGCCACTGCCGCGATGGCGGCGTGTGGCCGTTGGGCGCCTTCGCTGGGTCGCTGCAGGCGCTCAACTTCCGTGAAGCCGGCTCGCGTCAGTCGCTCCGAAAATTCGTCAACGGGCCAGCGATAGGCGGTCACGACCTTGTGGTCGAAGGCGGCGACCTCGTCACCAACGAAAAGACCGAGCACTAACGTTCCGGCCGGGGCCATTGCTCGCCGGAACTCCGCGAGCACGCCGTCGAGATCTTTCGGCGGTAGATGGATCAATGAGCCCCAGGCCAGGATGCCGGCGATGGAGTGGTGGGCAACGGCGAGATCTTCGAACGACCCGAGTTGGTAGCTACCGCTCGGGTGAGCTGCCTGCGCGTGGGCGATGAACTCGGGGACCAGATCGATTCCCGTTGCGTTGACGCCCAGCGAGCGCAGGTAATCGGTGAGATGGCCAGGCCCACAGCCCAGATCGAGCACTGTGCCAGGTCGGCTCGCCAGATGTCGTCCGATGAAGGCGAGGTCGTCGGCGTGTACCTGCTTGCTTGTACCGAACAGCTCGATGTAAAGCTCTGCGGCGGTCGTATATGCCGTCCGAACCTGATCCATGTTCACCACGCGACTATACGGACTCGTCTCGGCGCAGTGGGCCGGGCGTCGGCGTCCCACATCGCCTCGCCGAGCAGCCGTTGTTCGGTGCGGCGTCGGGTCTCCGGCCTGCTCGGCCAGCTGCCGATACGCCAGTGTGTCCACATTGGACGGCAAGCTCGGGAGGTAAGCGCGGGCCTGACGACGAGGCTCGACCCGACGGAACCGGCCTGCGATGCGGGCGCACGCCGAGTCGAACTTGGCCGCCCACTGCTCGGCGGCTACGCCGTCCCCAGCGCTCGCCGCAAGATCTTTAGTTGTCTCCACAAGTCACTAACCATCACGTAGCGACTGCCCTCATGCGGGCCACCACGCCCAAATCTCCGCCGCGGCAGCCCGGCGGCCGTCATCCAGCCAGCTGCTGTGTGCGAGCATGTCCCACGTGTCCAGCAGCCACGATATTGACCTATGGGATCAGGCCGCCGACCGATACGCCCAGCACGTCAGCGGCGTGGACGACTCGTTCTATCGGAGGCTGAGCCCATTCCTCTGGCGGGAACTGGGAGATGTCACCGGCCAGAACCTCCTCGACCTGGGCTGCGGGCATGGCTGGCTGGCCGAACAACTACGCCTGGCTGGAGCAACGGTGACCGGTATCGACGGCAGCGCCGCGCTCCTGCGACACGCCACCGCTACCTACCCCAAGGTCGCCTTCGCCGCCCACGACCTCACCACCGGCCTGCCCCAACCACGACAGACCTACCACGGCGTCGTCGCCCACATGGTCCTCATGGACCTGCCCGAACTGCAGCCGCTGATCGCCGACGTCCGCGCCAGCCTCGCCCCCGAGGGTGTCTTCGTCTTCTCCATCCTGCATCCCTGCTTCTTCGCCCAGACCCCTGGAGAGGACACCGCCACCGGCGAGCGGTACCGCAAGGTCACCGGATACCTACACCACGAACAGCGATGGATCACCTCGTTCGGCGGCCATCACCACTACCACCGGCCACTGTCCTGGTACATCGACCTACTCGCCGCCAACCGCCTGGCTGTCACCCGCCTACACGAACCGCCGACCCTGCCAGCACACCTCGACCCCGAACCCAAGTGGACCGACTACGAACGCTGGTTCGCCACCATCCCCACCATGCTGGCCATTACCTGCCGACCCATGCCGACCTAGCCAAGCCGCACAGCCGTTCCACCAGCTACGAACCCACGAGCCATCCAGATCAACCTACGTAACGATTCCGGGCTGGAGTATGAGACTTCGTACTGCGGCGGTCGCGGACCCGTGGCGTGGCAGGGGCCCGGGGGAGTGGTAGCCGACCTCGCCAGCGGGTCATGCGCCAGGCGGACTCCGCGGGGCGGACTCCGCGGGGCGGAAGTCACGAGCGCGACGACGAGGCCGTGGATCTCGTCCCGTCGCTCGATCGCGAATGGCGCCCGAGAGTGCGCCGGCCGATTCCACCGGCGTGAATTCGGGGGAAACCTTGAACAGCTCCGCAGCTGCCCGTGCTGGCGGGCGGTGAGCCCGCGGTGCTCGGCGAGCCGGCTCAGCAGCTGCGATGCGCGGCGGCCAGGCCGAACGGGAACGCCACGTTCTCAGCGCATGCACCTGGCCGGCCACCAGACGTGGGCCAACAGAGCCAGGGCATACGGTAGTTGCCACGCTGACGACTCACTGCACGAAAAGCTCCGCTCCAACGCGTGCGTCAACAGCCGATCGTCGCGGCAGGAACACCGTCGTGGTACTTGCGGACGACGACTAGCGAGTCGACGCTCGGCATCTTCCGGATCGGGCTGATGCCCTTGCAGCTGATGCTCCGGGTCACCAGGTCCGCCTCGAACGACTCCGGCAGGTTGTCCGGCGTCATGTATTTGAGGGCGTCAGGATCGTCGCTGAACATCTTTTTCGCCTTGGCCGACGCCTGCTGCTTGGTGACGAACCGGATCGCGCCGTCGGGGTGCAGACGTTCCAGCGCCTTTCGAACCCCGCCCTTGTCATTGTCCTTGGCGGTGGTCTTGAGATAGACCAAGACCGTGTACGTCTCCGCGGCCGGGCGGCCGACGAGGAGACCGCCCATGAATCCGACGCCGGCGACGGCCAACAGGACGAGCGCCGCGACCACGATCCGCGGCAGCAGGCCGCGCTGACGCGGTCGTCCCTCCGGTGCGGGCGGGCTGGCGGTGATGTCGTCGACGAGGGACGGCGAGAAGACTGGATCTGGGCCAAGTTGAGTCACACCTGAGATATAGCAAATCCCGCACTCGCTGTGTGCCCGGTCGGCAAGCCCCCGCCCGCGGCGAGTCGATCCGACGGCGGGTCGGCCGGCGCGTCGGCCGACCCGCGGGCGACCTTGCCTCGCCGAACTGAGTACTCGTGTCGCTACGGGCGCCGGATGGCCAGGACGCTCCGGGGCCGCCGCCATGCCTGGATGACCAACCACACCATGAACGCCGCGATGGCGAGTGGCAGCATGGCGGATGTCCCGTGACCGTGGGTGGCCGTCCAGATGTCGCTGGCCCCTGGACGTCGGTCCGCGCGGCACCGCGGGGCGTGAGTATCAGAACTGGCCGTCCCCGCCTGTGATATAAGCGCTCGGGGTGTCCAAAGTGGCGTCCTCTGTGTTGTGGTGCTTGCCCCGGAAGCGCCGCGCCTCGTCGGACGCCAACCGAGACATCCGCTTTGCCCTGTCCAACGCGGACTCGTCTCTGCGCCGAGCCCGGCGCCGAACAAGAACGAAAGCCACCAGGGCGGCGGCGAGAGCCGCAGCCGATCCCGACGAGATCACGGTAGCGAGCAGCATGAATTCGATGGTAGCTGAGTTCCCACGCCAGAGAGTGTGTGCTCAGCGGCCCTCCAGGTTGGCCTCGCCGGGCAGGTACGACTGGCGGATCCTCTGCAGGGCGGCGTCGTGGCGGTCGGGGACGGCACGCGGATGCTCGTCGATCGCTCGTCACCGGTAGCTGGTGATCCGGGAGATGTCCCAGGCGCAGCCAAGTTCGTCGTAGGTCCGTTTCGCGACGGCGAAGTGTTCGCCAGCGGCGGACCGGTTCCCGGCGTCGAGGGCGACGATGCCGGCGGCCTCCATCGCCTGGGCACGCGGTAGCGGACGGTCAGCCGCCCGGTACAACTCGGCGGCCTGCAACAGTAATGACGCGTCGCGGGCGAAGAGTCCCCGACAGTGCGGCGCCGCGGCGCGGTGGTGTGGTGAGGTGGCGTCGGCGAAGGTCTTGCGCGCGTGATCGGCGGTGGCGAGGGCGGTTGCCTCGTCGCCGCCCGCGATCGCGAGGCGCACGACGTCGGGCATCAGTTCGACCGCCTCGTCCAGTTCGTCGGTACCGTTGGCCAGCGCCTCGAGCAGGACGGCCAGCGCGCCGGCCAGGTCCTGGCTCTGCTCCCGTTGCAGACTGGTGGCCAGCGCGTAGGGGCTGAAGATCCGGTGCGGACCGACCCGGGTCGCGCAGGAGCGCGCCTGGGCAAGATGACGGTGGGCGTGCGGCGTGCCGCGGTGCAGTGCGATGAGGGCGGCCGCGGCGTGGCTGATGCACTCGGCGGTCGGGTCCTTGGTCGCCTCGATGTCGTCCAGTGAGCGCACTGCGGCCAGGGCGTCGTCCCATCGGCCGTAATCGAAGCACACCTCGACGAGAGCTGCCTGGGTCTGGACGAGTCGAAGAACGTTGCCCGACGATCTCGCCAGTCGGCGTGCCTGCCTGATGCTCGCGATCGCGGTGTCGTGATGGTCGAGCGAGTTCAACAGCATGCCCTTGTTGATGTGCAGCAGCAGGCGCAGATCGTTGAGGGTGGCCGCCTCAGCGGTCGCGGTGAGTGCCTGTTCGACCAGGGCCAGTGCCGGGGTTGGCTCGGCCAGGTGCGCGCGAACAAGCGCCACGACGGCCAGTGCCCAGGCGATGCTCCACGAGTCGCCCGCGGCCTGGGCCGCCGCCAGTGCGTCTTGCGCGGTGCGACCGGCCTCCGTGATGCGTCCGAGGCTTCGGTACACCCGGGCGGCCATGACCAGCAGACGGGCCTGTTCCCTGGGGCCGAGCTCGTGGTCTCGCAGGGTCTGTTCCACCTCGGCGAGGGCCTGATCGGCGTGCCCGATGGTCGATCGCGAGGCGGCCAGAGTCCACTGGAGCGCGACCAGCTCGCCCGGGGTGACGCCGCGGGCGAGGGCCTCGGAGGCGACGCGCGCGGCCTCGCTCGGGTCCCCGGTGCGCAGCAGCGCGTCGGCGAGCCGACCGGCAAGTGGGCCGTGTTCGTCGTGGCTGACGGGTTCGGTCAGTGCCCAGCGCAGTAGGGGCACGGCGGCGCGCGGTGCCCGCTCGACCAGACGGTGGCCGCTGTCGACCAGCCAGCGCCGGACCCAGCTATCGGGGTGGGGGACCGCTGCGGCGTCGGTGACGGTGGGCAGCAGTTGCCGGGCGACGCGTTCGGGCGGGGCGGCGGCGCGCAGCAGCGCGTGAGCGACCGCGCGGTGACGGATCATCCGTATCGTCGGCGCCATGGCGTCATAGAGCACGTCTCGGATGAGCGGATGCCGGAAGGCCAGGCCCCGGCCGTTGTCGACCAGGACGTCGCCGTCGATGGCCTCCTCGAGACTGGATACCAGGTTCTCGACGGTGAGGTCGGCGGCCGTGGCCAGTTCGTCGGCCTGGAATTCCAGCCCGAGCAGGGCCGCGTGCTGCAGGACTGATCGGGTGGGTGGCGTCAGGTAGGCGAGCCGATCGGCGATGGCGCGGGATAGGGACAAGGGTGTGGCCGGGTCGGTCAGCTCAACGGTGCCGGCCCGGGTGGTCAGCGCGTGGGCCCGGTCGAGGGCCCCGACCAGTTCGACCAGGTAGAACGGGTTACCGGCGGCGCGCGCCGCGAGCGTGGCCAGAGCGGCTCCGGGGTGACTGCCGGTCAGCTGCCGCAGCAGCTCGGTGACGGCCCGGTTCTCCAGGGGTCGCAGCGTCATGATCCGGTCGCGGCCGATGGTCCGCCGCAGGGCGTCCAGGTCGTCGCGGCGGGGGAGCGGCCGGGCCGCGGCCAGAACCAGGATGGGTCTGCGCTGGGACAGGCGCACGAGCCGGCTCAGGGTGCTGATGGTCATGTCATCGCCCCACTGCAGATCGTCGACCACCAGCAGCAGCGGGGTCTGCGTGCAGAGCCGCTCGATGGCCATGACGACCCGCTCACCCGCCGCGGCGAGGGGGTTCTCGTGCGCGGCGAGGATCTGTTGCGTACCCGCGGGTACCGCCCAGTCGGGGGAGTCGGGCTGCAGTTGCCGCAGCGCCTCCAACAGCGGTAGCAGCGGGAAGGCGCGGCTGAGTTCCTCGCAGGCGGCTCGCAGCGTCGCGCACCCAGCGTCCCGCGCGGCCGCGATGACCGCGGTCATCAGCGCGGACTTGCCGATTCCCGGTGGCCCCTCGACAAGAATGGCCTGACCCTGCTGGCGCCCCAGCGCGGTCACCAGGGTGTCGAGTGTGGTGAGCTGATCGTTCCTGCCGACCAGACGGGACGCGATGGTGCGCGGGTGCTCGGCCGGCCGGGTACGGGGGATCGGGCGCGGCGATGCGCCCGCCGCGTCGTGCTCCTGGTCGGCGATGCGTTCCCACAGCTGCGCACAGAACGACAGCTCCGGGACGGTGGCGCCGAGCGCCTGCAGGATGGCGTCGAGCTGGTCGGCGGGCACGAGCGTTCTGCCCGACAGGTAGTTGGCAAGGCTGCTCTTGGGAATCCCGGTCGCCTTGACGATGTCGTCCAAGGACAGTCGTGTCTTGTGCCGCCCGCGCGCGGCGCGCCTGCGCAACCGCTCCAGTTGATGAACGAGATCCATCCGGGTCGCGACGCCGGGCTGCGTCAAGGGGGCCTCGTCGGGCTCCTCGCTCATGGTCAGATCATGGCACAACGGGCCAGGCCGGCATCAGGCAGTGATTGAATCCGGTCACTGGCGATGGTCAGGTCGTCGAGTGACGGGGGATTCGGTCAGAGCCGCCCCATCCCTATCGGCCACCGCGGCCGGTGTCCACCGTTGACCATTCCCGTCCCACACCGTCCAGATCACCGTCCGATCAGCCACGTGATGCTGCTCAATAGGTGGCGAACATCCTGACCGCGATCACGGCGGCGGTGCGGGGGAGGCCCAGGCTCGCGCCGGCGACTGTCCGCAACCGCGCCGTACACCACGTCGAGGAGGAGCAGTGGACATCGGCCACCGGCGGCGTCACCCCACCAGACCACACCTTGCTGGCCGGGCGCCCCCGTCGGCGCTGCGGCGCCAACCGGCGCCGTCGTCGCAGCGGCGGCGCCAGCACGATCTTTAACCCCACGTCCGGTGGCGTGGGCGTGACGGCTTGACCATCCAGCCGTACCGGGCATTACCACCGCGGGGGCCTCGAGTGATCGGGGGGAGGCCCCCGCTCCCGATACCGGCGAGCACGGACGCCGCCGGGGCTCGACGATCCCGCCCCGCGGCAGGGATGGCCGGTGCGGGGTGTCGCGGCGGCGTCCGTGGTCAGCCCACGGCCTCAGTCGTCGGATCGCAACGGCCGCAGCGGGTCGTTTGCAGGTACGGGTGGGTCCGGTCGAGGGGGCCGGACCGACCGCGGCCTGCGGGCGGAACAGCTCCGCGAACGATCCGAGCCACCCTGGCCGCTCCTCGCCAGGTTGCCCTGCTGTCCTGAGCCGGGCGCCCTTCGTCGCCGCGATCACAGTGCTTCTCCGTCCTTACGGGGCGTCCGCCGGCGGCACCGGCCTCACGATGCGGGGTACCCGTGACACCGAGCTGACCGGCTGGGATTGACACTGCGCGGTGTGGCCGGAATCCTTTCTCTGTGCTCTTGTCGCCGGACGCCGCTGCTCGGGTCGAGCGGGTCGACGAGGACTATCTGCGGGTACGTGTCGGTGCGTTGTCGCGGCTGCCCGGTAACCCGTACGGCGCCGAGGTTCGCGTGGTCGGCGGCGGCTGTGGGTTCCTGGTCGAGGCGGTACCCAACCCGCTGTTCAACCACGTCGTCAACCTCGATGCGGGGGCGCTGGCGGAGCTGCCTGAACTCGCCGCGTGGTACGCCCGGCACGGCAAGCCGCTGCGGGTGGACGTTACTCCGGCGCAGTCCGACCGGCAGTTGCTGGCCGCCTTGGTCGCCCAAGGACTGTCTCAGACCGGTTTCTACGCCGGCTTGTACGCCGAGCTCGCGCCGGCCGACTGCCCGGAGCTCGATCCGGCGTCCGGGTGTACCGCGTCGATCGACCGGCCGGAATCGACGCGCACGGGTTCGGCGATCGATGTCGCGCCAGTCGATCCCGAGGAGTTCGCCGAGGTGTACGTGGCAGGGTTCGGCTTTCCGGAAAGGCATCGCGCCGCGATGGCCGAGTCGATGCGGGTACTGGCCGACCATCCGAGCGTCGATTTCTTCCGGGCGCGGGTGGGTCGTGCCACCGCGGGTGTCGGACTGCTGTTCCGCGCCGACACCGTGGGGTATTTGGCCACGGCGGCGACCCTGCCGCAGTACCGGAGGCGGGGCGTACAGAGCGCCCTGGTCCGGTACCGGATGCTCGCCGCCCGCCAAGCCGGTTGCGATCTCGTCGTTGGGCATACCACGTTCGGCGGAGCCAGTCACCGCGCCATGGAGCGCAGCGGCCTGCGGGTGGCCTACACCAAGGCGTTATGGGGCACGGCGACGTGACCCCGGGTATCCGGTCGGCCTGGCGGTCCAGGCCAAGCGGCCGCGCTGACAAGAGCTCATCCGGGCCGCGCCGATCACACGCTCGTCTTCCCTTTGCAGGCGGCTGCCCGCTGCGGTCATGTTGACGGACCTGGAAGGTCCGCCGTTCGGGTAGATCAGCGTGCGGGCCGGTGGCCGTCGCCACCGGCCCGCAGGCCGTTCGGATCAGAGACGATCAGCCCGGAAGCAGCTGGATCTGCGTCTCGGTATGCGCCTCTACCGCAGCTCGGCTGTAGAGCAGAGGGAAGTACTGACCCTTCGACCACATCGATGCCAAGTCACGGTAGTGCGGGCTGTTCGGGTTCCCGGCTTGGCCCGGCGTGTTGATTGCCAGCGACTGGTCCCACTTGCCGACGTCGATGACCTGCCGGTACGAAGCATTGCCGCCGGCGATCGGCGTGGTGCTCGATCCTGGGATCGGGAACGGCCCGACACTCAGCGACGGGTCGATCTTGGCCATCGGGTGTGGCATGGTGCGCGCGTTGCCGGTGTACCCCCAGCCGGAGGTGTCGGGCCCCAGGTCCTTGGTGGCCGCGGCGTAAGCCGCCTGCAGGCTCGACAGCAGGATCTGGTCACGAGCCGCGACGCCGTGGGCGCCCAGCCAGTCGGTGGGATGCCGCAGGACATCCATGACCACGAGCCAGTCGACGCTGTTGATCAGCGACCGGCGCTGCGGGGGTACGAGCGCGTCGCGCACTGCCGTGTTGATCCGCGACTCCCAGTACCGTTGGTACAACGTGGCCTGCGTGGAGCCCAGTGCCTCGGAGCCGTTCCAGTTGCGCAGGAACGCCACCGCGGGGTCGTGCGCCGGTAGCCGGCTGAGCATGCCGACCAATTCCTGCGCGCGTGGACTGGTCGAGTCGTTCTGCAACTGTGCGGAGTCCTGCAGGGTCTGCCGCGAGTTGGCCGCGAGCACGTTCACGATCCGTTGGTAACGGTCCGGCCCGGACCACTCGTAGGAGGTCACGTTGGCGGGCGGGGTCCCCGCCGGCAGGTTGTACTGGTTGGCCGAGGCGAAGTACCCCTGAGCCGGGTTGAATACCTGTGGCAGTTTGCTGCTGGGGACGAAGCCGTTCCACTCGTACCGACCGTCGCCGGGTACGGGAAGCAGCCCGTCGTATCCGCTGCGGCGCGGGGCGAGACCGCCCGGCTTCCAGCCGATGTTGCCCTTCACGTCCGCGTACACCTGGTTCTCGCCAGGTGCGCCCCAGCGGCCCATCGCGTCGAGGAACTGTTGCCAGTTCTGCGCTCGCATGTAGCTGATGCTGGCGAAGTAGGCCGAGGTGCCGGGCTCCGACCAGGTGCTGCGCACCGCGTACGCCTTGTGCTTGGCCGCGTCAATGTAGATCACCGGGCCGTGCCGGGTGTACTGCAAGGTCTTCACCTGGGTGCTGCCGTCGCGCACCTGGATCGGCGTGCGCTCGGTCTGCATCCGCTCCCATCGGCCCTGGTACCGGTATCTGGTGTTGCTCGCGTCCAGGTCGTAGACGTACAGGTCCTGGGCATCGATGCCGAACACCGTCAGCCCGAACGCGATGGACTCGTTGTGTCCGATCGAGATGCCCGGGAGGGCAGGCTCACCCGCACCGATCACGTCCATGCCAGGTGCGGAGATCTGGCTGATGTACCGCAGTGACGGCGCCTGCTGCGTGCGGTGGGGGTCGTTGGCGAGAATGGGCCGGCCGGTGGCGGTGCGCGATCCGGAGATGGTCCAGTTGTTGCTGCCTTCTTTGCCGCCGATGGGCGTGCCGTCGTCGGCGTCGGAGCCGGAGTCGACCAGCGCTACCGGGTGGGCCGCGTCGCCGGTGAAGCTCACCGATTCGGTGGCGAGGTTGTAGACGTTCAGCACGTCATCGGGCAGGCACGGGTCGAGCCCCTGCGGCACCTCCGTGGCGTGGTCGGGCTGCAGCTTGGTGCGCAGCGGGTCGAGGTCCAGGCCGCCGGCGCATACCAGCCGGGCCCGGGCCACCTCTTCCGACAGCCCGGATACCAGGGCGTGGGTACGGATGCGCACCACGTCTTCCGGGCGCCAGGTGTCGGGCCAGTAGTCGAACATCCGGAACTCGGGTGGCAGTGCGGACGGGTTCTTCTTCAGCCACTTGATGTACGCGTTGATGCCATCAGTGAACTGTGTGGCGATCTGCTTCGCGTCCGAACCGTAGGCCGCCCACTCGGCGTTCATGTCGCCGCGGTACAGGAACAGCCGGGCAGCCCGGTCCTGATCCACGTAGCTGGGGCCGAATGCCTCCGACAGTTCGCCGAGTCCACGGCGGTGCCAGAGGTCGATCTGGAAGAGCCGGTCGCGAGCGGCGTTGAAGCCCTGGGCGAAGAACGCGTCATCAACGCTGCCGGCGAAGATGTGCGGCACGCCCCAGGTGTCGATGTCGATGCTCACCGGGTGGTCGAGGCCCTTGATGTGTTGCCGGACCACGTGCGGCCCGGCCGGTGCCGCGGCCGCGCCGGAGGGCACGGCCAGTACCGCGGCGAGCACTCCCACGCTGCCGAGCGCGAGCAGTCGGCGTAGTGGGGAACTGCGGGAAGGGGTACGCATGATCCTCCTCGATGGAGACGTCGGTCGAATCGATGCAGTGATTACTGTGTATACGCTGGATCCGACATCTACGTCTAGCCCTCACGGAGGATCGGCCTTGCGCGCGGCCTTCCTGTGGCACAACGGGCGGAAGCTGCGTGATCCGGGCCGCCAGCGCGACGTTTGTCGAGCTGTCGATGCGTGCTGAGCTCCGATCGGGGGCTCATCCAGATCAGACGGGGAGGAAGACAACTCGGGGTCTTCGTCTACGACGGGTACCGTGTATACGAGTTATCAACGGCGCGGTCTAGATCGATGGGGGAGCCTGTGCATCCAGAGGACATCGCCGCACTACTCCGCAGGGCGGTTCGGGAGCGGGTGCTGACGCCGGGCCAGCCGCTCAATCAGGACGAGCTGGCCCGGAGATTCGGGGTCAGCCGGATCCCGCTGCGCGAGGCGCTGCGGACGCTGTCCGGGGAGGGACTCATCGTGATACGCCCCGGGATGGGGGCCATGGTGATCGAACTCGACGCGCACGAGGTGGAGGAACTCTACGACCTGCGGCTGCAGTTGGAACCATCGTTGGCCCGCGCGGTCGCCGGACAGGTCCGTTCGCGGGACATCGATGAGTTGGACGGCCTGGTGCAGCGGATGGCGCAGGCCCCGAAGCCGGATCCCGAGGAGTGGTCCGGGTTGCACTACGTGTTCCGACGCCGGCTCTACGAGATGTCCGGCCGTCGGCACGGGCTGCGCCTGGTCACCCAGCTGCTCAACCTGGTCGAGCCCTACTCGCGCTACTACGCCCACGTGCTCGGCGCTCAGGATCGGGTCGGTGTCGAACTCGCCGGCGAGGTCGCGGCGCTACGTGCGGACGATGGCGAACTCCTGGCCAATCTGATCAGCGCGAACATCGAGCACGTCCGGAGCGCGCTGGTGGCGGCAATGGGTGCGGTCGAGGCGCCCAGGGATCGCCTGGACGAGCTGTTCACCGATCGCCACTGACAGCGGCCCGAGCGAGGGCCGGCGCACTCGTCGATGCCTGGCGTGGCTGACGCTGAGTATCCAGCGCGGCCACGCAGAGCACGTCAAAGATCTTGCTTCTTCGATGTATGGGGCGTATACAAGATATTCATAAGCTTGTCTCCATACGGCGGAGAGGAGGATCGCGATGAAGGTTCGAACCACCACCGTTGCCGTGACTGCTGTGCTGGCTCTGTCGCTGGCAGCCTGCGGCTCGAAGGGCAGTCGATCCACCAGTGGTGCCGATCAAGATCAGCTCACCATCGGCGTCTCGATGTCGCTGACCGGTTCGCTGGCCCGGGAGGGCCTGCTGACCCGCAGCGGATACGAGTTCTGCCAGCAAGTGATCAACGGCAAGGGCGGCATCCCGGTCGGCGATCGTAAAGTCAAGCTGAACCTGGTCTTCCAAGACGACACCTCCAGCCCCGACACCGCGGCCCAGCTCATCGATCAGTACAACGACAAGGGCTACAAACTGGTTCTCAGCCCGTACGGCTCCGCGGCTACGGAGGCGGCCGCGGCCGTGGTCGAGCGCAACGGACAGGTCATGGTGGACAGCCTGGGCGCCGATGACACCATCTTCGAGAAGGGCTACCGGCGCACCTTCGGCGTCCTGAGCCCCGGCTCGGAGTATGCCGCGTCGATTGTCGAGGCACTCCACGATCTGGCCAAGCCGACCCCGAAGACGGTCATCTTCCTCTCCGCCGACGATGGCTTCTCCAAGTCGGTCACCACGGGCGGGGAGAAGGCTGCCCGGGGCCTCGGCATGACCGTCCTGCCGACCCAGTTCTTCCCGAACGGCGCCTCGGATGTCTCGGCCGCCCTGTCCAAGGCCAAGGCACTGCACCCGGACGTGATCATCGGGTCGGTGCACTTCGTCGAGGGTGTGGCGATCATCAAGCAGAGCAAGGAACTCGGCGTGCGACCGCAGGGCTTCGGCGAGACCGTCGCCCCACCCACTCCAGACTTCCCGCAGACGCTCAACGAACTCGCCGAGGGTGTGCTCGGCTCCAGCCAGTGGGTGTCTTCCGGCAAGGGATCCGACAAGTGGTTCGGCACCTCTGCCGACTACGCGACCGCGTACAAGGCGAAGTTCGGTGAGGACGCGCAATACCACGCCGCCTCGGCGTCAGCGGCATGCCTCGCCCTGGTCATGGCCGTGGAAAAGGCCCATTCGCTGCAGCCCGACGCCGTCCGCGACGCGCTCGCATCCCTCGACACGCCAAGCTTCTTCGGTCCGATCAAATTCGACCCGACCGGAAAGAACGTAACGAAGCAGATGTCAGTCATCCAGATCCAGCACGGCGAGGCGGTACCGGTCTGGCCGGCCGATGTCGCACAGAAGCCGCTGATCTGGCCCGGTGCCGCATGAGCACTACCGTGCTCTGCCTCGCGCAGGCGCCGACATGAACGCATTTCTTCAGTCCACTGTATACGGTTTGTTGCAGGGTGGCCTTCTTGCCCTGGTCGCGGTCGGCTTCTCCCTGGTCTGGGGAGTGATGAACGTGATCAACCTGGCGCACGGCGCCTTCGTGGTGGTCGGCGCCTACGTCGCCTGGCAGCTCAACGAATGGTTGGGCCTGGACCCGTTCATCGCCATGTTCGGCTCAATGGCCTTCCTGTTCGTGACCGGCTACCTGGTGCAGCGCCTGCTGGTCAACCTGGTGGTCAACGCACCGGTGTTCATCACCCTGTTGCTCACCTTCGGGCTGGACCTGCTGCTCACCAACGGACTCATCATGATCTACTCCGGAAACTACCGGGCGATCAATACGTCCTACGCGTTGAAGAGCCTGGCGTTGGGTGGCGTGCGGGTGCCCGTCGGCCGGCTGCTCGGCTGCCTGCTCGCGGTGGCATGCTCGCTGCTGCTCGTCAGCCTCATGAAACGCACCCGCACCGGGCTCGCGATCGCGGCGACCGGGATGGACCGCGGCGCCGCCCGGCTGATGGGCATCCGGGCCCGGCACATCTACGCCCTCACCTTCGGCATCGCCGCGGCACTGGCCGGATTGGCCGGCGCGATGCTGGCCACGGTGGGCACCTTCAGCCCAGCCGACGCCAGCAAATACACCTTGTTCAGTTTCGTCATCGCCGTTCTCGGTGGGCTGGGCAACATGTACGGGGCACTCGCCGGCGGATTGCTGCTTGGCCTCGTCGAGTCGTGGGCCGGCCAGTACCTGTCCGGCACCCTGGTCAACGCGGTCGCCTTCGGGCTGCTGGTGCTGGTGCTGGTGGCCCGCCCAGCCGGGCTGCTCGGTCGACCGTTCTACGAATCGCGATTGGAGGTGTGAGCGATGGCCGCTGAATCTCGGGTGGACGTCACCGGCAAACCGGCCGCGGCGCCCCCAACACCGGCAGACGAACCAGACGGGTGGCGCCGGCTGAGACCCGCCACGCCATGGGCGATCGGCGCAATCGCCGTCCTCGCGGTCATCGCGTTACAGACCCAGCTCTACTCGGGACAGGTGCGCACAGTCAGCACGGTGCTGATGTTCATCGCGCTGGCCCAATCCTGGAACATCCTCGGCGGCTTCACCGGGTACGCGAGCTTCGGCCAGGTCGCCTTCTTCGGTCTGGGCGGCTATTCCACCGCCGTGCTGATGGCCAAGGCCGGCCTCTCATACTGGATGGCACTGCCGCTCAGTGCCGTCATCGCCGCGGCCTTCGCGGCCGTCATCGGGCTTCCGCTGCTCCGGCTGCGCGGGCACTACTTCGCGATCGCGACCCTCGGCGTGGCCGAGGGACTACGGGAGATCGTTATCAACGTGCCCCGGCTCACCGGGGGCGGCGCAGGCATCTCCATCCCGGTCGTGGGTAAGCATGCCAGTACCGCATACCTCGGCAACGACACCTTCTACATCGTGTTCCTCGTGGTGGCGGCGGCCACCACGGTCCTGGTGGGCGTGCTGTCCCGCAGCCGGTTGGGCTACGGGCTGCGGGCCATCCGCCAGGACGAGGCCGCGGCCGCGGCGGCCGGCATCGACACCACCCGGGCCAAGGTCACCGCCTTGGTGCTCTCCGCGTTCTGCACCGGGTTGGTCGGCAGCGTCTACGCGTTCCAGCAGGTCACCATCTACCCGGAGCGGCTGTTCGACGTCCAGATCACGCTGCTGATGGTGATGATGGTGGTCATCGGCGGAAGCGGTACGGTGCTCGGCCCGATCATCGGTGCGACCGCCCTGCAAGCTCTCAGTGAGTACCTGCGCGCCAACTTCACGGAGGTGCACACCTTCATCCTCGGCGCGATCATCATCGCCGCAGTGATCATCCTGCCCCAGGGCGCGGTGTTCTTCATTCGCGATGCCTGGCGTACCCGCCGACTCCCGCTACTGGACAACGTCCGGACGTACCGGCTATGAACACCCCAACCACCCCCGCTCTGCAGATACGCAACCTCAGCCGGCGCTTCGGCGGCCTCGCCGCGCTCAGCGACCTGTCCTTCACCCTCGCGCCCGGACAGATTCTCGGTGTCATCGGCCCTAACGGCGCCGGCAAGAGCACGTTCATCAACCTGGTCACCGGGCATCTGCGCCCGTCGACCGGGCAGGTGCTCGTGCACGGCGCCGACCTGACCGGCAAACGACCGTGGCGGGTGGCGGCGGCCGGCGTGGCGCGCACCTTCCAGATCGTCAAACCGTTCCGCGGCATGACCGCGCGGGAGAACGTGGCGATCAGCGCCATGTACGGCCCGACTCCGCGGCGTTCCAAGCGGGCCGCGCTGGCCGTCGCGGACGAGGCGCTGGAGCGGACCGGCTTCACCGCCGCCCATACCGCGACCCCGAACGAATTGTCCGTCGCCGATGCTCGCCGGTTGGAACTGGCCAAGGCCCTCGCGCTACGCCCCCGCCTGCTTCTGCTGGACGAGGTGATGGCCGGCCTGCGTGGTAAGGAGATCGACCGGTGTCTGGAACTGGTGCACCGGCTGCGCGAGGAGGGTATGACGATCGTCGTGGTGGAGCACCTGATGAAGGCGATTCTGTCGGTCAGCGACCAGGTGTTGGTGCTGCACCAGGGCCGCCTGCTCATCCTCGGTGAACCGCACGCGGTGCTCTCCGACGACCGGGTGATCGAAGCCTACCTCGGGCAGCGGTACGTGCAGCGAAAGGCTCGGTGACCCATGCTGGATGTGGAGAACCTCGCCGCTGGCTACGGCCGAGTCCAGGTGCTGTGGGACGTCAGCCTCCAGGTACAGCGGCACGAGATCGTCGCGCTGATCGGACCCAACGGTGCGGGCAAGACCACCTTGCTGCGCGCGCTGTCCGGGATCATCCCAGTGGCTGGGGGCACCGTGCGGCTGCACGGCAAGCCGATCAACGGGCGTAGCGTGGAGGACATCGCGTACCGTGGCGTCACGCACGTGCCCGAGGGCCGACGGTTGTTCGCCGGGTTGACCGTGCGGGAGAACCTGCTACTGGGTGCGTGGCGGCGCCGGGACAAGAACCTCGAGCCGGTGCTCGAGCTGTTTCCCAACCTGAGGGGCCGGCTGAACCAGGTCGCCGGCAGTATGTCAGGAGGCGAGCAGCAGATGTGCGCGATCGCGCGCGGCCTGATGAGCCAGCCCGCCCTGATGATGATCGACGAGCTGTCGCTCGGGTTGGCACCCAAGGTGGTCGAGGAGATCATGCAACGGCTGCCGGACATCGCCGCCTCGGGTACCGCCATCCTCGTCGTGGAGCAGGACGTCGATGCGGCACTGACCGTCGCGGAACGGGCCTACGTTCTGGAGAACGGGCACATCACCATGGATGGCCAGGCCGCGTCGCTGCTGGCCGACCCGAAGATCCGCATGGCGTACCTGGGCGTCGCCTGAAGGGGCCGGAAGTCGGGACGGGCCGCTGGTTAGGCCGGCGGCCTGCCCGGCCAACCCGAACCCGGGACGGACGCATCCGCGAGCTGGCGCCCACGGCTGTCCACTGTAGAGGGACCATGGCCAGCCGAGCCCCGGTTCCGGACAGCCCCCCGCTCACCTGAATCAAGGCCAGCAGGACCCTCTCGGGGGCGACGCTGAGGGCGAGCACGTAAACATTGCCAGGATACGAAGAAAGCTGGCGATGGGTCTATGCGACGTTTTAAATACAGAGTATACATCGTATCCATCCAGCCCAGTCTATGCGGAGCATGGACCCGGTCGAGATCGGAGGCTCTGTACAGCCGGACGAAGAGAGAAGGGAACAACATGACCCCGACACCGCAGAACGTGAGCCGCAGAGCGATTCTCGGCGGCCTCGGAGGTGCGGCCGTGGTGGCCGCCATCCCCGGCACCGCCAGCGGCGCCCCGACCAGCCCAGCCAACCCCATCGCCAGCACCGCGGCCTTCGCCGAACTGCCCGCCCCGACCGGTCTGGGACTGCCTCGCGACGGGGCCAGCCTCTACCTGCCGGACGAGGCATACCCCCACTTCCCAATGCCCAACGGCAGCCACGCGTACGCCCATCTCGACGGCCGCGCCATGAAGAAGGTGGTCGACCAGATCACCGGCTTTTCCCGACAGGCGCGCGATGCCGGAGTCCAGAACTGGGGCCGCATCCCCGGCACGCCGTATGAGCGGATGACCCTTGACTGGGTGCTCCACCAATTCCAGCGCATCGGACTTCATGACGCGCACCAGCAGGACGTCTCGGTGCAGCCACTGTGGTTCGCACACTCGTGGCAGGCCGAATGCCTACTCGGCACCAACTCCGTGCCGCTGCACACGACCTTCCCCATCGACGGCACGGTGGGAACATCGCCGGACGGCGTCACCGCCGACGCGATGTGGGTGGGGCTCGGGACGACCGCCGATTTCGCCGGCCGCGACGTCGCCGGCAAGGCGGTATTCATTTACAGCATCCTCACGCCGGGCGGACGAAGCCACAGCGCCGACCGCGGCGCGATCGACCGCGCCAACGCCGCTGGCGCCGCGATGGTCTTTGTGGTGATGGGTATGCCCGGCAACGCGGTGTTCCAGCCCATGGGCGGTGGCGGCACGGTCGCCCCGACGTTCACCATCAGCCCAGACGAGGGTAACGGCATCGGTGACATCCTCGGGTCGGGTCAACAGGTCAGGATCCGGCTGACCGCCGACATCGGCACGAGCGAAGCCCTCCGGACCAACGTGTGGGGCACCCTCCCGGGCAGAACCGACGAGGAGATCCTCGTCATGGCGCACACCGACGCCATCTTCGAGGGTGCACTGGACAACGCGGCCGGCCTGACGATGATGCTGGAAATCGCCAAGCACTACGCGGGCCTGCCCAAAGCAAAGCGCCGGCGCAGGATGACCTTCCTGACCACACCGGACCACCACCACGGCGCGTACGGCGTTCACTGGGTCCGCGACAACCACGACTTCACCAATACGGCGCTCATCATCAACTCGGAGCATCCGTCGCAGACCCTTCTCTACCTGCTCGACGACGGAATCATGACCTCGAACGCGATCAGCGCCAGGCGCTGGTTCGCCGGAGGCAGCGAAGCACTCCAGCAACTGGTGTATACCTCGCTCCGAGACTATGGCGTATCGGTGTACGCACAACCCGAGGAGCGACCGGGCGGCGAGCTCAGCTCCTTGTACCAGAAGGCGCCCAGCTTCCACATCATCGACCATGTCATCTACCACTCCACTCTGGACACCGCCGCGCTTGTGCCGGCGTGGGGCCTGGAGAACGCCACCGCCGCCTTCCTGCGGATCATCGACACCGCGAACGGCTGGGACATCGGCAGGCTACGAGCCTGACCGTCGAGGCCGGGTGGCATCAGCGCACAGCGCAACGTCCACCAGGGCCTCACCACCACCATCATCGCCTGCCCGGCACCCGAACAAGTGAGGGCCGGTCCGGTCGCTTTCCGTGCGAGCCAAACCCGTCACACCAGGACGGCCGCTGTCGCTTTCGGCCGTCCCAGCACCGGAAGGATGCGTTTGCCATGTTCAGATGGACCCGACCACGCACCGTGCTGGCCGCCACGGCCGGCGTCACGGGGCTGATACTGTCCGCCTCGGTCCCCGCTCAGGCGTCGGCGTCGACCGGCGACAAGGCTCCGCCTGGTCATTCGAGCGTCGTCATCACGACCCTGTCCACCCGCGCGGACCGGGTAAGCGGCGGTAACGTGCTGGCCCAGGTCGCGATGGCCGACCACGGCGATCGCCCGCGGATCACGCTCAACGGGCGCGACGTCACCTCGGCGTTCCATCCCGGCACCGCGGCGGGCAGCTACGTCGGCCTGGTGACCCACCTCAACCTGGGCCGCAACGCGCTGGTCGCGGAGGCGCGCGGCAAGACGAAGGGCCACTCGCGGGCCACGCTGACGGTCACCAACTACCCGCTGGCCGGTCCTGTCACCTCCGGCCCACACATCGAGCCATTCGCCTGCCAGACGCAGAGCTTCAAGCTGCCGGACGGCACCTTCCTCACCGACGCGCCGGTGACCAACGCCGACTGCGCGGCGCCCGCCAAGGTGACCTACCTCTACCTGAAGCAAGGCGCAACCACGCTGGTACCGCTGCCCACCGGGCCGCTGCCCAGCGACGTGGCGATGACCACGACCACGACCGGGAAGACCGTACGGTTCATCGTGCGAGTCGAGACCAGCACGATTGACCGCGGCATCTACCAGAGCGCGATCCTGTACGACCCCACGGTGGACCCGGCGCCCAGTCCGTTCACCCCGCCGGCCGGCTGGAACCATCGCCTGATCGCCGTGGAGGGAGCCGGCTGCCCGGGCGGCTGGTACATCCAGGGCGCGGTCACCGGCAGCTCGCCTGCCACCGCTGACCGGGACTTCGACCTGTTCAGCGTGAACCACCTCGGCCAAGGCTACGCGACCTTCACCAACACCCTGCAGCACCCGACGAACAACTGCAACTCGGTGGTGTCCGGCGAGGCGGCGATGATGAGCAAGGAGCACTTCATCGAGACCTACGGTGCCCCGAAGTACACCGTCAGCGCTGGCTGCTCCGGAGGCTCCTACGGCAGTATCCAGCTGGCCGACGCCATGCCGGGCCTGTTCGACGGTGCCCTGATCGAGTGCACCTTCCCCGACCCGCTGGCAATCGCCAACTCCGCCTCCGACTCCCGGCTGCTGGCCCACTACTTCCAGGCCACCAACCCGACCGGCTTCACCAAAGAGCAGCAGGTGGCGATCTCCGGGTACAAGTTCTCCGGTAGCGACGGGACCCTGGCGTGGATTGACTCCGCCCGCCAGTCCGGGCGCACCGACCCGGTGCCCGGACGGGTCGAGCCGGCGATCCCGAACTACGCCTCCGCTCCCGTGAGCTCGGCAGTGCCGCAGTCGCTGCTCTACGACCCGATCACCAACCCGACGGGCGCGCGCGCGGACCTCTACGACGCCAACCGGAACGTGTACGGCGTAGACCCTGACACCGGGTTCGCGCTGCGTACCTTCGACAACACCGGCGTTCAGTACGGCCTGGCCCAGCTGAACTCCGGCGCCATCACGGTCGATCAGTTCCTTGATCTGAACGCGGGCGTCGGCGGTCTCGATCAGGACGCCAACTACAGTGCCGATCGCGCGGTCGGCGACACCGGAGCGATCCGTCGGGCCTACCAGAGCGGACTTGAGTTCTCCGGCAGCGGTGGCATGAGCTCGATTCCGCTGATGGACATCACCGGCATCTACAACGACGATTCGGGCTACCACTACCAGTGGACCCACTTCGCCGCGCGGGAGCGCATCGCCGAGGCCAACGGCAACGCGGACACTGAGGTGATGTGGCGCGGGAACGTACCGTTCGCCCGAGCCTGGGACACCTTCATCGCCTGGGTCGAGGCGACCGTCGCGGACAAGTCGACCGCCCCCGCACACAACAAGGTGGTGCGCGACAAGCCAGCCGCCGCCGTTGACGGCTGTTGGGCCGATCCGAGCCGATTCGTCGCGGAGCGGCAGGTCTTTGGTAGCACGCCCAGTACCACCTGCAACCGGTTGTTCCCGTCGTACGCCTTCCCGCGCTACGAGGCCGGCAGCTCGGTAGCGGCGGATAACCTCAAGTGCCAGCTCAAGCCGGCGAACGTACGTGACTACCAGGCCTCGTTCACGCCGGCCCAGGCCAAGCGGCTCCACGAGGTCTTCCGCAGCGGCGTGTGTGACTTCAGCCGGAGTGGCGTCAGCCAGACCAAGATTGTGCCATGGGCCTCGTTTGGCCCGGCACCAGAAAACCTCGTCTTTGACGTCACGGACCATCACGGCCACCGCTAGCCATACAAGTCCCCAACGTTGTCGACAGGCCTGGTGCTCGATCATTAGGGGCGCCAAGCCAGCGTCCGCACCGAGGTAGCTGGATCGCCGGGCCCCGCGAAGGCCCGGCGATCCCGCCCAGCCCACGGGTCGCCGCAGCGTTCACCGAACTGGCGCTGATGATCTGACCTCGGGCCTTGGGCCATGGGCCTTGGGCCTTGCGCCTTGGGCCTCGCCACCGGCGCAACCGGTCGCCCGATCCGATGCTGCGACAGCGCCCTACAGCTTCTCCCACTCCAGGACCGCCATGGAAACTCCGGGCCGGATCTGGGCGACGCGTACCGGCACAGTGACGCCGGGCCTGACCTTGGCGGCGTAACGGGGGTCGACGCGGGCGGGTGCGTTCTCCATCCGGTACGAGGGGCCGCTGTCCAGCTGTACCCACATGTCGAGCAGATAACCATCGGTATCGCTGACCCGGACCGTGTCGACAATCGCGCGACCCGGGGCACCGATCGCGCGCACCTGCTCGGGAAGCTGGGCGGGCTGTCGGTCGGTGCGCTCGGGCACCCGGGGAAGCACGATGCCGGGCGGCAGTTCCATGATTGGTTGCTGGGCGGTCGGTTGCTGGATGGTGGGTTGCTGGGCGGCGGACGAGACCTCGGCCGCCGGGGTGTCCCAGTCGATCTCCACCTGGTCGGGCCGGGCCGGGTCGACCCGCACGGCGAGCACAGCGCCCACCGCCACGCGGGCCAGCTGGAGCAGCGGCACCGCCTCGCGCACGGTCACAGGATAGGCGGCCCGGTCGGCGACGGCCACCGACAGCCCGAACTTGACGACCGGTTGGTCGTTGACCGTCAGGCTGGTCTGCGCGACCGATTCGATCCGGGCTGCACCCGCCAGGCCTTCGACCATCAGGTACTGCCGGCGGCGTCGGCTGCGGACCGCCTCTCGGCCGGTGGCCACGAGCGCGAGGCCGAACACCACGAAGATGATGGCCATGACCAGTGGCCAGGCCGCCAGCGCGCCGACCGCGACGGCCGCGATGAGGCCCACGCCGGCGGCGATGAGCACGAGACCAATGATCACGACAGGCACCCGGCGATCGTCCCAGCGCCCTCCGGCTGCCGCAACCCACGGCCGGCCAACACTTGCGGAAAGGTCAGGGCGCTACGACTTCTTCCCATCGAGGGCCGCCATGGACGCCGCGGGCCGGTGTGGGTGCGGAAGATGCCGTCCGTGCAGGTCCGCGCCGCCTTCCGTTCGCTGCGGTAGAACGAGGCGACCCGTGGGTGCCCCGGCCGGACGTGGTCATGATGCCGCTGGACCCGGCCGGGGCGCCGAGCCCGCCAGTGGAGTCGGGTCGAAGTACCGGACCTCATAGACGCGTTCGGTGAACTTCCAGCCCTCCGAGGTGCGCCGGTAGCGGTCGTGGTAGATGGCGTAGTTCAGCCCCTGGCGGCCGTCAAGGGTACGGGCGAGCTCCTGGATGTAGGCGCGGCCGGACGCGGTGTCGCCGTCCAGCTGGATGGTGCCCGGGTGCGTGGTCTGCACGAAGAAGTCCCACTGGGCCTGCAGTCGCTCGCCCCCGGCGCGGATCTCTTCCCGGCCGACCAGTTCCGCGGGGATGTTGGGCATCCGCAGTGCGCCGTCCGGCGTGAACAGCGACGCGAGGCGCGCACGGTCGCGCATCATCGCGGCGTCGGTGAACTCGCCGCGCAGCGCCTCGATCTCGACGCGGTCGGCGATGGTCTGAAAGTCAGTCACGCGTCCTTCTCCTTGTCCGGGTGTGTCCGTCATACCGGTACGACGGCGCAGCCCCCGGTGATGTGAGGCGGCGGCGCCAACCTCACGGTTGACCGACCGCCGACCACCCACGCACCGGATGCCTGGTGCGCAACCAGGCGGTTCAGCCGCTAACTTCGGCGCCACCCAGTACACCCGCGTACCCGCAACCTCCTGGGCCGGCTGCCCCCACCGTTGATGGGAGGGTCAAGCCGGCGTGAGCGTTGGCCACGAGGCGGCGGGCAGCGCGGCGGCCCGCCGGAGGGACGAGGGCGAGGCGAGCCACCGCGATTGAAGCCTCAACTCGGGATTGTTCGCGGTGTCATGACCGTCATTGCCGCACGTGTGCCGGCCCGGCCGACGCATTCTTGATTGCCGAGCGAAGGGCCTCCAGATAGGCAAGGCCGTGCCGGTCATCGGGCTCGAGATAACTGCCCTCGGTCCACTCGTTCCAGGCGTTGACCAGGACCGCCGGGTGGTGAGCGTGGCTGAGTGCGTGGAGGGCGGCGTCCTGGACGGCGACGCCGAAGGCATCCGGGGTGTTGCCGTCCAGGATGCTCGTGAACGGGTATCCGCGTTCCCGGTCCATGGGCCAGTCGACGGCGCGCGGGCTCGGGTCCCAGCCCATCGTGACGTTCGGCAGGTAGCGGCCCTGCAGCGAGGTGCTGAACTCGGCCCACACTTCGCGCGCCCGTCGGAGGACCCGCTGGTAGTCGGTGGTCGGAAGGGTGTCGAACCCGGCCTGAGGGTGGTGCCACCAGGTGTAGTGCGTGACGGTGTCGAGCCCGAGCCGGGCCGCCATGGCCGGCGTGTCGTCGATGTTGAACGTCGTCACCGCATTCAGGTGCAGGCGCGGGATGCCGGCTTCGTTCGCCATCGCGCGGAACTCGGCGAGCATGTCTGCCGCGGCGTTGATCCCGCCCATTCCCCGGACGAACGACGGCACGTCGTAGAGCGAGAAGTACGGTGCGTCGTCGAGGCGCCAGTAGGACGGGTGATGCAGGTACCGGTCGATAACGTGGGCGAACGCGCTGCGTGCGTGGTAGCGGGTGTTGGGCGCGGGCAGCAGCACCGGTGGAGTGAGGTCTTTCGCCGGGTAGAGGTCGACCCACTCGTGGTTGGCCCACATCAGTGCGAACCGGAGTTCACCGAGGCGTTCGGCGCGCAGCAGCCCCTCGTCGAGGGCCCGGTTGAGGAATGGATGGTTGTCGTACCAGTACCAGTCGACGACGAAACCGGTCAGGCCGTGCTCCAGTGCGGTGTCGACGATCCGATTGGCAGCGCGCGCGTCCGCCTCGTCCGCATAGCCCCACGCTGGGACCTTCGGTTGGTAGTGCTCCGGGTACCGGGGCGTGGCCCGGTGGAGGATGTCCCACTCGGTCCACCCGGGCTTGTGCATCAGGTCGTTGGTGGCGTCGGTGTGCCACTGCGGGTAGTAGTAGGCGAGCACCTGCGGAGTGCGATCCGCGGGGAGATCCGCTGACTGGGGCGTGAAGGCCGGGAGATCTGTGCCCGCGAACGTGGGTCGGTCGGTGGCGTCTTGGTTCGGCGCGGTCATGCGTAGGCTCCGGGGTCGGGAAGGGGCGTCGTAGCGGCGTCATCGTCGTTGCCGTAGACGATGAGCTTGACGATCTCGTCTACGGTGCTGCGTTCGCGTTCCCGGATTCCGGCGACGGTCCCGAGGTGCATGACGAGAATGCGGTCGGCGGTGCGCCAGACCTGCTGCAGGTTGTGACTGATCAGAATGATCGCCTTGCCGGCGGCCCGCAGGTCGCGGACGAGCTGGAGGACCCGTTCGGATTCCTGCACCCCCAGTGCCGCGGTCGGCTCGTCCATGATCACGATGTCGGGGCCGCCGACCAGGACGCGACCGATGGCGACCGCCTGCCGCTGGCCACCGGAGAGCAGGTACACCGGGACGCGCACCGACGGCAGCTTGATGGTCAGCGTGGAGAGCAGCTTCTCCGCCTCGCGGTAGATGCGGCGGCGATCGACGAACGGTCCCCGGTGGAATTCGCGCCCGAGGAACAGGTTGGCGGCGACGTCTCGGGTATCGACAAGCGCGAGGTCCTGGTACACGGTGGCGATGCCGGCGGCGGTGGCGTCGGCCGGCTTGCTGAAGGCGACCGGGCGACCCCTTACCAGCACGCGACCCTCGGTCGCGTCGTAGGCGCCGGACAGGATCTTGATCAGGGTGCTTTTCCCGGCGCCGTTGTCGCCCAGCACGGCGAGGACTTCGCCGGGGTAGAGCTCGAAGCTGACATCGCGCAGGGCACGTACGTGCCCGAAAACCTTGCCGATGCCTTCGGCCGCCAGGATCGGTGCGCGGTCGTTGTCGGTCATCGCGTCCTCCGTCGCTCGGCGACCGCACCCATGACGACGGCCAGGACGAACACCGCTCCACGAGCCAGTTGCTGGTAGTAGGAATCAACCGACATCAAGGTGAGTCCGTTGTTGAGCACGCCGATGACGAGCACGCCCGCCAGCGTTCGCTCCACCCGTCCCGCGCCACCGCCGAGCCCGATCCCGCCGAGCAGGACGGCGGTGAGGACATCGAACTCGGCGCCGACTGCATAGTTCGGGCCTCCGCTGCTGGACGTGCCGGTGGTCATGACGCCACCGAGCGCCGCCAGCGCCCCCGTGATGAGGAAGACTCCGGTGTAGAGCCGCTTGGTGCGTATACCCGCACGGAGCGCGGCGCTCGGATTGCCGCCTACGCCGTAGACGTGCCATCCGGCGCGGGTGAAGGTCATGACTATCGTTGCGATCAGGAAGACGGCCAGCAAGATCCACACGGTGGTCGGAATGCCGATCGGGCGGTCGTTGACGAAGTTGGTCAACGCCAGGTGCGTCAGCGGCTTGTCCTGCCCGTTGGTGGAGATCAGTGCGACGCCCCGGATCACGATGCCCATCGCGAGGGTGGCGATGATCGAGTTGATGCCGACGCCGACGATCAGCGCGCTGTTGGCCAGACCGATCAGGAGGCCGACGCCGATGCCGGCAACGACGGCCAGCGGGGTGGACCAGTGCTCGTCTTCGATGAGAATGCCGACGATGACGCTCGTCAGCGCCACGTTGGCTCCGACCGTGAGGTCGAGCTGGCCCGCTATGAGCGCGATGGTCATGCCGGCAGCGAGCACGCCGGTGACCGCGACGGCCGACCCGATGTTGAGCAGGTTGCGCTCGGACAGGAAGTACGGCGATGCCCGCCAGAAGTAGATGACCAGGCCGACCAGCGCGACATAGATGCCAAGGTCGAGCACTCGGTCGACCAGGGTGTGCCGGCCCGCACGCTCGTCCGGGCCGCGGTTGGATTCCACCGCACCTCGGCGAAGCCAACCGCGTGGGTCGAGCACGCCGAGGGCGTTCGCCGCTCGTCCCGGCGATGTGGACTGCCGCCGGAAGGACTCCGATGGCCGCTCGCTGGTTCCAGTCGAGCGATCGTGACCAGACAGTGGGGAGGTCACCTTCGTCTCCTGCATCTGGGCGTTTTCGGCGTTGAGGCTCACTGGGACTTGTCGTTCGGGTAGAACTGGTCGACGTTCGCGGCCGTGAGCACCCGGTTGACCTGATAGGAGGCGAGCGGCTTGTTCATCGCCGTGGCGATCGCCGCCTCGATCCAGTTCCAGCCCTCGGCGTACGGCTGGTAGTCGATGGCAGCGACGAGAACTCCCGCGTTGCTGGTGTCACGAAGCGCGATGCGCGCTGCCGAATCGCCGCCGTTGCTCACCGCGAGGATGTCGTCCTTGCGTCCGGCGGCCTTGGCGGCGTTGATCGCGCCGATGACCGGTTCGTCGCCGTAGGACACGACCAGGACCACGTCCTTCGGGTGGGCGGTGAGGAAATCCGTGAAGGTGCTGGCCGCCGACGAGGTCGGATCCTGACCGGGCGGTGTGAGCATCGTCGTGTTCGCCGCCGGGATGCCCAGCTTCGCCTCGGCTTCGGCGAAGGACGCCTTGACCCGGGTGTCACAGGGAGTGCAGTTGGCCGATGTGATGCCGGCGACGAGGACCGTGCGGCCCTTCCACGCGCCGGCCATCTTCGCCTTCGCCTGGTCGGCCAGCGCGTCGGTGGCCAGTTTGCCGACCTGCTCGTCGTCGACACCGAAATGCGCCACGTTCTTGAAGCTTCCGTCGATCATGACGATCTTGGCGTGGTCGCGCTCGACCGCGTTGTAGGTCGCGTCGTTCATCTGGCCCGAGCCGATCACCGTGGGCTGCTTGACGGCGATCTGCTGGTAGGCGCTCAGCTCAGTGTCGTATTTGAAGTTCAGGTCCGACTGATCGAGGCTCACCCCGTAGAACTTGGCCGCGGCCTTCATCCCTTGCGACCAGGTCGCGAAGTACGGGTAGCTCAGGCTGGGGTTGAGGAAGGCGAACCGGTAGTGCTCGGGGAGCTTCTTCGGGACAGCGAACAGCGGGCGCACCTTGTACGCACCGGTCGCCGCGGCGACCTCGGCTGCGGTGTAGGTCGCGCCGGCCGGGGCACTGTCGTTCGAGCTGCCCCCGGTCGACGAACCGCCGTCACCGTTCTTGCTTGATGCACACGCCGAGCTTGCCGCGATGAGTGCTACGCCGCACAGCACCAGCGTGGTCTTGCGCCAGAGCGATCTCACGTGCGTGCTTCCTTCCAGGCGATCCCGCGCCACCCGGTGCGGACGCCGCGGGCACTGAAATGGTTCAACGCTGCGGTACGCTAGCTTCCGGCGCTAGACACGTCAAGGTTCGGGAGGCGTTCGGTGGCGGTTCGGAAAGCTAAAACCTCGGTCAACGGCGTGCCGCCGGGCCGGTCCGTGACCATCAAGGAGGTCGCGGCTGCGGCGGAGGTCAGCCTCGGTACGGTGAGCAACGTCTTGAACCGTCCCAACATGGTCTCCGACGAGACGCGGCTGAAGGTGCTCGAGGCGATCGACCGGCTGGGGTTCGTCCGCAACGCCGGCGCTTCGCTGCTGCGGGGCGGGCGCGCTCGCACGATCGGGCTCATCACGCTCGACGTCCGCAACCCGTTCTTCACCGAGCTCGCGCATGGAGTCGAGGACGCCGCGCGCGACGCCGGATATTTGCTCTTCCTCTGCAGCTCCGACGAGGACCGCGCGAAGGAGAAGCGGTACCTGGAGGTGCTGGAGGAGCAGCGGGTGAACGGGGTGTTGATCAGTCCGGTGAACGAACGGGACAACCTTCTGCAGTGGCTGCGGGGCCGCGGTACGGCCGTGGTGCTGCTGGGGCGCGAGCGCCGCGACTTCTGCTCCGTGCGCGTCGACGACATGACCGGCGGCGAACTGGCCGCGGAGCATCTTCTTGACCTGGGCCATCGCCGGCTGGCCTTCGTCACCGCCTCGCTGGCGATTGACCAATACCGCATTCGTCTCGCGGGCGTGCGCCGCGCGCTGGCCCGGCGAGAGTTACCGGACGACGCGTGCGAGGTCGTCGAGGTCGGGTCGCTGGGTACCGCCGCCGAAGGACGCGCGGCCTCCGACGTGCTGGTCGCCGACCATCCCGAGGTGACCGGCGTCGTCTGCGGCAACGACCTCCTCGCGTTCGGCGTCATCGCCGGCCTGGTGCGCCACGGCATCCGAGTTCCCGACGACATCTCCGTCGTCGGGTACGACGACATCGAGCTGGCTCAACAGAGTCCGCTGCCGCTCACGACGATCCGGCAGCCGACGCAGGAGCTCGGTCGCATCGCCACCAACCTCCTGATCGAGGAAGGCCAGCGCGCGGCCGCCCACGCGCACCAGCAGATCGTCTTCCAGCCGGAGCTCGTCGTGCGCGACTCTACGAAACGAGCGCGCCGCTCCTCCACGCCGCGGCGGCGCGCCCCGCAACGGTAGGCAAGAGCTTCCCCGACACCCTGCCCCGCCCCATGCCGAGCACCGGTCGTGCCGCGTGCATTGACGCACTGCTTCGAATCACATAGCATACGGCGGAGTCGATGGTTGAAACGTTCTACTCCACAGATGCGGCGCCACAGGCGCCTCACACGTCATGCACGGACTGTCTGTAGGGCACATCAAGAAACATTTCAAAGAATGAGGTGGAGTCTATGTCCCTCCATCGGCGCCGTCACGCATCCGCGGCGGCCATCGCGGTCCTCATCACCTTGGCGGTCGGCCTCAACACTCCGGCGAACGCCGCGGGATCCGGGCTCGCGGGTGCCGCGCCATCGGCACCGCAGGGCCCAACGCTGTCGGCGCAAACCTGGCAGGCTGTCGAGTTCACGCTGCACAGCACGGTCAGCTACCAGGATCCGTATCGAGACGTGGACCTGACCGCCACGTTCAGCGGACCGAACGGCCAGCGCCTGACCATGCCGGGCTTCTGGGACGGCGGCGACACGTGGCGCGTCCGGTTCGCACCGCCCACCCCGGGCCGATGGCAGCTCACGACCACAAGCACCGACGCCACCAACGCCGGCCTCGACAACCACCACGGCACGGTCCTGGCCCGCCGATACACCGGCGACCTGGCGATATACCAGCACGGCTTCCTTCGCACCAGCGCGAACGGCCGATACCTGACCTACGCGGACGGCACGCCGTTCTTCTGGCTCGGTGACAACGAGCAGAGCAACCTCACCGGCCAGACCAGGCTCAACGAGTCGAACGACCCGAGGTTCTCATCCCAGTTCAAGGGAATCGTCGACACCCGCGTCAAGCAGGGCTTCAACGTGATCTGGAACGAAACCTTCGCCAACAACGGTGGCAACTCCAACGAGGGCGGGCCCGACTGGATCGATGGCACGTTCCACACCCTCAATCCGCAGTTCTGGGACAACATCGACCAACGGATCGGCTACATCGCCGGCAAGGGCGTCGTGGACGCGATAACGATGGGGACCGGCGTCAGCCTGACCGATGCCACCAAGGATCAACTCCCGGAGTACGAACGCCTCGCGCGGTACATGGTGGCCCGCTATGCGGCCTACCCGATGGTCTGGCTGACGGCGCAGGAATTCGACCAGCCCGGCAACTGCGCCGAGTGCTGGGAGCAGGTCGCGCAGGTCTTCGCCGACACAGATCCGTATCTCCACCCCACCTCGCTGCACAACTATCCCATCTTCGCCGGCGGCGGGGTCGAGCCCCGCGACCAGTCCTGGTACGGACTCGTCACCCTTCAGGAAGGGCACAACACGGTCGACGGCGTCGCGGACTACTGGCTGAAGCAGTACCAGCAAACACCGACTCGCCCGGTCGTAGAAGCCGAAGCGAACTACGAAGGCATCGACGTTTTCTGGGAGAACAACGCGATCGTGCAGAACTGGCAGACACGTGAAAGCGCGTGGAAGGCACGGGTCGGGGGTGTCGCTGGTAACGACTACGGCGCGGCGGGGGTCTGGTGGACGTGCTGGAACGCCCAGGATCCGGATGGGAACTGCCAGAGCTTCGGCAGCACGCCCTGGAACGAGGGACTGTTTCTGCCGGGCGCTACGCAGATGGGCTACCTGAAGTCCTTCTTCACCTCGCTGCCGTGGTGGCAGCTCGCACCGGCTCCGACCGCCATCACCTGGGCGGACACCGCGCCGACCGACACGCAACTCGCGTTCGCGTCCACGACTCCGGACCGCTCGCGCACCGTCGTGTATTACCCGCACCGGCTCGACGCGGGCCAGCCCTACACCGGCACCCTCACCGACCTGACCCCTGGCCGATACAGCATGAAGTGGTTCGACCCCCGGACCGGCCGATACACGGCCGCCGGCTCGTTCAACATCACGCACGCGCACGCCACCGCGCAGCTGCCGCCCGAGCCCTCCGCTACGGACGACTGGACGCTGCTCGTCAGTAGGGGAGCCTGATCAGCGACCAGCGCCAGCCGCTGAGCACGGCGCTCGCCGGCCGATCCAGCAGGCCGGCCGGGCACGATCAGCCTCCGGGCAAGGTAGCCCAGTAGCAGGGGAGCGGGCCAGACGAGGCTGGCCCGCTCCCCACCGGCCCGGTGACCACCAAGCCCCGGGTCGAAGGGGTCGGGCTAACCCCCGTTGCAGAGAACCCGCCGCTGTGAAGGAGCCGAAATGTCAGGCATCACGCACCGATCCCAGATCACCCGGCGCGATGTGCTGAAGGGTGCGGGAGCCGCGGCGGTGGGTCTCGCGCTGCCCGCCGCGGTCGATCGTCCGGCGCGGGCGGCCACCGAGATGCCAGCGGCGCGGCAAACGCTGGACCTGGCGGGCAGGTGGGAATTCGGTACCGACGGCTCGACGTTCCCGTACTCGGTGGCCGTGCCGAACTTCCTCGCCCCGGTGGGCTGGTGGATCTACACGCCAGCCGACTTCCCGGAGGAGACCGAGCGGATCGCGAGCTACGGCTACGACGCGACGTCGCTCACCGAGGGGTGGTACCGGCATGCCGTCGAGATCCCGGACTCGTGGGCGGGCAAGCGCGTCGAGTTGCAGTGCGACGGTATCGCGATGTACTCGGAGATCAGCGTCAACGGAACCCTGCTGGAATCGTCGTGGGGGATGTGGCGCACCCACCGGCTGGACATCACCGAGCACCTGCAGGCCGGGCAGCCCGTCACGATCTCGGTGTACGTGAAAATGGATCTGCAGGCCGACCGCTACTCACACGGTGAGTTCGCCGGGATCGGGCGTGAGGCCACCTCGCGGGCACTCGGCATCTGGGAGTCGGTCCGGCTGGTCGCCACCGCGCCGATCCTGATCGACGACGTCTTCTTCAAACCGCGAACCGACGGCGCGGACATCGACGTCACGATCGCCAACCACTCGACGTCCGACACGACATTGAGCGTCCGGAACGTGGCGACGGCGGTCAGTGGCGGCGAGAAGCTGTTCGAGCACGTTGCCCCGCTCGTGGTAGGCGCAGGCGGCACCGGGATGATCAGCGCCTCGGCGTCAGCGGTACAGCCGCGACTGTGGTCGCCCGACGACCCGGTGCTGTACCTGCTCACCACGACCGTCGAGCGCGACGGCGAAGTCCTCGACGAGGTGACCAACCGGGTTGGATTCCGGACGTTCGAGGTAAGGGGCAACGCGTTCTACCTCAACGGCAAACCGTACTGGCTGCGCGGCGCGGGCCAGTTGCCGACGGTCATGGTCGGCCGGGACAAGATCCCGCAGATGCGCCAGTGGCTCGGGCTGCTGCGAGAGGACAACGTGCGGGTGACCCGCATGCACATGGGCCCCGCACCCTCACCCTGGTTCGACCTGACCGACGAGCTCGGCATGGGCGTGGACATGGAGGGCATTCGCCAGTGGGCCTTCGACGGGGTTCCCGCGCCGGCCGACGTCTACGTCCAGGCCTGGACCGAGGAGATGCTCGACGTCATCCGGCGCCTGCGCAACCACCCGAGCATTCTGCTGTGGACTACCGGCAACGAAATGGGCCCCTACGATCTGCCGAGCTGGACCGTGCTGTCGGACCTCAACAAGGCGATCCGCGCGGCCGACCCCACCCGGCCACTGGTTGCCGACTCGGAGTACATCCGCGACCCGACGACCTACGAGTCGACCCTGAAACCGGCGGGGATCGACGATGGCGACGTCGACGACGCCCATCTCTATTTCGGCTGGTACCAGCAGTCAGCCTTCGTCCTGGACGCCGGGCAGACCAACGGCGGCTCACAATCGGACTCCGATCGTCCGTTCATCAGCGCCGAGATGGGCACCGGCTATCCGGACTTCCACACCGGCCGCCCCGAGGACACGTACCTGAACCTGGTGCACTCGCCGCAGGCCTGGGTGGGCGCCCATGCCTCCGACGCCGACCCGAAGATCTTCCTCGCCACCCACGCCCTGCTCACCAAAGAGCTCGCCGAGATGCTGCGACGCACTCGTGACCAGGGGCGCGGCACCGCGGGATTCCTGTTGTTCTCCGCCACGACCTGGTTCCAGGACTTCTACAGCAACCCACACCCCACCCCGTTTCCGGTGAACGAGGGGGTCCGGCTCGCCTACCAGCCGGTGCTGGTGTCACTCGACGACTCCGCCCGGCACTTCTACGCCGGCGAGCAGTTCCAGACCCGGGTGGTCGTGGTCAACGACGACCTGGAGCACGGCGACTACGGCCCCGTGACGCTCTCGTGCGACATCCTCGACGCCAACGGCCAGCGATTGGCTGCCGCCGGGTCCGTCCAGCTGCCGGCGCTGCCGTACCACGGGAACGTGCCCGCGGACGTCACCCTGGCCGTGCCGGCGAGCCTGGCAGCCGAGCGGGTCGCCGCCGTCCTGCACCTGGTGGTCATGGACGGCTCCACGACGGTCTCGGAGAACCGGTACGACATCGTGATCGCGACCCGCGCGTACGTTGCCGCCGGTTCCGCCGGTGGGGCGGACAGCGTGTGGCTGTACGACCCCACCGGTGCGACCCGGCCATCCCTGGACACCGTAGGGCTGCGCTACACCACCGTCGGCAGCCTCGCCGGCCTCGCTGCGGAACCCCCCGACCTGCTCGTCATCGGCAAGGACGCCGTCGACGACACGGCTCTCGCCGCGAACCTGCACGACTACGCCGACGCCGGCGGCCGGGTGGTCATCCTTGAGGGCGGCGACCGCACACGCGAACTCTTCCCGGCCGAGATAGCAGAGGTCCAGACTGTCGACGGTGAGGTCGTGACCCCGGTCCACGACGACGCCAGCCCGTTCGCGGGCATGGACCCGATGGACATGCGCTGGTGGCGACACGACGACGGCAGCAAACCCTACGTCACACACACAGCCATGCAGTTCGACGGCCTGAACGCCGTCAACATCGCCCGGCTCGGCATATACACGGCGCCGGGCCGGCCAACCACCACGCCATCGTTCGATGAGCGGTCCGGGTACCCGATCTTCCTGAAGAAGACGACGCCCGAGTCGAACGGGTACCTTGTCGTCTCCGAGCTGACCACCTCGACCTCGGCTACCGTTGACCCGCTCGCCGGCAGGCTGCTCGCCAACCTGCTCGCTATCCCGCCCTCCGTACCGCTCGACCCACCACCGCCGAGCTGGGACGGCTTCACAGAGAGCTTCGAGAACGGGCTCGGCGCGTGGTCCGTGGACAAGGGCACCCTGGTGGTCTCGACAGCGAAGGCCCGCACCGGTGCGCACAGCCTAGGGAAGAACACAGCCGGGCCCGGCGTCATTTACCGCCAGGCCACATCCGCCCACGGCATTGTCACTCTCTGGTTCTACGACGACGCCAGCGCGACGGACACCATCTTCGTCACGCGCGTCGACGACGACCCCGAGACCGGACACTTCCGCGGCATCGGCGTCCGCACGGATATCAACCGGAACAACTACATCCTGCGTATCGATGCTACCTTCAGCGCCACGCCGATCGCACGGACGACCGGATGGCACCAGTTCCGTTGGGACTACACGTCCGGCGTCGGCGTCACCATGTCCATCGATGACCAGCAGATCGCGACCGCGGCCGGGCTCACCACGTTCAACACCATCGCGCTGGGCGACTGGTGGGGGATCGCCTCCCAATCGGGCGTCGAATTCGTCGACGACATCACCGTCACGGTGACGTCCTGACCGCCGCCCTATGCCGAGACCAGTAGGTTCGCGCGCACCCGAGGGACCGGGATCGCCGGTGCCGGCGGCGGCCCGCTGGTAGACATGAGCCATGGCAGAAGATGGTGCCGGCCCGGACGGGACGGACGCGATGGGTGGCGGGGCCGGGCCGCCGGCCAGCGGGGACCGGCCGGCGTTCGTGCTGCACGAACACCGGCGGCCGACCCACCATTTCGACCTGCGGCTTGAGGAGCGTGGGGTGCTGCGCTCCTTCGCACTGCCGCGCGGCCTGCCGGTCGACGCGACCCAGCACCGGCTGGCCATCGAGGTGCCCGACCACGACCTGGCGCACCTGACCTACCAGGACGCCGACAAGTCGATCGCCGACCTGGGCTGGTGGGAGGAGCACGATCGCAACCAGCGCCGGCTGCTGTTCACCTTGCACGGGCGCGGCACGCCACGCCGCTACGCGCTCATCCGCACCGGCGAAGGCTGGCTGCTGCGCCAGACCAGGGAGCAGCCGGGGCCCGGCGCGCCTGCCGCCTGACGGCTGGAAAGCCTCGTCGCGCGCTCAACTGATTCCGGCAACTCGAACCAGCGAGATTCCCCATCCAGCGGACCGCCGCGAAAGCGAACGCGAACACCTTGACCCATGCGCACCCCCTCACGGTGATGTCGCCACCCAGGACATCACATACGCGGCACCGCCTGAACACCACCAGCCGTCGCCGTCGCCGGCCGGGTGGCTTCTCGGTCGAGGTCGACCACGCCGATGTGGTGGGAAGGTGGGACGATGCGGTGCGGGCGGCCGAGGGCGTGGTGACTGGGAGGAGGCGATCTCGGCGGTCAGCGCGGTCGCTCAACGCCTATGCACCAGACGCCTACGCCGGTGCCGTAACCTTGACCTGGCGGCCGCGCAGGGCCCGTGCCCACGCATCTTTCATCAGCCCGACCCCGCAGACCCTAGGATGAGACGTGACCGTACCCGCCTTCCGTGACCCCGCCCTCACCCCCGAGCAGAGAGCGGACGACCTCCTGCGCCGCCTCACGCTGGAGGAGAAGGCGGGCCAGCTCACGCAGTACTTCTATGTCACCGACCCCGGGTCTGCCGACGAGCAGGCACGCGTCGTCGAAGACGCGATCAGGACGGGCCGTGCCGGTTCTGTGCTGTTTATTCGCGACGCAGGCGTGGCGAACCGCCTCCAGCGCGCTGCCATCGAAGGGAGCCGGCAGGGCATTCCGCTCCTGCTCGGCTTCGACGTCATTCATGGCCTTCGCACGATCTTTCCAGTACCGATCGCGCTGGCGGCCACCTGGTCACCTGAAGTGATTGAGCGGGCACAGTCCGTCGCCGCGCGCGAGGCTCGTGCCGTCGGCATCCACTGGACATTCGCGCCGATGGTCGACATCGCGCGCGATCCCCGGTGGGGGCGGATGGTCGAAGGGGCGGGCGAGGACCCTGTGCTGGGTGCCGCGGTCGCGGCGGCCCAGGTGCGCGGCTTCCAGGGCGACCTCAGCGCTGAACACGTCATTGCGGGGCCCAAGCACTTCGCCGGATACGGCGCGGCCCGCGGCGGACGCGACTACGACGACGCCGAGATCTCCGACTCCGAACTGTGGAACGTGTATCTTCCGCCTTTCCAAGCCGCGGTCGACGCCGGTGCGGGCAACGTCATGAGTGCCTACATGGACCTGAACGGCGTGCCGGCCTCGGGCAACAGCTGGCTTCTCACGGATGTCCTTCGTGACCACCTGGGTTTCGAGGGATTCGTCGTCTCCGACGCCGACGCGGTCCGCTCGTTGCGCACGCAGCATTTCGCCCGCGACCTGACCGACGCGGGCGCTCGCGCCCTCGGAGCTGGGCTGGACATGGAAATGTGCTGGGCCGACCCCGCGTTCGGGTATCTGCCCAAGGCTGTCGCGGAGGGACACGTCGCGGAGGCGGCGATCGACACCGCCGTTCGAAGGGTGCTGATCGCGAAGCTCCGGATGGGTCTGTTCGAGAACCCGTTCACCGACGAGGCCGCCTCAGGCTCAGTCCTGGCCGCCGCCGAGCACAGGACACTCGCACGCGTCACGGCAGAGCAGAGCTTCGTCCTCCTGAAAAACGATCAGCGGACCCTGCCGCTGGACGCGACTCGCCTCGCGTCAGTCGCCGTGATCGGCCAACTCGCCGCGAGCAAGAGGGACACCCTCGGGCCGTGGGTGTTCGACCACGACACCGAGGAAGTTGTCACGATTCTCGAGGGGCTGCGACAGCGACTCGGTGATTCGGTGGCCGTCGAGTACGCGCCAGGTGTGGGGATTCCTGAACGACTGGTCCCATCATTCTTCGACAACCAGGACCCGAGCGTGGAAAGGACAGCGGGTGACCACGACGACGATGCCGAACTGCGTCGCGCCGTCGGCGTGGTCACGGCGTCGGACGTGGCAGTCGTCGTGGTCGGGCAGCGGCAGAACCAGGCAGGCGAGTTCGCATCTGCCTCGACGCTCGACCTACCCGGCCGCCAGGCGGAGCAACTCGAGCGAATCGTCGCGACGGGAACGCCTGTCGTGCTCGTCGTGATGACCGGTCGGCCGGTGGACCTGCGCTGGGCGGAGAAGAACGTCAGCGCGATCCTGCAGGTCTGGTACCCGGGCACTCGAGGCGGCGAGGCAGTTGCCGCCACGATTGTCGGCGACGTCGCACCGGCCGGAAAGCTGCCGTTCACCTGGCCTCGGCATGTCGGGCACGTGCCGATGATCTACTCGCACAACCGCACGTTCAAGCCAGAGGACCAGGGCCGACGCTATTGGGACGAGGAGAGCACCCCGCTCTACGTGTTCGGGCACGGGCTGTCATACGCCCGCTTCGAGTACTCCAACGTGCGCCTCGACGCCGAGCGCATCCGCGTGGGGGAGTCGACGGTGGTCACCGTCGACGTCCGTAACGCCTCGACGCGTGATGCGGACGAGGTCGTCCAGCTCTACATCCACCAGCGGTACGGCACATCCTCGCGCCCCCTGCGCCAGCTTGTTGGCTTCCAGCGCGTCACGGTCGAGGCGGGGCACACTCGCACGGTTCGCTTCCCGCTCGGAGCGCACGAACTCAGTTACTGGAGTGCGGCGACCCGCGGCATCGTCCAAGACGCAACAACTGTCGACGTCTGGGTCGGCGGAAGCTCTGCTGCCGAGCTCGACACGGTGCTCGACGTGACTCCCTAGCCGAAAACAGTCGGCACCCGGCATTCCATGCTGAGCCGAGCGGCAACTGTGGCTGCCATGGCATTTACCCAGGCGAATGGCAAGTCGGGCGTACTTGTGCCTTCAGACGGCCGGGGTCCGGTAGACATCGAGCAGATCGGTGCCGCACGACTCCCACAGGTCACGCAGCGCCTTATCGTCTGCCTGCCCGCGGACCAGCTCGAACTCCGTGCGGGTGGCGGGAATCAGGGTAATGAACTGCAGCGCGAGCCCACCCTCGTCGTCGTAAAAGAGATCGAAATCCTCTTCAAGGTAGGATGCGGAGAGGCCAGGAGAAACCCGATTCCGGTGCCGGGGATCAGCGGCTCTGAGTTGACATGCCCGCCTCCATACTCCAACCCCTTTCCACTCCGTACGACCTGGTCGGCAACGACATGCAAGAGATACGCCGCTTCCTCCTCCTGCCCGGGCAGGATGCGCGTGGAAACCGATGAAGAATCCTCGGTTGAGTCCATCCACCCGAAGCCTCTCGCGGCCACTGCGCCGGGGCGGACGCCGAGCTTCCGTCAGCGAACTGCCTCACGGTTGAGGTGCCACGTTCCGAGTACGTTCGGGACGACGCACCACAGCAGCGTGACCACGCAGAGTCCCACGAACATCCTCGGCGAGGGCCTTCCCGCGAGCAGGACCTGGGCGTTCCCGTATGGGGTGAGCCACCGTACGAGGGCGCCGTGGCGGTCGATCGCGCTCAGCAGTGCGGTCGCGCTCATGGGCGCCACGATCGTCGCGGCCATGGCGAGCGCGGGGCGCCGGAGTAGCATCCCCCAGCCGGTTCCGGTCAGCTGAGCGATCAGTTGGACCAGCACGGCTCCCGTGACGAGCGCCGCCGTTTGTCCAGCGGGCGGCCATCCGCCACCGGCCCACACGGTGGCCGCCGCGCACAGCAGCGTGCCGGCCAACGCGACGCCGATGGTGAGACCGAGGACGGGCAGCAAGCGTGGCGCGAGCCGGCGGTTTCCGGATGTTCCTGGGTGGTGCAGGTCGGTCACCGCGAGGACACCAAAGAAGGGGACGAGCACCGACATGGCCAGTTGTGCGGGCTTCAGCACGTCGCGGAAGGCGGGTTCGGAGTGTGTGACGGCCCACGCCGTCGCGGCCCCGAGCAGGAGCGTGGCCGCGGCAAGCATGGCCCTGCGCCGGGGCAGGATGAGGTGCTGGGCCGGGGTCTCGGTGGGTGTCATGCGATCAGGGTGCTTGCTGTCCGGGGCGCCGTCGTCGGCGATCAGTCAGCCGCACCCCGACTTTGGTAGGGGGTGCGGCTGACCGGGGACGCTGCCGGGCGCGGCCTACCCGCTCTAGGCTTGCTGAGTGACCGGTAGCGATCTGCCAGGGCGAGGTGACGGTGTCCGGAACGCTGTCGCCGTCGTGGCCGCGCTGGGGGCAGGCGCGCTCCTCGTGTCCGTGGGGGACGCGACCGGGCCGGTACCGGGCCTGGTGCCGTGGCAGGCGGACGTCGCGGTGGGTGTCGTCGCCTGCTTGGCTCTGCTGCTGCGGCGACGGTGGCCGCTCGCCCTCGCGGCGCTGGTCGTGCCGCTCGGCGCTGTGTCGATCATGGCGAGCGGGGCGATCCTGGGCGCCGTCTTCGGTCTGGCCCTGCGCCGTCGGTTCACGGTTGCTGCCGGATTCGCGGCCGGGTATCTCGCCACCGCCCCGGTGTACCTGCTGCTGCAGCGGGAACCGCGCTTCTCACTGTGGACCGACGTCGTCGTGCGGGGTGTGTTGGCGACGGCGGCGGTGGGCTGGGGGCTGTACGCCCGGGAGCGCCAGGTGTTGATTCGCCACCTCGGCGAGCGCGCCGCCCGCGCCGAGGCGGAGCAGGCGGGCCGCATCGCCCGGGCCCGGCGCGACGAGCGCGACCAGATCGCCCGTGAGATGCATGATGTGCTGGCGCACCGACTATCGATGATCAGTCTGCACGCCGGCGCCCTGGAGTTGCATCCGGCCGTGAGCGCTGACGTCCACGACGCGGCCGGCGTCATCCGGGCCGGCGCGCACGAGGCGTTGGAGGAATTGCGGGCGGTCATCGGCGTTCTGCGGCACGGCGCAGGGGACGAGCCCGAGCCGCCGCAGCCGGGGCTGGAAGAGGTGGGGGATCTCGTGGCGGACGCTCGGCGGTGCGGCAACGAAGTCGGCTTCGACGACCGCCTCGCCGACGCGGGGGTGCCGTCGCCGCCGGGCGCCACTGGTCGGGTCGCCTACCGCGTGGTGCAGGAAGCGCTGACCAACGCCCGCAAGCACGCACCGGGCAGCCCGGTCAGCCTCGTGGTGGACGGCGGCCCAGGGGACGGACTGCGGATTGAGGTGAGCAACCCCGCATCCGCCAGCGCGGCGGCAGGATCCGTGCCAGGAAGCGGACTCGGACTGGTGGGGCTCGCCGAACGGGTCGAGCTTGCCGGTGGGCGACTGGCACACGGGATGGCCGCCGGCCGGTTCCGGCTGGAGGTGCGGCTGCCGTGGCTGGTGTGATGGGCGATGGTGCGGCGACCCGGCCGGTACGGGTCGCCGTCGTCGATGACGATCCACTCGTGCGAAGTGGCCTGCGGCTGTTGTTCGCCGGCGTGCCGGACCTCGAGGTCGTCGCCGAGGCGGCGGACGGGGCCGATGTTCCCGCAATGGTCGACGCCCATCACCCGCACGTCGTCCTGCTCGACGTCCGGATGCCACGCGTCGACGGACTGGCGGCGGCCGAACGGCTGTGCTCACGGCCGCAGCCACCCTACGTCGTCATGCTGACGACCTTCCACGCCGACGCCTACGTCCTGCGGGCGCTGCGCGTCGGCGCCAGCGGCTATCTCCTCAAGGACGCCCCGCCCCGGGAACTGATCGACGCCGTACGCCGGGCCGCGTCCGGGGAGCCGATCCTCAGCCCCGCCGTGACCCGGCGCCTCATCGAGCAGGTGGCCGACCCCGTGAGCCACGACCGCCGGACGACGGCCGTGGCCCTGCTCGATCGAGCGACGGGCCGGGAACGGGAGGTGGCATTCGCTGTCGCCCGCGGGCTGTCGAATGCCCAGATCGGCGCCGAGCTCGGCATGGGCGTGGCGACGGTCAAGGCGCACGTTTCGCGCCTGCTGACCAAGCTCGACCTGGATAACCGGGTCCAGCTCGCGCTTGTCGTGCACGACGCCGGAGACATCACCTAGGACCGGCCCCCCGTAACGCGGACTGCGACGGCTCTGGTGCGGCCGACTCGGCCGAGACGCCCGGGTGGTCGGTTCCGGCGAGAAATTGGGCGAGCCGGGCGTAGCTGTCGCCACCGTAGCCCGCCGCGGCGGCCCGGCCGATGATTCGTTGGATGGCCCGCAACGGTGTGGTGTCGATGCCGCGAGCGGCGGCGGCGTCGCTGACGTGGGCCACAGCCGAGCCTGCGGACGCAATACTGGAGACGTCGGCGGGAAAGCGGCCGGCGGCAAGCTGATCGGCGAACCGGTCGGCCAGGTCGGGCAGCAGGGCGCCGATTCCCTTGGCGAGGCGGGCGAACGCGGCGGGCTCGATGCCTTCGGCGATGGCCAGGGCGAAGGCGTGCGCGAGTCCGCCGACGGACATGGCGAACAGGTCGAGCAGGGCCATCTCGTATGCCGACGCGACGCCGATGTCTTCGCCGAGGTAGATGCTGGTGCCGCCGAAGGTCTCCAGCAGGGGGCGGCTGCGATGGAAGAGAGTCTGCGGTCCGCTGTAGAGGATCGTTGCGGCGCCTGTACCGATCGTGGGCGCTGGCGTCAGGATGGCGCCATCCAGATAATTGATGCCGCGCTGCGCGGCCCAGCTCGCCAGGGCGCGTGCCTCTCCGGCGTGGCCACTGCTGAGGTTGACGAGCGTGCCCTCGGGCGGGTCGGCGAGGCCGGCCAGGCTCGCGCGCACGGCACCATAGTTCAGCACACAGGCGATGGTGACCGATGCCCCACCCACTGCGTCGGCCGCCGTCGGCGCGAGCATCGCACCCTGAGCCACGAGTGCTTCCGCCTTGTCCGGCGTGCGGTTCCAGACGACCGTGGGATGGCCGGCGGCGAGCGCCGCGGCGGCGAGGGCTCGACCCATCGGGCCAAGCCCTAGGATGGCGATAGCGGGGCGACGTTCGGGTTCAACGTTGTTGTCTGTCACGGCAGTGACGGTAAACCTTCACGTTGACGTGAAGGTCAAATCCTGATCTGCTCTGCACATGCGGATCAGTGAACTAGCCCGACAGACCGGCGCCACCCCCCGCGCCCTGCGTTACTACGAGGAGCAGGGCCTGTTGAGGCCCGCCCGCCGCACGAGCGGCTACCGGGACTACGACCGGCAAGCGGTGCCCACTGTGCGGCACATCCAACTGCTGCTCTCCGCCGGCTTGGGGACCACCGCGATCGCCGAGATCCTGCCCTGCGTCCCCGACGACACGACTGTGCTCGCACCCACCTGCCCAGAACTCCTCGACGCCCTGGCCGAGGAACGTACCCGAATCACCAGCTCTATCGAGAAGCTCGCTGCTGCCCGTGACATCCTGGACCGGCTGATCCAAGGCACGCCCGACCCTTCCTGACCCAACCCGGGCAACGGTCTGGGCCCGGGAGGCTCTGGCAAGGTGCCGCTCATCAGCGACGCCCTGGGGTTGACGTACGGCAGGCTTCGGCGTAGCGAGCCGGGGACAGGCCGACAGCCGTTGCAGTTGCCGGATGCTCCAGTGGCACGCCCGTGCCAGATCGGCGACCCTGACGATCGCCTGGTCGTCGATGATGCGCTCGACCGCAGCGGTCGCGGCGACCTGCTCGGCTGATGGTGCCGCCAGCCGATCCGTGAAGAACGCCGCCGCTTGGGCGAAGCGCTCCTCGTCGGTGACGGCGCCCCGCACGGCGGCGAACCCCTCACCAGTCGGGCCGAACACCTCGGCGATCGGGACACCGCGATCGGTCAGCGTGCTGACCGGTGCACCGAGCACGTCCCGGAACGCGCCTGGCCGGAACATGACACCGAGGGCCCAGCCATGGCCACTCAGATCGCGGATCCAGGTCCGCCGTAGTGACCCATGACCGTGGCGTCCTGCGCTTCGATCACCACGTGGACCGCCGGGAGCGTCAGCAGTCGCTGTGGTGGACGACCCCACGCGGTAGATCCCACTCGACATGCCAGAACAGGTCGAGGTGCGCCGCGAGCGGGCCGGACGCCGCCGATCTGCTCCGCCGGAAGGCGCTCAGGCTCTCCTGCGGACGTAGAATGCCTCGCGAATCCTCCACGGCCGGCCGCGCCCGCCCTGATTGGCGCGTTTGTTCAACCCCGCCGGCCAACTTGCGCCTAACATCGCTGCCAGTACCGCTTCTCAGGAGGATGTTCATGCCCGCAGACACCGCCAATCTGGCCGCTGTGATCGACAAGACGACGACGCTCCTGGCCGGGATCCGGCCCGAGCAACGTGCGCTCCCGACGCCGTGTCCAGACTATGACGTGGCGGCGCTCACCGACCACCTGGTCGGATGGCTGCGGATGTTTGCCGCTCGGGCCGCCGGGGCGGACTACCACGACGACCCGAACTCATACCGATGCGGTGTCGATCCGACTGCCGAATTCGCCGCTGCGGGCGAGCGGGCGGTCGCGGCGTTCCGGTCCGGGGCTGCCGATCGGCCGTTGCGGATGACGTCGTCCGAACTGCCCGGCGCGATGGTCCTCGGGATGATGGTGGTCGAGTACGTCGGGCACGGCTGGGACCTCGCGGTCGCGACAGGCCAACCGGTGCCGTACACCGAACTGGAGGCGCAGGCGGGGCTCGACGCAGCCCGCGGCATGTTGATGCCCGCCTACCGGGGACCGGGCAAGACCTTCGGTTACGAAGTCGAGGTCAGCGCCGAATCGTCCACCGTGGACCGCCTGATCGCCTTCATCGGCCGAGATCCTGCTCCACATCGCGCCTGATTGACGGTGCCTACCGCCGCTACACCCGCCGGGCCACGATCGCGCACGATAGGGCGTAGAACCATCCGCGCCGCTGGCAGCTGGACCCACAACGCCTATCCGCTAGTTGCGCGATGTCGGCGGACGATTGGTGAAAACGGTGACCCGCCCTGCCGCCTATGCCAAGCCGGCCACTCGCTTGAACCCGGCCAGCGTCTGGCCGAGCAGTCCGCGCTCGGCCAGTTGAGCGCGGGTGTTCAGGAGGTATGCCGCGACCGGCGAGGCGCGCATCGTCTCGGCGTGCCGCTGGCGCAGCCCCTGACGCATGGCGAGCAGGCCGACAAGCGCGGCCGCGCCGCCGGCGATGAGCTCGTGCCCGGACAGCCAGGCGCCGCCGAGCGCGGTCGCCGCCGGCAGCTGTACTTTCGCGTTGATCGCCGACGTGGCCGGATTCAGCTGGAGAGCGATCAGGTGACGTCGTAGCGAGTGCATCGGTTCCTCGAACCGGTGCGCGATCTCCTCGCGAAGGTAGCGCTCCAGGGTTCGCCGGTCGCGGATGTCGGCGAGTTCGGCGAGGTCGGCCGCGGCGCGGTCGATTTCCGCGCCGAACGCGAGGAACTCCGCTCCGAAGCGTCGGCGCACCTCGACGATGGCCGAGGCGGGTACCCGGTCAAGGTTCGCGGGCACCACGAGCCGCAGGGTGAGCAGGGCCAGCACCTCCTCCAGCGGCGCGGCCCTCTGCGTGGGCGGTGGGCCGGGGATGTCGAGCAGCGCGGCGGCCAGGTGCTGCGCCGTCCAGTCGTGCGCTACGACGAACGCGGCGGGTTGGTCGGTGGTGGGCAGCAGCCGGTTCGCGCGGGCGAAGTCGTCGGCCAGTGCGCCGGCGTACGCCGACACGAGCCGTTCGTCCATCACCATCCAGTCTCGATCGGTCTCGCCGGACAGATCCACCCGAAAGCTCACCGCGAGTCCGGCGTCGACGAGCGCCGCGGTGAGCCTGGGCGCGATCTGGCCGGTGTGCACCGCGCCGACTCGATCGCCCGAGCCGAAGGCTGTGCCCACCGCACGCGCCCGCGCCAGATCGATGCCGAGCCGCTCCCGCAGACTCGGCCCGTGCTGCGCGACCAGAGCCAGGAAACGCGGCTCGATGGCATCCACCGACGCGCCCGGCGCCTGGCGCTCAATGAAGTTCAGCTCGCCCGCGAGAACGCGGACCGTCTCCGAGTCCCGGGTGGGGTAGTCCTCCGGCACGATGCGTACGATGCTGGGCCAGTAGAGCGCCGCGACCTTCAGCCAACGGTCGTCGCGAACGTGGAAGTAGGGGTAGTAGACGGCTCGCGCCCGGAAACCTCTCGTGGACATGCTGTCGCCTTCCCGCGCCGGAAACGCTACCGCAGGTACCCGTCGAGCCGTTCGCGATTCGCGTTCAGCGAGGACCGGTACGCCAGGGCATCGGCTCGATGCCCGGACTGGTCGGCCAGCCCCGCACAGATCGAGGCCCGCCGGATCGCGACGAGGGTACGGAACAGATCCCGAGCCCGGCGGTCCGCGCCCTCATTCGTGGCGATCGCGCTGCCATGGTCCCGGTTGGTGTTGAGCATCATCACGTCGATGACGTGCATGCCGCGTTCGAGTTGCCCATCCGGCTCTCGACTCAGCCATAGCAACTGGAAGGCGGGACCGCGCAGCAGCACCTCTCGCTCCTCCTGGTAGCGCGACAACCCGTGGATGGGCACCGCGCACAGCGACGTCACGACGCTGTCCGGGAATCGTGTGCGGTAGACGTCCAGCAGCCCCGCGTCGAGGCCGACCACCCTGATTCTCCACAATAGAGGGTGACGGTCCGGGTAGCGGCGCGCCTGCTCCAGCGCGAACCGGGTCGCGTTGTCCCGATCCAGGCTCGCGGAGACCATTCCCAGCGGAATGGACAGGTACCGCTCGGTGATCGGTCCGGCGGCCGCCTCCCGGAAGTCGGCCAGTTCCTCGCCGGTGACGCACATACCGCGGTACACGATGCCCTCGAACCTGTCGGCCTCCGGATGCGTTTCGCGGTAGTTGAACAGGTCGATGGTCAGCAGTTCGACAAGGAACGCCGCCGCGCGCAGCGCCTGCCGGTCCTCGACAAGGTGGTCACTTCGAAACGCGGAGTTGATGACACCGAAGATGCGCCGGTACCCGGCCTCGGAGGTGTACAGCTCAATGGCGCTGTAGTCCTCGGGCGCTGGCGCACGACCCCGGTCCGACCACTCCTTGACGCTGCTGAGCAGTCGTGCCGAGACCTCGGCGGTCGCGTCGTCGCCGGCGTGGCGGTGCGCCTCCCGCTCCAGCAATTCGCGCAGGTCCCGCATGAACAGCGGGTACTCCCGCCAACCGGTGCGGATCTCGCTGATCGCCCGGCGCACCAGCGCCATCCGATCCTCGTACTGCTGGCCGGCATAGAACGGACGCTGCCCGGTGAGCATGCCGGTCTGACATAGCGGCTCGACCGGCGCCCAGTCGCCGAACCTGCTCAGCCGCGTCGATGACGTCATCGCACCCTCCCGTGGAGAATGACGATCGCAAGGGTCGCTCGTGCGGCCGGCTCGGACAAGACGCCCGAATGGCAGATCTTGGATAGGCGCTCAGCCGGGGAGGCCGGAAAGGTGGGCCGCCAGCGTCCTGGCCAGGGCGTCCATCCCTTCGGCTGGCACCCGTCGCTCTTCGGGCAGTCCCAACAGTCCGAACACCCGGGGTCCACGGTTCTCCGGCGAGAGCTCGGCCGGCCGGGGAATTACGTGAAAATGCAGATGTGTGAAGCCCTCGGCTTCAGAGAATTGGGCGACGTAGGTCTTGGCGCAGCCGGTGACGGCGTGCAGGGCGCGGGACAGCCGCACCTGCCAGCGGCCGAGCTCGGCGGCCTCGACGTCGGTGAGTTCGGCGAGACAGCTGACGTGCCGGCGCGGCGACAGGACGAGCCAACCGGGCAGTCCGGCGGTGATCCCGTGGGACACCCACCAGTGCTCGTCCACGGCGACCCGCTCCCTGGCGGGCAGTTCGTCCAGCCGCTTGACGCCGTCGCACACGGAGCAGTCACCGGATGTGGTCACGAGCCGATGTTGCACTCGGCGCCGGGCCCCGTCAACCCGGACCTGATCCTTCGCCCCGGAGCCGCATCGGCGCGGTTGCGGAATCCGACCAGGTGACGAACCTGCGCCGGGGCTCCTTCCTGGTCAGGAAGGAGCCCCAGCCGCCATGCGCCAACCCTGCCGTCGATCGGCAGACGTTGCCGGCGCGGTACTACACGCGCCTTCTCGAACCGATTCCCGCGACCAGTGCCACGCCGATCGCGGCCAGGACGACCTGGATCAGCAACTGGATCCAATCGATGCCTGCGGTGTGCCGCACGCCGAGGGCGCCCGCGATGAGAGTCCCGATGAACGCGGCCACGATGCCGACCACCACGGTCATCAGGAACCCGATGTTCTGGCGCCCGGGCACGACCAGCCGCCCCAGGACACCAATCACGGCCCCGATGATGATGCCAATGATGATTCCGCCGATTGTGAGGTGCATGGGGGGTTACCTTTCCGATCAGCTGAGGAGCGGGTGGACCATAGCTGCCCGAATGCCGGTCTTTCTAAACCATAGGGATCGATAACTATCAGCGGGTGCCTCGACGGCCGCACGCGTCTCCTGGCATCCCCGGTGGTCCCGACCCGCGCGGTCGCCGCGTCGTGATGGAGTGCCGCGTTCCCGAGTTAGAATCTCAGAGCCCTGACTCCGGTGTCTCGGACTCCGGTCCGCGACGCGGTGAGGGTGACCGACGAAAGGGAAGCGTATGAAGGCCACGATCGATGGAACCGTCATTGCCGAGGCCCCGGAGGCCGAGCTGATCAGCATAGAGGGCAATTGGTATTTTCCGCCCTCGTCGCTGGTCCGGGAGGCGTTCGGCGACAGCCCGACCCCCTACACCTGCCCGTGGAAGGGCGACGCCCAGTACCACGATGTGACCACCCCGTCGGGGACCCACCACGACGCCGGGTGGAGCTACCCGGTGCTGAAGCCTTCGGCCATCACCCGCGTCGGCAAGGACTTCAGCGGCTACGTCGCCTTCGACAAGGCGCAGGTCACGATCGGCTGACGCGGCCGCACGTCGTCATCGTTCTGACCGACGGGTACGCGCCCGGCCCGAAACCCACCCGAACCCTCAGGCCGGCGGTGCGCCGTGGATCGCCACCGCGTACCCGTCCGGGTCCTGGAACATGAACGTGCGCCCGAACGGGGTGTCGAACGGGTCCATCAGGATCGCGACGCCGGCCCGTTTGAGATTGTCGTGCAGCAGTTGCGCGTCGCCGACCCGCAGCGACACCGCGATGCCGACCCCGACGGGCCCCGCGTCGAGGTCGGTGCCGGGCAACGGTTCGCGGATCGCGAACGGGATGGTGGCCGATTTGAACACGATCACGCCGGGCGGCGCCCCGGGCTCGCGTTCGAGCCCGAGGCGCCGCTCGTAGAAGTCGGCCGATCGCTGTAGGTCGCGCACCTGCAACGCGAGAAAGTCGGGGCTGGCGGTTCCGGGCATGATCTTCCTTCCCTGTCGTCTTCAGAAGGAGCCGTATCGCGGGGCTCCGGTCGGCCGGTAGCTCGCGACGATGACGCCGCCGCCGGTGGTCGTGACGTCGGTCAGCCGCAGTCCCAACGGCTTCGCGTCGGTGAACAGCCGCTGCCCGGAGCCGAGCACCACCGGGTGGATCCACAGGCGGTACTCGTCGACGAGGTCGTACGCCAGCAGGCTCGCGGCGAGCTTCCCGCTGCCGTGCACCTGTACCTCGTTGCCCGGCTGGGCCTTCAGTTCCGCGATGCCGCCGGCGAGGTTGTCCCTGATGAGCGTTGAGTTGTGCCAGCCGAGCGAGTTGAGCGTGGTGGACACGACGTACTTCGGCATCGCGTTGAGGCGCGCGGCGATCGCGTCGCCCTCGTCGGTGACGTGCGGCCAGTGCCCGGCGAAGATCTCATACGTCGTACGGCCGAGAAGCAACGCGTCGGCGTTGGCCATCGCCCCGGTGATGATGCGGACCGTGTCGTCGTCCACGAGCGGGAACTGCCAGCCACCGTGCGTAAACCCACCTCGGGGGTCCTCCTCGGGCTTGCCCGGCGACTGCATGACCCCGTCAAGGGTCAGGAATGTCTGAACTGTGAGCTTCAAGGTCTCTCCCGGTGTCGGCTGTACTGCAGGTATCAAGGGTGCCTGTGCTGGCTTCGGCAAAGGTGGCTGCGGCTGCGCTCAGGCGATCCTCTACCGGTGCATCGATCGGGTTCCTCGAGAATCGACACCGCATGGGGAAAAATTCCGGCGACCCTGGGCGGCGATCTGCCGGCCCGGCGGAGGCCTGGTACTCGCTCCTGGACGACGGGAACCGCGCCAAGCGGGCCGCGGACGCCTCCGGGCAGCTCCGCCAGACGGGCTACTCCGCCATGACCAGCCTTTCGCTCGCCGACGGGCAGCGCCGCCGCGGGCGCGCTGGGCCAGCGGTTTACCCACGTGATCATGATGGATTACACTCCAGCCCGAAGTCTCGCTCACCCGTTCCGACATCTCGGGTAGGCGGGACTTTCGGGGCTTCGTTGGAGGATTCAGGTGCGCGTGCGTCCGTTCGTGGTCATGGCCGTGGGCTTCATTGCCGGCGGAGCGCTCGCGCCGACTCCGGCTGGCGCTGCCGTCCCCGTCGGGTCCACGCTTTACGTGAACAATGCCGCGGGTTCCCACTGTTCAGACTCCGGGGTGGGGGCGCTGGCCGCGCCGTTCTGTACTGTGCAGGCCGCGGTGAATGTGGTCGGTCCTGGGCAGACGGTCGAGGTGCAGCGCGGCGATTACCCGGGGGCTGTGACCGTGTCCCGGTCGGGTACCTCCACTCAGCCGATTACCCTGCGGTTTCACGCCGACGGAGTAGCTGGCGTTGAGGGCCTCAACCTGAGTTCAGGAACAGCCCTGACCATACGTGGCGCCCAGTACGTGAATGTGGAGGACGTGTGGGTGTGGGACACCGCATCGTCCGTGCCCGCGGTCTCGGTGGTCGACTCCTCCCACGTGCTGTTCGACGGCGGGCAGATCCTGTCCGACGATGTTGGAGTGCTCGTCTCGGCCAGCAGTGGTTCGGTGACGGTCCAACATGCCGACATTACGGGCGCTACCGGCGTCGAGGTCGATCCCGGTGTGAGCGGAGCCATCATCTCCACCAACATAATCTCTGGATATAGCGTCGGCGGCGGCGTAGCCGTCGTCGGGGCGACAGGCACAGCGGTCGTCAGCAACACGATCGACGACGTGTGCACCAGCGGTATCGGGGTGCGCGCGGCGGCGACCGCCACCATCCTGGAAAACAACGTCGTGCAGAACCAGAACGGGGGGTCGTGCGCCGCGACGGCGGAGTCGGTGACGGCTGACGCGGTCGCGGGAACCACCCAGAACTACGAGGAGATCTTCCCCGTCCACGGCTCTGCCGTTGAGTGGGCTGGTGCCACCTATCCGACGGTCGCGGCGTTTCAGGCCGCGACCGGTCTCGGGCCGCACGACGTCGGTGTCGCGGGTCAACCCGAGGAAGGCTGGGACACCGACCCGGGAATCGACTCGGCCGACGCGCAAGCGCCCGGCGAGTTGCCGACCGACGTGCTCGGCAACCCCAGGGTCGACAACCCGCACGTCAGCAACAGCGGGACGGGCGTGGGCTACTTCGACCGCGGCGCCTGGGAGTTTGGTGATCCGTTCAACACAAGCATCGGCGCCACACCCCTCGGCGCTCTGACCGCGAGCGTGGGCTTCGAAAATCCCGGCGACGGAGCGTGGGGCGCCACCTACACGGGCACGCTCGACTGGGGCGACGGCACACAGGAGTCCATAACCGCCAGCCGCCTGAACCCGCAGATCAGCGTCAAGGAACACACCTACACCAAGCCCGGCACCTACACCCTCTCGTTCTCGCTGAGCGACGGGTACGTGACCCGCTCCTCTGCGACGTCGGTGACACTCGACGGGTCCGACTACGTCGCGTACGGCCCGACCCGCTTGATGGACACCCGCACCGGCCTGGGTGTCGGTAAGATCGCGAAGATCGGGCCAGCCGGCGACATCGCGCTGAAGGTCGCGGGAGCCGGCACGGCGGGGAACACGATCCCCAGCACGGCCAAGGCCGTGGTCCTGAACCTGACCGCGACCAACCCGACGCAGGCCAGTTACTTCTCCGCCTACCCCGGCGGCACCCCCCGGCCCTTGGTGTCCAACCTCGACTTTCCCGCCGGAACCACAACCGCTGGCGCGGTCATCGTTCCGATGGGTACCGACGGGACGGTCCACTTCTACAACCACTCCGGTAGCACCGATCTGATCGTCGACGTCAGCGGATACTTCGTCCAGACGCCGGCCGACGGGTACACACCGTTGACCCCTCACCGGCTGCTTGACACCCGCGACGGCGCCGGCGGCAACGCGGGCCCCGTCGGTGCTGGCGCCACGAGGGCACTACAGATCACCGGAGCTGGAGACGGCTCGTTGCCTGATGCTGGCATCGACGCCGTCGTGTTGAATCTGACCACGACCGACGTCACCGAGTCCACCTTCGTGACCGCCTACCCCGAAGGATCACCGCGGCCGCTCACCTCGAACATCGATGTCGACCCCCGGCAGACCCGGGCCAACGCCGTCACCGTTCCGGTCGGCGCGGACGGCAAAATCGACCTCTACAACAACTCCGGCAGCGTCGACCTCATCGCCGACGTCGTCGGCTACTACAGCACCAGCGGTGCGAGCGCATACGTGCCACTGACTCCCGGCCGCATCCTGGACACCCGGCCCGACGCGACGTTGCCGCCATACGGCACCACCAGCAGCTGGCCGACACCCCCGCCGCCGTCTAGCTCCACGCCAACGGCGTGGGTGCTGAACGCGACCGTTACTGACACCACCGCGACCGGCTATCTCACCGCCTACCCTGACGGCGTCGCCAGGCCCACTGCCTCCACTCTTGACTGGACGGCCGGAGCGACGGTATCCAACCTGGTTGTCGCCGAGTCCGACGGCGGCGCCATAGACCTCTACAACGGCAGCTCAGGAGGCACCGACCTGCTCCTGGACGAGTTCGGCTACTTCGCGAATAACTGAGAACGCGGCCGATACGTGCCAGTATCACGATCGGCTGTTCTCTCGGTCGCCGACTCAAAGTTGGACCACTGGTCCTTGGCCTCCTGTTGTGTCTTGTCGGGCTGTCGCTGGCCCTCAACTTTCGGCAGCTCGCCCGAAGGCATATGGAGACGTCGTTGAAATGGCAGACGCCCATCCGGAATTCGCCCCCGTGCTCGCGGGTATCACCGCGGAACGCCGAGGAGCGATTACGTTTCGCCGTGGGTATGGATCGAGTCGGAGGCGTCATTATCGCATTGATGGGTCTGCGGCTCCGGAAGATTGGCTAATGTGACATGGTTGAGCCACCATGCGCCTCCGCGATTACGTTCACCCGCCCCCGGACGTACCGGGACTTTGTGCGGACGTACTTCATCGAGATCGACGGCGAGGAAGTGTGCGGCGTGAAGTCTGGCCGTTCGGTGACCGTGCCGGTTACGCCGGGGGAGCATTCGGTGCGCGCGCGCATCTCCTGGACAGGGAGTGCGCCGCTCAGGGTCGTCGTCGCGGAAGGTGATGAGCTGCGCGTGCGGGTGGAGCCGATGCCGGGTAGTCCTCTCCAGCAAATTGGCACCCGTGACGGCTATCTACGTCTGAGCATCGACGACTGAGCTGGTGTCCTGTCGGGAGGAGGGCGGCTCGCAGCCGGCGCGCGTTAGCGACGCCGCGCTCGGCAGCCGGGGCACCGCGCAAGTCGCCCTCTTCGCCCCAGGGCCGTAGGGCCCGCGGCCCTACGGTCGGATCACGCCTCCGCTGGCCAGGGCGACTCGTATGGACCCCCCGCTCCGGGAAGCTGACGGCACCGCCTCGCTACGCCTCCCGGAGCAGGGTCACGAACTGTGCCCAGGTCTCGACTCCCGTCGCCCAGTCGGGAACCTTCCCGTCCGGAGCCCGGCCACCGGTCCCGCCCAGGAACAGGTAGCGGTGCTCGACCTCGTCCAGGTAGGCCAGCACATCGAGGCGGTCGTCGACGGAATGGGTGATGCCCAGGCGCTGGCACACCGGCGCCTTGTCGCGGCGTTCCCGGACGAAATGCAAATTGGTGGCGGGAACGCCGGTGCGGCCGAAGAAGTCGTGGTGGGTCAGCCAGGCGCGCGTGTTGGCGGCCACCTTGGAGCCGGCCCTGGAGACCAAGTGGACCCGTGCCGCGAACGGCTCGACGGTCAGCGCGGCGAGCGCGTCGAAGACTCCTGCCACCGCTGGCGTCTGCAACGGCCGGTCGCCGAAAGAGGAGGTGTCCTCGTCCCGGTCCGCCAGGGCGACGATCACACCGCCGACGTCAACGCCCGGCGTCGGCGACCGTGCCCAGCCCGGGCCGCGGTACGGCGCCCGGGACTGGCCCCCTCGACGCTGCCCAACTCGCTGACGGGCCACCCTCGACCTCCTGTTCACGCACCGGCTCGACCGACACGGCCAGTTGGATGGCCGGCATCCGCCTACCGGGAACGTCCCGTACCTCGATGTCCGGCGGCAACCCATTTCCCGCACCGCACCCGATGCGGTCGGGAACCTCCACCGTGGCGGTGCGTACGATGCCGGCAGCGGTCGGCCTCTGCCCGGCTCGCGTAGTGTCAGCCACGAGCGGCCAGAGCCGCGGCGAACACCACGACGACCCAGGTCCATAGCAGCGTAAGGGCGGCGTACCCGGCCCGGTACCGCGCCGAGTGCCACCACAGCGTGGGCGGGAACGAGACGAACTGGACGCACCAACGCGCCCCCCAGAACACGCACTCCGCGGCCAGTACCGCGGCCGGCATCCGCCCCGGAGCCAGCAGGTCGGCGGTGAGCATGAGCGGGGCGAGCCCCAGCAGGACGCAGGTAAGGCCGATGAACTGGGTGTGCGTGTACATGATCTGCCGGGTCAGCGGCCTCAGTGTCCTGAACTCCGGCCGCCAGGCCAGCGCGCGGGGCATGGCCAGGTGAGCCAGACCGAGCAGCACCAGCACGGCGCCCACCAACCGGAGCTGACCGGTGAGGGTGAGGGCGCCGGTCATCGCCGGTACACCAGCGCGTGCACCAGCGGGGTCATGGTGCGCTGCGTGACCGGCGTCAGCCCGGCGCCGCGGGCCAGGCGCAGCCACTCGGCGCGCGGGTAGAAGTGCCAGGCGCCCGGCCCGTACGCGATGACGTTCGCCGCGTCACGGCAGTGCTCCACGAGGGTGAGCCGCCCGCCGCGGCGCAGGATCCGCGCGATCTCGGCGAACAGCGCGCGCCGCTGGCCGGCCTCGCGCAGCTCGTGTGCGGCGAACACCAGGAACACCGCGTCGAAGGTTCCGTCGGGCACCGGCAGCCGGTCGGGCCGGGCGGGCTGCGCGCCGGCCGGTGGTGCTACCAGCGTCCGGGCCCGGCGGATCGAGCCGCCTGCGGTCAGCCGGCGATCGTAGAGGTCCAGCAGCACCGGCTGACCGGCCGGAAACAGTTCCCGCAGCGTGGCGCTGACCTCGTCCAGCCCGGTGCTGACCACGGCGTACCGGGTCGGCGGGGCGGGCAGCAATTCCGTCATCCAGCGCCAGCGGTACAGCGGCGTGCGATCGTATGCGCACCACGTGGCGAGCAGGCCAAGGGCGATCCAGGCACCGGCGAGCGCGGCACCGGCCCGCAGCGGGTACCGTGCCGGCACCGGCACGGGCACGGCGGCGGCCACCACGATGGCGGCCGCCATGGCGGCGTACCCGGGCCAGTTGAACAAGACGACTCGGCCGAGGCCCCTCACCGCGGCGTCCCGTCCAACGCGCGCCGGGATCCCCGATGCCAGCCGTACTCCAGATCCGCGACGTGGAAGGCGTTGGCCAGCACCGGCCGGGTGGCGGCCAGCGGTCCGTGGCGGAAGAACGTCAGCGTCGACACCTCGACCGCGACCGGCTCGGGCCGCCAGCGGGTGCGGTGCGCTTTGACGACGATCATCGAGCCGGTGCGCGCCTCGTAGTCGAAGGTGTAGGGCAGCGGCCCGGCGAAGCGGCGCGCGTGGGCGGCGCTGGCGAACGGTGAACCGGCCGGCAGCGCCGCCGGCCGGGAGGTCAGATCGGCCGTGACGGCCAGGTCGGCACGGTGGTCGCGGCTGTCCACTCGTACCCGCAGCCGTCCCCCGTCGATCTCCAGCCGCGTGCGGGCCAGCCGGTAGTGGTAATGCGTGAGCAGGTTGCCGGCGAGCGCCATCCCCCGCTGGTCGGTGTCGCTGCGCAGGATTTTCAGCCCGCGCATGGTGCGACCGCCCGGGGTGGGGAACCGGGTGAAGACCCGGTAGCCGGTCAACACGTAGTCGCGCCCGCACAGGGCCGGCAGCCCGGCCGGCCGCAGGTCCAGCGCGGACACCACGCCGACCGCGACGAAGGCGTGCTCGCTGCCGTCGGGTGCGCGATAGGTGTCCAGGGACAGGCCGGGCGGCAGCAGCGGTGCCAGCGCGTCGGGTGGCAGCGCATACGTGAGCACCAGCGAGTGTCCAAATCGGGTACGCATCGGGAGTGGATGTCGCCGCAGCACCTGCCACACGTCAGCCTCCGATCACGACCTCAGTGATCGTGCCCCATAGCGGGCAGCGATCCTCGACAGGGCGACCGGCCAGCGGCGGCCGGTCGTTGAAGCTGCGCACGACTACCGACCCGCCGGGTCGCACGGCGTGGCCTAGCGCCTCGCGCAGCCGCCGGGCGTAGGCCGGGGGAGGACCGTCGAGAACATTGGACAGCGTCACCGCGTCGTACCGACCGGCCTCGACCCGCGCCAAGTGCGCGATGACGTCGGCGTGTATCCACTCGACGCCGGTGACCGGCGCAGCGGCGGGTGCGCCGGCCTCATCCGGCCGCTCCCTGCCGAGCAGGAGCCGCCAGATCCACGGGTTGCTGGCGTTCGGATACCGGGAGACGCACGCCGCGATCCGCTGGCGCAGTATCGCGTCGAACCGAGCGGGGATCACCTCCCGCAAACCCGGGCGCAGCATCCCAGCCAGTGGCCCGGCCGGACGCAGTGTCGCCGCCATCAACGCCCGCAGCCGCGGGCGATCCAGCTCGCGCCGCCACCGGCGGGCCTGCTCGTCGGGGTCGTCCAAGCGGAGGAAGCGGACCATCGCCGCCGGGCGCCATGCCGCGACCACGGTCGTCGCGGCGATGCGACCCACCGCCATGAGCCGCTCGGCGGTGCCCGTCACGGCGGGCGCGCCGGCCGCCCGCTCGCGCGCGTAGGCCAGCTGTACCGGGTTGATGTCCACCGCGGTGACCTGGTGCCCGGCGCGGGCAAGCGCGATGGCGGTGTCGCCGGCCGAGGCGATGGCCAGCACCCGGGCGGCCGGCGGGAAGACGGCCAACTCCGCCCCGTAGTCCTCGTACATCCGGCCGAACAGGACCTGTGGCCGCCGCCCAAACGTCAGCCGCCCGGCCCGCCAGGGGCTATCCATGCACCGACTCCCGCCCATGCGCCGACTCCCGCCCATGGGCCGACCCCCGCCCATGCGCCGACCCCCGCCCATGCGCCGATCCCCGCGCCGGTCGCCTGGCCAGCGACCACGCCACCCCGAGCAGCACGGCGTTGCGCATCAGCATGCTCCGGGGCGCGGCGATGCGGTCGCTGGCGAGCGTCAGCCCTCCTGCGTTGACCCCGACCAGCAGGGCGGTCTGCGCCCACGCCGCTTCCCGCGGTCGCACCCCGCTGAGCACCCAGAGGCCCAGCGCCGTCTCGGCCAGACCAATCCCGGCCATCGCGGCGGTAACGCGGGAGGCCGGCAGCCCGGGCACGCGGGCCACGATCGACGCCTGGCCGGCGTCCTGCCTGACCACCTTGCACCACAGTCCTTCGTACAGCCAGACCGCGGCGACGGCGGCCCGCGCCGCGGTCATGACGCGCCCGCCCGGCGAATCTTGGCGCGCAGCGCCCGGCGGGCCACCGGGCCGAGCCCGTCGACCACCTCTACCAGGACGGAGAGCTGTTCGAGGGCGTCCAGCGCGCGGGCCGCGCCCACGGTGTCGACGCCCTCATACAGCTCCAGGCCGATGAACGCCGAGGCGACCGCACGTGCCAGCCCCGGAACGTCGAACAGGTCGGCCATCGGCATGGCCACGGTCAGCCGGTGCAGCACCGCCTCGATCTCGCCGAACCACAGGTTCAGCCCCTCCGCGACGGCGGGCGCCAGCCTGGGATCGGTCTGCGCTCCGGCCAGAAGCTGGGCCAGCACCGTCACGTTGCCCTCGGCTCGCTCCGTCGCGTGCAACTGGCGGCCGATCGCGAGCAGCTGCGCGAACGTCGTGACGGCGGCGAACCGGGCCCGGTAGAGCGCGACGCGCTGCTCGGTGGCGCGGCGGCACGCCTGAGTGAGCAGCTCGTCGACGCTGCCGAAGTGGTAGAAGATCAGCGACTGGTTCACCCCGGCCGTGTTCGCGATCGCCCGGGCCGACGCGCCGGTCAGGCCCTGCTCGGCGAGCACCCGCAGGGCACCGTCGATCAGCCTGTCCCGAGTCGCGACCATCGCCCACCTCCCACAATTGAGCGACCGCTCAAGCGAAGCGTAGCGGCAGTTGAGCGATCGCTCAAGACGGTCGGAGCGGGAAAGCCGACGGGCATGCTCGACGGCCGCAAGAACGAGGATCTTGTACCATGCGCCGCAGACGTGGATCGAGGAGGACTTCGGATGAGAGCCGGCCCGGACGGCCCGCCACAGCCCATCTTCGAACCGCACCTGTACGGCGGCGGCTCCCATGTGCCACTGATCGCACCGTGGCTGCAGCCCCACGAGCGACTGCTCGGGATCGTCGAGGTGCGACTGAGCGACCTGATTCCCCGCGTCCTGCCCCGCGAGTTGCGGCCCGGCAAGCAGTGGACGGGCATACTCGGCGCGGTGCAGGACGCCGCCGAAGCTGCCACCTCGGCCGTGGATGCCATCGAGTTCCTCGACTTCGGCATCATCCGCAGGCTCCGGCGCGCCGTGCGCGGGGCCGGTCTCGCGGGCGGGTGGCAGAGCATGGCCGGCCAGTTCGCGATCGCGGTGCGCACCGGACCCGACACCCGGAACACCTACGACAACGAACAGGCGCTGATGGTCTTCACCGACGGCAGGATCCTGCTGATGTGCACGGTCTTCGCCAAGGTGCCCCTGTTCGGCGAGGTCGAGCCCGGACAGCAGCTCAATGAGATCCGACGTCTGGGCGAGATCCTGCCGGGAGGGCTTCGGAGCGTGGCGATCCGGCACACCTCACTCTCGCGACGCGTGGACCTGCACTTCGCCGACGGTTCCCTGGCCGCGGTCGAGGTGACCAAGCAGCAGGCTCGGGTGCTAGAGGCGCTGGGTCAGGGCATCGCCCCACCCCCACGCCCCTGACCCGAAGCGCCAGCGGAAACGGGGGCGCGCCGTAGACGCGGACCATGCCCGGGCACAATCCGGACGTGGAATGTCCGGCATGGCGTTCAGGGTGTCGACGAGATTGACATCGGCCCTGCTCCGGAAGGATGACACGTGCGATCTCGAATGGAAGGCATGTGGTGGGGGACCGCGATCGAGGCGCCTGACCCCGCCGCGCTGGCGAGGTTCTACTCTGACCTGCTCGGATGGGCTATCGGTCATGAGGAGCCGGGAACGACGATCCTGGCAGCTCCCGAGGGATCCATCTATGTCGTGTTCCAGCAGGCGACCGGATATCAGCCTCCGGTGTGGCCGGCCGTCGACGGTCAGCAGCGCGCGATGATGCATTTCGACTTCCAGGTCGGGGACCTGGACTCCGCGGTCGCCGAGGCGATCGCCCTGGGGGCCTCCATCGCCGTCGACCAGCCACAGGACAACGTCCGGGTGCTCCTGGACCCGGCTGGCCACCCCTTCTGCCTGTGCCGCGACGACGGCTGATGGTGGCGACGGCTTGGCCCGCGCTACTCGCGCGCCGTGATAGGCGCGATCCCGCCATGCGACGCGGCCATACACGTCTCAGGCACTACGCCGACCTCTTGCCGAGGGCGGCGGTGCTTCGCCGCCCCGGCGCGCGCAGCGGGTAACGCCACACCCACCAGAGCAGGCCCGCGCCGCCGCCGGCGGTTGAAAGGGTGCTCCACACCCACTGGCGTGATCCGGATGGCGGATAGACGCCGTACGGGTCGCCGGTATCCAGTGCCCGCAACGAATCGCCGGCGTCGGCGTCGTGGGGTATGCCGCCGTACAGGTCCACGCCGTCACGGGTGATCGTGCCGTCGTCGCTGACGAAGTCACCGCGCAGTCTGCAGTCCTTTTGGCAGATTTTGCTGATCACGTGGAACGTGCCGAGGCTACCCTCGCGGTGAGCGGCCCGCGCCGCCGGTCCCAACTGCGTCCAGCCGTAGGTCAGGGCGAAGAGAGCCACCAGCGGCACGCCGATTATCCACATGAGCCGGTCCACAATACGCGTAACGCTCGCGCCCGGCTGGTGCTCCGGGGCGCGGGACGCGGCGTTCCGGTCGCGCTGCGGTTCCTGACTCGACTGCACGGAACACACGGTAGCCATCGAGAACCAGTCGCGCGGGCCGGGCGGATTCCGGGCTCAGCCGGCCGACCGATCCACCCGAGGCCCGCGCCCATCCAACGAGCTCCGGCACACGGGCAGGGGCGCGACCACGAGTCCGAGCAGCGCCGCTGCCGAAGGCATGGTGGGTGTGAGCTGATGGAAGCCGGTCGGGCTGGTGTCTACTGTGGACCGGATTGCCTCGCTCACCTGATTTGACGAGTGGCGGCCTGAAGTCGCTGTCGTGCCGGAAGAGTCGCTCGTGGCAATCCGCCGGAGGCGTCTGATCGCCGCCGTGTGGTCTCTGTCGGATCAGCCAATCAGGTGGAGGGCAACCGGTTGCTTGACGGCGTTAATGTGAGCGCTAACAATATCTTGGTCGGCTGGATCCCCGGCATTGAACGCATATCCAGCACGCGCGGCCCGCCGAGACCTCGCGCCGTGATGGGCGCGGTTGACCACGCATGTCGAAGGAGACGTCCCATATGGCATCTGTCCCACCTCCCGCTAGACGACGATCACTGATCGCTGGTGTGCTGACGCTGATGGTCGCGATCGGCTCGGCCGCGACCGCCGGCCCCACGTTCGCCGCCACGTCCGCCGGATCCGCCGCGCCGGTCGCCGTCGTCGCGAATGATTCGTCGAAGGCCTCGGCGCCGACCACGTCGACGGCGACAGCGAATGACATCGCGGCCAGCCCGGCCGCCGTGGGCGATGCTCAGCCGAGCAGCGGGCTGCTGCTGGACTACGACTTCGAGAACGCGAACGGCAGCGCCATCCCCGACTCCTCCGGCAACGGCAACGACGGCACCATCCACGGAACCGCCGCCTACGAGGCCGGCCCCAACGGCGAGGGCAGCGCCCTGGTCTTTCCCGGCGGACCGTCCACCACGGCCAACCCCACCTACGTGTCGATCCCGAACAACATCCTGCAGGGCCGCACCGCGCTGACCGTGTCGGCCTGGGTCAAGTGGGGCTCGGCCTCACGGGTGAACCAATGGCTCTTCGGGTTGGGTACCGACAACCAGAAGTATCTGTTCGCGACGCCCGGCAACGGCAGCGGCAAGCTGTACGCCGCCATCACCACCGGCTCCTACCAGAACGAGACCGGCGTCCCGGCGACCGCCACCCTGCCGGTCGGCAGTTGGCAGCAGCTGACCTTCACCATCGATTCCGCGACGGGCAATGAGGCCTTCTACCTCAATGGCGCGGTCATCGGTACGGCGTCCACCGTGGTGACCTCCCCGAACGACGTGTACGCGGCGGCCTCCGCGGTGGCAGGGTACATCGGCAAGTCCTTCTACAGCCCCGATCCGTACTTCCAGGGTTCCATCGCCGACTTTGAAATCTACGACCGTGCCCTGACTGCGGGCGAGGTGGCCGTCCTCGCGGGCAACACGACGCTGATCAGCGCGGTGACGCTCACGCAGCTGAAGGTTCCGGCGATCATCACTGCCGCCTCCGGCACGGTCGTGCTGCCCGTCGCCCCCGGCACCGATCCGACGAGGCTGGCTCCCGAGTTCACCTTGGCGGCCGGATCGTCGATCTCGCCGCCGAGCGGCAGCACCCAGGATTTCACCAGCCCGGTGATCTATACCGTGACCGGCTCGGACGGAAGTACCAAGAAGTGGAGCGTGAAGGCGGTCGCGCTGAAGACTCCGCTGCTGCCCGGCTACAACGCCGACCCGAACATCGTGGTGTTCGGCGACACCTACTACATCTACCCGACCACCGATGGCATCGCGAACTGGGGCAGCACCAGCTTCCACGCCTTCTCATCCAAGGACCTGGTGCACTGGACCGACGACGGGACGATCCTGCGCCTGGGCACGGACGTGACGTGGGCGACCGCGAACGCGTGGGCGCCGACCCTAGCGCAGCGCAACGGCAAGTTCTACTTCTACTTCGTCGCGAGCAACAACATCGGGGTCGCGGTGGGCGACTCGCCCACCGGACCGTTCACGGACGCGCTGGGCAGGCCGCTGATCGCCGCCGGGCAGTTCGCGGGATCGGCGATCGACCCGGACGTGTTCACCGACACCGACGGCAGCAGCTACCTCTACTGGGGCAACGGCACCGGACACGTCGTGCGGCTCAACGACGACATGATTTCGTTCGACACGTCCGCGATCCACGACTACAAGCCGACGGGGTACGGCGAGGGCAGCTTCGCCTTCAAGCGCGGCGGCACCTACTACCTCATGTGGTCACAGAATGACACCCGGTCGGTGGACTACCAGGTGGACTACGCCACCAGCACCTCGCCCCTGGGACCCTGGACCTACCGCGGTGTCATCCTGCGGAAGGACGTCACCCAGGGCATCCTCGGCACCGGCCACGACTCGGTCGTGAACGTCCCTGGCACCGACGACTGGTACGTCGCCTACCATCGCTTCGCCATCCCGGACGGCGACGGGTACCACCGCGAGACGACCATCGACAGGCTGGAGTTCAACGCGGACGGGACCATCAAGCCCGTCGTGCCCACCCTCGACTCGATCGCGCCCGAGCCGGTGCCGCCGGTCTCGGTCGAGCCGACCATCTCGTCGGTGTCCATCGCCCCGGGCGACACGGTCTCGGGCGACATCACAGTATCCGCGACGGTGGTTGCCGGAGCCGACAACGCGAGCAGCCGGCTCTCCTACACCTATCTGGAGCTGAACCGGGACGGGACCTGGTTGACCGACAACACCGTGGCGGGGGGCAGCACCAACAACGGGGCGTCGCCCACCCTCGTGCTGGACACCGCCAGGTATCCGAACGGGACGTACAACCTGAAGATCGACGCTGTGGCGGTGGGCGGAGCCACGACGGAGCGGACCATCAGTTTCACCATTGGCAACGGCCCCGCCCTGTCGTTCGCCGCGCCCGGCTCCGAGGCGAAGGTCTCCGGCACCGTACCCGTCTCGGTCCAGCTCGGTGGGCCGAACCTGCAGGCGTACAACCTGCGCATCGATGGCGCCGGTCTGCAGTACGCCTACCTGCCCCAGCCCGGCACGCAGTCGTTCGAGTTGAACACGACCACGTTGACCAACGGCGTACACACGCTGCTGGCCACCGCGACCAACAGCGCCGGGTACAAGACAACGATCACCGAGCGGATCACCGTCAACAATCCGCCGGTGGTGAGGTTCGTGGCGCCGTCCAATGGACTGACCTTGGGCGGAATCATTCCGATCTCGGTGTCACTGTCGGGTCAGGGCCTGCAAACCTACGACCTGCAACTCGACGCCACCGTGCTGCAGCATCAGTCCCAGCCCCAACCAGGGATGCTGACCTTCCGGCTGAACGCGACGGCCTGGGCCGCGGGCGCACACACGCTGCTGGCCACCGCGACCGACAGCGCCGGAAACACCACGGCGGTCACCGAGAAGATCACCATCATCGGCTGAGGGCAGGGTCCGCCGCTGTCCGGCCCGCCACGGCCGGGGCGGCGGACCCGTCGATGCGGGCGCGGGACCTGAACGCCGAAGACATGCCGGCCGTGTCCACGCGCGGTCCCGGCGGGACGCCGTGTGACACGGCGTCCCGCCGGGAGCCCGGGGCGGCTACTTCTTCGGCTGTTTCGGCATGCTCTGGTGCTGTCCGGGGAGCGGGGGCAGCGGCAGTTTGGCCGATGCGGTGCGGGCCGAGACGAACGCCGCCCGGTTGGCCGGGTCGAACTCGGGGCTGGTCGGTGCCGGTCGAGGACTGCCCGGGATCAGGGCGCCGGTGAGGTCGCCGAAGGTTTGGCGCCGCCACGGACTGATGTTGGGGAACGTGATCGGCCCTCGACCGGACAGGCCTCCGGCAGCGGCGACTGCCTCGATGAACTGCAGGCACGACGTGTGGTCCGAGATGCCGGAGAAGATGTTCCCGCCGATGGTCCACGGGGAAATGATGGTGCACGGTACCCGGAACCCGCCGCCGACCGGCCAGCCTCCGCCGATGGTGCCGGTGCCCTGCGAAGACACCTTGGTCACGAATTCCTCGGGGAATTCGGCCTTGTTCGGGACGGGCGGTGGGACATGGTCGAAGAAGCCGTCGTTCTCGTCGTAGACGAGAACGAACACCGTCGTGTTCCACAGTTCCTCGTTGGACGCCAGGGCGTCGAGTTTCTCGGCGATCTGCTGAGCGCCGAGGGCGGCCTGGGGCGGCGTGTTCGACGGGTGCTCCTGCCGCAGGCCCGGGTGGAGGAACGACACGTCGGGCAGGACGCCGTTGGCGCAGTCCTCCTCGAAAGGATGCGCGGGGTCGGTTGCCGGCGTGGGATTGGCAGGGTCGCCGATACCCCCCGGGGTGCCGTCCCCGAACAGGGTCCCGATCCCGGTCGCGGGAAGCGTCAGGGCGGCCGGACCGTTCTGGACGTCCGCGAAACGTCCCCAGGTGTTGTTGCCGTTCTCGGGCACGGCATAGAACTTGAAACTGATCCCGGCCTTGAACAGCGTCGCCGCGCCGCTCTCGTACGTCTGGACCGGACTGGTGGTCGTATCGAGGATGGGTCCACCACCGAGGCCCTGGGGGTCGATGGTGCCGTTCTGCCAGAAGATCCTGTTGCTGGTGGTGGGACCGAGCACCGAGCAGTGGTAGTGGTCACCAAGGGTGAACGTATCGGCCAGCGCCCAGTGGAAGGGGAGGTCGTCCCGGGTGTAATAGCCCATCGTGTACTGCCCATTGATCGGGCCGTCCTGCGCCATGTGGGCGGCCAGCCAGCCGTCCATCGCCCCGAAGTTCCACGAAGCGTGCTGGGCTTCCCAACCATGGTCGAGCGAGTGCACGGTGGTAGCCCCGGTGTTGACCGTGTCGAGGTGGAACGGTTCCAGGTAGCCGTCGGGATTAGCCGGGTCGGGCTGCTGGAACACCGAATTGCCATTCGGCAGACGGATGGCGTGCCGGTCGGAGAAGCCGGCCACGCCGGGGTAGGCCCCGAAGTAGTGGTCGAAGCTGCGGTTCTCCTGCATCAAGAACACCACGTGCTTGACCTGGCTCAGATCGAAGCTGCCCTTCTTGGTGGCAGCCGAGGCTGAGGCAGCCTGCAGAAGGCTGTCGGGCAGGTACCCGTTGAAGCCGGCGGCACCGGCGAGGGCGAGCCCGGTACCGATGAACCCGCGGCGGGAGATCTTCGCATGCCACGGCTTGGAAGCGAACGATTCGTTGCGTTCTTCCGTCACGGAATGATCCTTTGTCTCTTGTTGTCCTAGCGGTCGGTGACCGGCAGAGGTCACGGAGCGACCGGGCCGGCGCCGGTGCCGGACTGGGCCAGTCCGGTCACCTTCGAGATCCGGCCGTTGGAGGTGTCGGCGATCCAGAGGGTGCCGTTGGAGTTGTCGACGGCGACCGCGGTGGGGCCGTTGAGCTTGGAGTTCGTCGCCGGCCCGTTGGTCTCTTTGCCGGCGGCCGGAGCCGCACCCGCGGTGGCCGCCTGGTTGACCACGGTGAAGATGTTCCCGTCGGGGGTGACCTCGCGAATGGCGTTGTTCAACCGGTCGGCTATGAACAGGTCGCCCGCCGAGTCCAACGCCACGCCTTCGGGGTCGTACAGCCGGGCCGAGGTAGCCGGGCCGCCGTCACCGCTGAAACCACCCACGCCGTCGTCGGCCTGGTCGGCTTCGAAATCGCCGGCCACTGTGGAGATCTTGCCGGTCTTGGCGTCGACCCGGCGGATGACGTCGTTGCCCGCATCGGCGATGTAAACGTCGCCGGCACCGTCGATGGCCAACCCGGTCGGCTGGTTCAACTTCGCCTTGGTGGCCTTGCCGCGGTCCCCGGCGTAACCGGGCTTACCAGTGCCGGCGAAGCCGACGATTTTACCGTTGGGCAGTACCTCGTCCACCCGGTTGTTGCCGGTGTCGGCGACGAACACATCCCCGGCGGCGTCGACCGCGACGGCCTGCGGGGCGTAGAACTGGGCCTTGACCCCCTTACCGCTGGGCTTCTTGTCCCCGGCCTTTCCGGAGCCGGCGAAGCGGGCGATGATTCCGGTAGACGCGTCGACCTCGCGGATCACGTTGTCCCGGGTATCGGCGATGTAGACGTTGCCTGCCGCGTCCTCAGCGGTGCCCATCGGCTGGTTCAACGTGGCCGCGCTCGCCGGACCGCCGTCCCCGCTCTCGCCGACCCCCGTGAACAGCCCCGCGAACGGATTGGACACCCCCGTCTGGGAATTAAGCTCCGTCACCTGGTTTTCGCTGGTGTTCGACATGTACACGGTGCCGTTGAAGGCGGACACCCCGACTGGAGCGGCGAAGTCACTCGACACCTGGGTCAGCGTCCCTGTCGCGGGTTGCGTTACCACGGCGTCCACCGTCGCACCCACGTTGTCCGGGGCGGCGGAAGCGGATCTGCCAACGGTGAACCCCAGGCCGGTCAACCCGCCCGTGAGTACCGTCGCAGCGATGCCCCACCGCAGCAAATGATGGTTCATGATCACGACTCTCTCGGCCCCTGACGTCAAGGCCCGCACCTGACGGTGACCTCCAGAGGAACTGGCAATGAACACACACCAGTCGTCAAAACACCCACGGCGGCCTCATCTGTCGGACGCCACCGGAACCAGTGGTCGAGCCCCTCGCGACCCGGTAGCGGGGGCCGGCGTCGAAGCGCAGCTCGCCCAGAAGCCGCCGCGCGTCGTTGGACGCCTGGCGGAACGGTGCCAGCAGCAAGTCCAGTTCGTCGTGACGAGCGTCGATCCCGCCCCCGCCCGCGACCTCCACATCCATCATCACGAGACGTCGAACCTCGCCGAGAGCGCGGGGGATGAGAGCAACTCGATCGGGCCGGCCGCGGTGTTGCTGATTGCGCGGTCACGGCCGGAGAAGCATGCGTCGACATGGCAAGGGTGACGTGCCGGTACCAGGCGTCGCTGCGGCGGCACGGGGCGAAAAAACGGCGGGGCCACCCGACCGGTCGGTCGGGCGGCCCCGCCTACTGCGGCCGCGCCGGTCAGGCGTTGGCGCCAGCCTTGAGCTGCCCGGCGATGGTGACCAGCCGGGTCGCCAGGTGGTCCAGGGCGGTGAACTGCACGTCGGTCAGCGGGAACTCGCCGGCACCGCCGGTGACGTGGGAGACACCGTAGGGGTTGCCGTCCACGAACTTCGACGGGTCGGTGTAGCCCGGCGGGACCAGGATGCCACCGAAGTGGTAAATGGTGTTGTAGAGCGCGAGCAGCGTGGACTCCTGGCCGCCGTGCGCCGTCGAGGTGGAGGTGAAACCGGCGTACGCCTTGTTGGCCAGCAGGCCCTGGGCCCACTGCGGGCCGAGGGTGTCGATGAACTGCTTGAGCTGGCTGGTGATGTTGCCGTAACGGGTCGGCGAGCCGAACAGCACGGCGTCGGCCCATACGACGTCGTCGGCGGTCGCCTTCAGCTCGTTCTTGGTGGTGTCGAAGTGCTGGCTCCACGCCGCGTTCGAGGCGATGGCCTCGGCCGGGGCGAGCTCGGCGACCTGGCGCAGGCGCACCTCGGCGCCGGCCTTCTCGCCGGCCGCGGCCAGCCGCTGCGCCATCGCGTGCACTGTGCCGGTGGACGAGTAGTAGATGATGGTGAGCTTCGTGCCGCTCAAAACAACACTCCAGGTACTGGTGAGGGATCGGGTGGAGGTGCCGGCCACCCGAGGGTGTCCGCCCCGCCCGACTCGGCAAATTTATTTGCCGAGTCAAGAATCATGGCTAATTGTTGCGCTGTCAACGATCTCGGGGCGAAGTGCCCTTCATCACGGCCGGACCGCCCGTCAGCGTCGTACGGCGGCCTGGCACCGAAGCGGCATCCGCGTGCGCGCGCCGGGCGTTCGAGGCGTGAACAGGTCAGTTCGTCATCCGTGTCCGGTTAGTCGCTGCCTCCTGGTCGTCGCGCACCCACCGCCAGGTGGACCGGCGCGCCAGCCACCATCCAACAGCGACCACGCCCTCAACTGTGAAGGGCCAGGTTGCCGGGAGTCGAGCGTCTGACCTCCACGCTCGTGATGAAGCATGTCGTCGCCGACCGTCCGCTCCCCGAATAGCGGGTAATTCGCAGTCATCAATCAGATGTGAACCCGTCCCGGGGTTGCTTCATGTGCGCAAAGCATTGACCAATATCATCGCCCCTGGCTCCCGGTCATAGCTGACCTCGCCGGGTCATCGGCAGGCTTCGTCTTCGAGGAATCGCCGCCCCGAGAGGCTGGCCGTCGGCGGCGCCGAGCAAGGGGCGTGCCGTTTGCCCCAGCTTCTGGGGTACGCGCGGGCCCCAGATTGCCGCCCATCGGTCCTACTTTCGTTCATATTCGTAAAAGTTCAAATTGAATCATGCAAAGGTCTTTACATGCTGGCAATGATTTCCTAGAGTCCGCCGTAACTTCAATGTTGGAGCTGCGGATGGTCCTCTCTGATCTGCCGCTAGTGCCGAACCTGTTGCCGCTTCGGCTACTGAGCCTGCTGCGCGATCGCGGGGCCTTGTCGCGTGCCGAGTTGGCAGACCGGTTGGCCGAGCCGCGAGCACGGGTGATGGCGGAGATCTCGGCGTTGGTCTCCGGCGGCCTGGTACGAGAGGCAGGGCCCGCGGCATCGCGCGGAGGTCGAAGGTCCACACTGGTCGAACTGTCCCCGGACATCCGGCTGGCGGCCATCGACCTGGGCGCGTCATCGATCGATGTGGAGATCACCGACGGCCGGTTGGAGCCGGTCGCGGCCCATGCGGAGCCGGCTGACATTCGATCGGGCCCGAAGGTCGTGCTCCACCGGGTGAACGAGATCCTGGAGAAGCTGCAGGCGCAGGGTGCGTACCAGCGGCTGCAAGCGATCGGCATCGGGGTGCCGGGGCCGGTCAGCTTCCGTGACGGGGTTCCGGTGTCTCCGCCCATCATGCCGGGCTGGGACCGGTATCCGGTGCGGGACCTGCTCAGCCGGGAGCACGGTTGTCCGGTAGTGGTGGACAACGACGTGAACATCATGGCCATCGGTGAGCGGTACGGCGGCGTGGCGCGATCCGTGGGTAACCTGCTGTTCCTGAAGCTCGGTACGGGTATCGGCTGCGGGATCTACCTCGGCGGTGAGGTGTACCGCGGGACCGACGGGTGTGCCGGGGACATCGGGCACATGCAAATGGACGGGCACGGCCAGGTGTGCTCCTGCGGCAATCTCGGGTGCCTGGAGGCAGTGTTCAGCGGCAACGCGTTGGCCCGGGACGCGTTGGCGGTGGCGCGGTCCGGTACGTCGCCGGCCCTGGCGCAGCGGTTGAACAGCAACGGCTCGGTGGACGCGCGGGATGTCGCCGACGGCGCCGCCGCCGGTGATTCGACGTGTGTGCGCTTGATTCGCGATGGTGGGCATCTGGTCGGTACCGCGTTGGCGGGTCTGGTCAGCTTCATCAACCCGTCGATGATTGTGATCGGTGGCGGGCTGTGCGGGTTGGGTCATGCGTTGCTCGCCGAGATCCGCAGCGTGGTGTACCGGCGTTCGCTTCCGCTGGCCACGGGCAACCTGCCGATCGTGATGTCGGAACTGGGGCCGCGGGCCGGGGTGGTCGGCGCGGCGGTGTTGGCCAGCGAGTTGGCCTACGGCGGTCTGGAGTGATGATGAGTGATGCCCCGGCGGGTTCGGCGCCCGTCCGCTCGGCGGACGAGACGACACCCCTGCTTCGTCTGACGGGAGTAGTGAAGACATTCCCGGGGGTTCGAGCGTTGGACGGCGTGGACCTCGAGGTCGTGGCGGGGGAGGTGCACTGCCTGCTCGGGCAGAACGGGGCCGGAAAGTCCACCCTGATCAAGGTGTTGGCCGGGGTGCACCGCCCGGACGCCGGTGCGATCGTCTGGGACGGCCAGCCGGTGGCGTTCCCCAGTCCGCAGGCGTCGATGCGAACCGGGATCGCGACCATCTACCAGGAGCTGGACCTGGTCGACGATCTGACGGTGGCGGAGAACGTGTTTCTGGGCCATGAACCGCGTACCGCGGGGTTCGTACATCGCGGCCCCGGGCAGCGACGAACGCGTTCGATCCTCGCGCAGTTGGGCCATCCGGAGATCCCGCCGGGTCGGTTGGTCGGCAGCCTGCCGGCGGCGGCGAAGCAGATCGTCAGTATGGGGCGGGCGCTGTCGCACCAGGCCCGACTGCTGGTGATGGATGAGCCCAGCGCGGTGCTGGCACACGACGAGGTGGCCAACCTGTTCCGGGTCATTCGCGGTCTGACGGCCCGGGGGATCGCGGTGGTATACATCTCCCACCGGTTGGAGGAGATCCGAGAGATCGGTGACCGGGTCACCGTACTCAAGGACGGGCGCACCTCGGCGGCGAACCTTCCGGCCGCGACCACCTCGACCCGAGAGCTGGTCGGACACATGACCGGCCGGGCGATCGAATACGTGTTCCCGCCCAGGCCGCAGCGCCCGCCCGTCGCGGCAGCCTCGGCGCTGCTGGAAGTCTCCGCGCTCAGCCGGCCCGGCGAGTTCTCCGATATCTCCCTGACCGTCCACGCCGGAGAGATCGTGGGCATCGCCGGGCTGGTCGGGTCCGGCCGCTCCGAGTTGCTGGAGACCGTCTATGGCGCGCGCCGCGCACACACCGGTACGGTGCGCATCGACGGTCACGCGGTGCGGGCCGGAAGCGTGCGGGCGGCGGTGCGCGCCGGGGTTGGCATGGCGCCGGAGGAGCGCAAGAGCCAGGCGTTGTTGTTGAGCGAGCCGGTGTACCGCAACGTGACGCTGGCCGCGTTCGGGCGGTTGGCCCGGGCGGGCTTCACCGACGCGGCTCGGGAGCGGGCCGAAGCGGCCCGGGTCACCGGCGAACTCCGGTTGGTGCCACCCGACGTTCGCCGGCCGGTGCGCACGCTGTCCGGTGGCAACCAGCAGAAGGTGGTGCTGGCCCGGTGGTTGCTGCGCGGCGGCACCGGCCGGCGCTCCGGAACCCGGCTGCTGCTGTTGGACGAGCCGACCCGAGGCGTGGACGTCGGCGCCCGGGCCGAGCTGTACGGGGTCATCCGCCGACTAGCCGATGACGGGGTCGGGGTGCTGCTGGTCTCCAGCGAGGTGCCCGAGGTGCTCGGTCTGGCCGACCGGGTACTGGTCATGCGGGAGGGCCGTGTGATCCACGAGGCGGCGGCGTCGGAGCTGGACGAGCACGCCGTTCTCGATCTCGTCATGGCGGGATCGCTGCTTTCCGGAGCGCAGGTGGAAGGAGACCTCTCGTGATCGATGTGGCGTCGCCCGCGGCAGCGTCGGCGAAGGACACCGGTTGGTGGCGCGGGGACGGCGGCGAGCCGGTGCGGCGCAATCTCGGCCTGGTCGGGGTGCTCGTCCTGCTCTACCTGGTCGGTGCGCTGGCCCGGCCGGACATCTTCCTGCACGGCGGCCGGTTGTGGTCCAACGAGCTGACCGTCCTGACCCAGGCGTCCAGCATCGGTGTCATCACCATCGGCATGACCTTCGTGATGATCAGTGGCGGCATCGACCTGTCGGTTGGGGCGCTGTTGGCGCTGGCCAGCGTGTGGTCCACGACGGTCGCGACCCAAAGCTACGGGCCGGGCGTGATGATCCTCGCCGCGCTGGTGGTCGGCGCGGTCTCCGGCCTCGTCAACGGGATCCTCATCTCGTACGGGCGGATGGTGCCGTTCATCGCCACGCTGGCCACCATGGTGGCGGCGCGCGGGCTGGCGCAGAAGATCTCCGGAAAGCTGACCCAGATCGTAAAAGTGGCCTCGTTCAATCGGATCGCCGAGTGGCGGCCGTTGGGCATCCCATTGCTGGTCATCATCTTCGTGGTGGTCGCGGTGCTGGCGTGGGTGCTGCTCAACCGGACCACGTTCGGTCGCCGCACGGTGGCGATCGGCGGCAACGCCGAAGCGGCTCGGCTGGCCGGTATCAACATTCGCCGGCACACCCTGCTGGTCTACACCCTGTCCGGATTGTGTTGCGGGGTCGCGGCGGTGATGGTGACCGCGCAGGCCACCGCGGGCTCGTCCGACCACGGCAACTTGTACGAGCTCAACGCGATCGCCGCGGCCATCATCGGCGGTACGGCGTTGACGGGCGGACGAGGCACGATCGTGGGCTCGGTGCTCGGCGTGCTCGTGTTCACCCAGATCTACAACCTCTTCATCGTGAAGAACCTGCAGACCGAGTACCAGCAGATCGCGCAGGGCGTCATCATTGTCGCCGCGGTCATCATTCAGCAGTTCCGGGTCGCCGCGCTGCGGCGGCCGGTGCCTCCCGGCGCCTGACCTACATCACAGCTGCCTACCAACCCTGGCACCCGTCATCTGCGACGGATGTCCAGGCCGCCATTTCCGCAGACCGTCCAACCATTCCAGGAGTTCATCATGAAGCGTTTCCCGGACGGGACATCCCGGCGCTCACTACTGATCGGTGGCGCGGCGGCAGGCGCCGGCGCACTGCTGGCCGGGTGCACCTCGAACGCGGACAACAGCACCAACAACGACACAGGGCAGACCAAGGTGACCGGGGGAGACAACGCCGCCGCCGGTAAGACCGTCACCATCGGCTTCTCCGCCCCGGCCGCCGACCATGGCTGGATCCGGGCCATCACCGACAACGCCAAGAAGCAGGCCGCCCTCTACAAAGACGTCAAGTTCAGCCAGGTCGACGCCGGCGCCGACGCGCCCGCCCAGATAGCCGCGCTGCAGACCCTGATCCAGCAGAAGCCCGACGTCATCGTGCTGCTGCCCCAGGACGGTGCCCAACTGACCGCGACCGGCAAGGCCGCCATGGCAGCCGGAATTCAGGTCGTCAACCTGGATCGCGAATTCTCCGACGCCGGCGCCGCCCGACTGCTGATCAAGGGCGACAACTACGGCATGGGACTGGCCGCCGGGCAGTACATCGGAGCGAAGCTCAAAGGTCATGCCAACCCGGTCGTCGCGGAGATCGCCGGCATCGATAACCTACCGCTGACCCAGGACCGTTCTCGGGGCTTCAAGGATGGCCTGGCGCAGTACGGGCTCAAGGTGAGCAACCGCGTGGCCGCCCAGTTCACCGTCCAGAGTGGACAGGACGTCACCGCCAACCTACTCCAGGCGGCGCAGCACATCGACGCGATCTGGAACCACGACGACGACCAGGGCGTCGGTGTACTCGCGGCCATCAAACAAGCCGCCCGCAAGGAATTCTTCATGGTCGGCGGTGCCGGCTCGCTTGACGCGATGGAACACATCAAGAACGGCGACACGCCATTGGAGGCGACCGTCACCTACCCACCGACGATGGCCTCCTCGGCCATCTCGCTGGCGCGGCTCATCGTACAGGGCAAGGGCATGAGTGACCTCGTCGAACTCCAGGTGCCCAAACAGATCGTGCTCACCTCGGAGACCATCACCAAGTCCAACGTCGACACGTACCTGCCGCTCGGTTTCAAGTCCTGACCAGTTCGCCGCTCGGGGGAGGTATCGCAGATGCCCACGAGCGACACTGACGCGTTGCGTGTCGGCCCGGTCGCGCACGCTTCCATGGGTGCTGTCTGCTGTGTACCCTCAGGCGGCGTACGGTGAACCAGGTGCTCGAGCTGCTGATGCCAGCCACAATGGTGGCGCCCGCCGGCGGGATCCGGCGAGCGCCACCGCTGCCGCCGCCCGGCGCGGATGGGGCGAGTGGACGGCTGACTGGCGCCAGCTGATCGTTATGTTGATCTTCCACTCGAAGAGCCCGTAGCTTCTTCCGGCGGTGCCAGCGCGCGGGCGAGCTGCCCCTTCAGCGGCGTTGCCAGGCGTCGACGCGCCGGCCGCTGTGAGAGGCGCACAAAGTCGAGGATCTGGTCGGCGCCGGGAGCCGTACGGAGCGCGCCGCCGCCTCACGAGAGGGACGTCAGCCCGCAGCGGACGACAAAAAAGGAAGGCAAAGAGATCTCTCTCCCTGCCACTTCTAACATATAGCAGGCTGGGGGGCTTGCCGCAAGACCCCGGTTGTGCTGCAGAATCGTCGGCCGGACCAAGAACGGACGAAGACACGGGGACACTGCGTGCGTGTGTTGTTATCGACCTATGAGGGACGCGGTGACGTCGGACCGCTGGTGGGACCGGCGGTACGGTTGCGGGCGCTCGGCGCGGGACGTGCGGGTGTAAGAGAGAGCACGGCTACCTCGGAGGTATCGCGATGAGCACGCAGTACGTGACGGGCCTCCAAGAGATCGACAAGACGCAGATCGCGGTCGTCGGCGGCAAGGGTGCGCACCTGGGGGAGTTGTCGCGGATCGACGGGATCCACGTCCCGGTCGGCTTTTGCGTGACGACGGACGCCTTCCGGCGGGTCATGGCGGAGGCGCGGTCGATCGACGGTCGGCTCGATCAGCTGTCGCGGCTGAAGCCGGACGACCGGGAGGCGATCCGCACGCTGAGCGCCGAGATCCGGCGGACCATCGAAGGGATCGCCATCCCGAGCGATCTCGCGGCAGTGATCGCCCGCGCGCTCGCTCAGCTCGGCGACCAAGCCGCGTACGCCGTTCGATCCAGTGCGACGGCAGAGGACCTGCCGGCGGCCTCCTTCGCTGGCCAGCAGGACACGTACCTGAACGTCGTGGGTCCGGCGGCGATCCTTCAGCACGTCAGCCGGTGCTGGGCGTCGCTGTTCACCGAGCGGGCCGTGACCTACCGCCAGCGCAACGGCATCGACCACCGTGCGGTCCAGATGGCCGTCGTCGTGCAGGAGATGGTCTTCCCGCAGGCGGCCGGCATCCTGTTCACGGCCGACCCCGTCACGGGCAACCGGAAGGTCGCCTCCGTGGAGGCCAGCTTCGGCCTCGGCGAGGCCCTGGTCTCCGGACTGGTGAACCCCGACGTCTTCCAGGTGCGCGACGGCGGGGTCGTCGCCAAGGCGATCGGCGCCAAGCAGCGTGCGGTTCATGCCTCGCCGGGGGGTGGGACGCGGGAACAGGCGATCGACCCGAAGCTGCGGGAGCAGCCGGCGCTGACGGATCCGCAGGTCGTGCGGCTCGTGCGGCTCGGCCGGCGGATCGAAGCGCACTTCGGCTGCCCCCAGGACATCGAATGGTGCCTGGGCGACGACGGCTTCCAGATCGTCCAGAGCCGGCCCATCACTACGCTCTTTCCCATTCCGGAGACCGGCGACCGGGAGAACCACGTCTACCTCTCCGTGGGCCATCAGCAGATGATGACCGATCCCATGAAGCCACTGGGGCTCTCCTTCTGGCAGATGACGACCCCCGCGCCCATGGCCGAGGCCGGCGGCCGCCTGTTCGTCGACGTCACCCAGAGGCTGGCCTCGCCGGCGAGCCGCGCAGGCCTCCTGGAGCTGATGGGGAAATCTGATCCACTGACCGGGGACGCGGTGCGGACCATCCTCGAGCGCGACGGCTTCATCCGGCCGCTGCCCGACGAGGGTCCCCCCAGGCCATTGATTGGCAGCGGGTCAGCTCCGATCGAGACCGATCCGGCCATCGTCACCGAGCTGATCGGGCGTAGCGAGGCGTCCATCGCCGCCTCGCAACGCGACATCCGGACGAAGTCCGGAGAGGCGCTGTTCGAGTTCATCCGGACGGACATCCAGGAGCTGAGGCGCATCCTGTTCGATCCGCGAAGCCATCAGGTGTTCATGTCTGCGATGGAGGCCACGTGGTGGCTCAACGAGCGGCTGGAGGCGTGGCTGGGCGAGAAGAACGCGGCGGACACGCTCACGCAGTCCGTGCCCCACAACATCACGTCGGAGATGGGGCTGGCGCTGCTCGACGTTGCTGACGTGATTCGCCCCCATCCGGACGTGGTGGCGTTCCTGCGGCACGTCGAGGACGACGGCTTCCTGGACGAGCTGCCCAAGCTCGCCGGCGGCCGGGAAGCGCGAGCCGCCATCGAGGCGTGGCTCGACAAGTACGGCATGCGCTGTGTCGGCGAGATCGACATCACGCGGCCGCGGTGGAGTGAACGCCCCTCCACGCTCGTGCCGGTGATCCTCGGCAACATCGAGAACTTCGAGCCGGGAGCCGGCGAGCGGCGCTTCGAGCAGGGGCGGCAGGAGGCGTGGAAGAAGGAGCAGGAGCTGCTGGAGCGCTTGCGGGCCCTGCCCGACGGAAACAGCAGGGCCGACGAGACGAAGCGGATGATCGACCGGGTCCGGACCTTCATCGGGTACCGGGAGTATCCGAAGTACGGCATGGTCAGCCGCTACTTCGTGTACAAGCAGGCGTTGTTGGAAGAAGCCGAGCGCCTCGTGCGGGCGCACGTACTTCACGAGAACGAGGACATCTTCTACCTCACGTTCCAGGAGCTCCACGACACCGTGCGCACGAACCGCGTGGATGACCAGCTCATCGGCCAGCGCAAGGACGCGTTCCGGTCGTATCAAGCGCTCACGCCGCCCCGGGTGCTCACCTCGGACGGCGAGGCCATCGTCGGGGCGTACCGACGCGACGACGTGCCGGCCGGCGCGCTGACCGGCCTACCGGTCTCCGCGGGGACCGTCGAAGGGCGGGCCCGCGTCATCCTGGACATGGCACAGGCCGACCTCAAACCGGGCGACATCCTCGTCACGGCGTATACGGACCCCAGCTGGACGCCCCTCTTCGTCGCCATCGCAGGTCTGGTGACGGAGGTCGGAGGCGTGATGACTCACGGCGCGGTGATCGCGCGGGAGTACGGCTTGCCGGCCGTCGTCGGTGTGGTGGACGCTACCCGGCTGATCTCCGATGGGCAGCGGATCCGGGTGCACGGAACCGACGGGTACATCGAGATCCTGCCCTGACCGAACACCGACAGCGCCCATCCGTGGCTCTCGAACGCGGCCCGATACACCGGCTATCGGCAAGAATCGCCTGCGGCCCAACGATGTCGTCGGTTGCTCGACGAGTGCGGCGGGGCGTTCGACGCGTCGTGCCACGTCGCACATCGACGGCATTCCCGGGTAACTGATGAGGCTTCACCCGTTATCGGGCACGGCCTGGGCATCCGGTTGTGGGCCGGCGCCCCGGGTGCGGGCGCCCGGGTTCGCGACTGCGGCCTGCGCAGACGTCGTCCGGGAGCCGGCCTCCGCGCCGCGGTGACCCAACCCTGGTGTCGGACTGCGACGTGCGGGAGCGCGGGTCCGATCGGCCGGGCGCCAGTAGAGATTCACACCGTGGTCGTGTTATCAATGAGTCATAGATGAGCTTGGATAACCGCACCCGTCCGGCTGTCGACCCCCCTCTGACTGTGACGCCCACGCTGACCCATCCGTGCGTTCGGGATGGATGGTCGGCGGCCGCGTCGCCCTGACCATGTCACTGTGAACCCGAATGGGGATTCTTCAAATGAACTTGCGGGATTACCTGGACTCTCGGGGTTTCACGGTTCTGGTGGTGATCCCGCCGGACATCGACACGGTGCTGCGATCGGTCGACCAGGTGGCAGTCCAGTCGGCAACGGTGGTCACCGGCGTCGTCGTGCTGAACCCGCCGCTGCCCGGCTTCCTCAGCTTCACCATGGCCACCGGCCATCCCGTGGCGGTGACCCTGCAGGGGTCCGTGGCCAACTGGAGCATCGACCTCGCGCTGCTGGGCACGGGCGCGCTGTTCTACTTCCCGACCACGTCGGCGCTCGTGCCCGCGGAGCCGCATTCGAGTGGTACGGGCGCGAGCCGGCAGGACTGGCTCGAGCCGGTGACCGGGCGGCTGCGGGTGGACGGCGAAGTGGTCGTGCGGCTGACGGGGGTGGCCGGGCAGTCGGCGCGGATGCGGCTGCTGCCGAAGGGGTTGGCCGAGGATGATCTGATCACGGTGCGGCTCAGCCCGTCGGCGATGCTGTTCGGCACGACCGGCGTCGGTATCAGCGTCACCGACGGCGTCATCCTGATCGACGACAACTCGACGATGTCGCCCAACGGCCTGGATCCGGCGTGGCGCGGCCTGTCGATCCCGGAGCTGAAGCTGTACGTGCCGCGCGGCGTCCCGCTCGCCGGCGGCACCACGGTCACCGCGAGTCTGTCATTGACAAGCCCGGCGGGCGTGGACGCGTCGGCGACGGTACGGGTGCCGGCGGCGGACGGCCGTCCCGAGCTGACCGCCGTCGTCGAGTGGCGGGATCCCGCCGCGACCGGATTCGGTGACCTCCTGCCCACGCTCATCGAGATCGTCGCGTTGCTGCCGATCGACGGCATGACGGTTCCCGCGGTGGGGGAGGAGTTGACCGTCGGCGGCGGCGCCCCGACGCGAATGCGGGTCCGCTACGCCCGCGACCCCCGGCAGAACCCGGTGGTCGTGGGGTTCACCGCAGCGCTCGAGGCCGATGGCGACCAAGGCCTGATCACCGTGCGGGCCACTCCGGACTCGTCCGTGGCGCCGAAGGCGGTGATCACCGCCGCGGCGCTGGCCACGGCGGTCATGGCCGACACCCCGAAGCCGCCGCCGCGCCCCGGCGACGACGGCAGCGGCGCGGTCCTGCACGACCTGCTCGTGGCCGCGGTCGGGCTCAGCACCGTGCTCACCCAGCAGGGTCAGGTCGTCGTGCACGGCGTGACCATCGGCTACTCCACGGCCTCGGTGTTCGACTTCACCGTCGACTACAGCGTCGACATCGTGATCAAGCCGCTCACCGTGGGCGGCGGCAACGGGTTCGGCGTGAGCATGGACCCGGCCCGGCCCATGCGGGCGCGCTTCCACGGCGTACGGCTGCGGGTCGACCTGGACGCCAGCGGCCTGGACCGCTATACCCTCGACTACCGATCCGCCGGGGTGGACGTCGAGGACCCCGGCGGCTGGCAGGTCGAGCACTTCGGATCGCTGTTCGACGTGCTGGGTACCCGGTCCGGCAAGGGCTCGAACTGGTTCGAGGTGGATCTGGCCTTCGCGCTGGACCTTGGTCCGGTGCGGGTCGAAGGCGCCACCATCCGGGCCACCGTGAGCAACGGATCCCTCGACGTCACCCTGCGCGGGCTCGCCGTGACGCTGGCCTTTCCCGGCGCGGGCGGCGGCCTGGACGTCATCGAGGGGCGGGGCCAGCTCAAGATTCTCACCGACGCCACGACCGGGCGGCCGATCACCGACATCCGGCTGGCGGCGAGCATCCCGCCGCTGAACCTCGCCGCCGACGCGTACCTGATGACCGCCGACCACGGGCCAGACGGCAACCAGATCCTGGTCGTGTTCGCCATCGACCTGCCCGGGCCGGTGCCGTTGGGCCCGACCGGCCTCGGCGTGTTCGGCTTCCTGGGCGTCTTCGGCGCCAACACGGCGATCGCGCTGCCACCGGGCGATGACATCGTCGTCCAGCAGCTGTCCTGGGACCCGCGCCGGGCCGGGGACACCCGCTTCGAGCCGGGCAGCACGACGCTGGGCATCGGCGCCGTGCTGGGCACCGTACCGGACCTGGGTTTCACCTTCTCCGCCCGGGCGATGTTCGCGCTGAGCGTGCCGGACGTGGCCATCAATGCCAGCCTGAAGGGCACCCTGCTCGCGCCGAGGGCTCAGCTCAGCGAGGTCGGCACCGCGCCCGGCGGCGACCTGATCACCTACCTGGGTGGTCTCGCGTACGGCGACAGCGGGCTCACCATCGGGCTGCGCGGCAGCTACCACGTACCGGTGCTGCTCGACCTGACCGTGCCGATCGGCGCGAACTTCCCCAACCACGGCAAGGACTGGTTTCTGCGGGTGGGCGGCGACAACAAGTTCGGCCGGGGCGCACCGGTGCTGCTGAGCATCCTGCCGGACATCCTCGACGAGCACGCCTGGGCGTTCTTCATGGTCGCGGGCAACGGCCTGCCCGACCTGTTCGACGACGGCCGCGACCTTGCCGGCTTCTCCGTGGGCATGGGCGCCGGCTGGCACCGCGCCCTGCGCTTCGGCCCACTGGCCCTGGAGATGTCCGCGTCGGTGGTCGCCGGGATCGGCACCATGCCCTACCCGGACGACCAGGGACAGTCGCTGGTCCTGGCCGCCGAGGGTCAGCTGTCCGGTTCGCTGGACCTCGGCCCGGTCTCGGTGTCCGCGAGCACGAAGCTGAACGTGCAGGTGGGGCCGGGTGTGCGGTACCTGGTCGACTTCCACGTCTGCGGGGAGGTGGACCTGGCCTTCTTCTCCATCGGCGGTTGCGTGGACTTCCACCTCGGTGACGACCCCGGGCCGCCGCCGACCCCGCTGGTCAGCCCGCTGACCGGGGTCGCGCTGTCGGACCGCAACGGCCGCACGGTGGCCGACGCGGCCACCGATCCCGACCACGCGCCGGTGGTGTGGCCGGACGTGGTACCGGTGCTGGCCTTCAGCGTCGGTCCCCGCACCGAGGGCGCACCGACCGACATCGGCCCGTTCCGGCTGGTCGACCCGCACCCCAGCACCGGTGAGGCGGGCACCTCGCAGCTGCGCTACCAGTACGTCCTCACCCACCTGACCATGGTCAGCGTTACCGATGACGGCGAAACCACGGTGCCGGGCAACCCGGACGCCACCTGGTGGATCCCGGCCGCCGACCAGAACTCACCCAATCCGCTGACCACCGCGCGGCAGCTCAGCCTGCTGTCCACCGACCCGATCCCGTGGCTGCAGACCCTGGCCGACGGCGGCGCGGGCCTGCCGGAGGACCCCCTGGTCCCGTTGCGCGGCCTGTGCGGGCCGGCGCTGGCCGCCCAACCCGGCTGGCTGCTCGGCGTCGACGCCAGGCGTACCGCGTCGGGCTGGGACCTTCCGGCGGAGGCACTGCCGGCCGACCGTTTCCGCGGGCGGCTGGCGGCACACGTGACGGTCACCCTGGACGACGATCCGCTGCGGGCGTCATGGTTCGCCTCGGTGGGCCTTTCGGCCCCCGTCAATCCCGGCGGCCCCCACCAGTCCACCGCCGCCACCCCCGACCGGACGTTCTCCGGCGGGCTGCTCTTGCCGTATCCGCTGCAAGGCGAATGGCGCGGCGTGACCGGCGCGCCGATGCTCGCCCTCGCACAGGTCACCTTCGATGAGCCCATCGCCGGGTTCAGGGTGTGGCTGCGGGTGCGAATGACCACGACCGAGGACACCATCCGGGTGTACTCGCTGAGCACCTCCACCGAGTGGACCCGCGCGCAGACGCTCACCCCGGACCCCAACTCCCGCGTCTACTGCTACACCCCGCCCTCGAACACGATTGAGCGCGGCTTCCAGCTGTACTACTACGCGCGCGACCGGGTCGAGGTGCTGGGCGTCCGCGGGATCAACCAGACGGCGCAGAACGACGCGGCCACCGTCGGCGCGAGCCGCGCGCAGGCCGCCGCCGCGGCCCGGGCGGAGGCCGAGCGGTCGCTGGACGACGGGACCAACCTGCTGCAGCCCGGCACACTTTACAAGATCAGCAGCACGCTGGTGGTACGCGGTCCGGAGGGCGAGAAGCCCCTGCCGAGCACGGACTACTACTTCCGCACCGCCCAGGAATCCAGTGCGCCAAGCGCGCCGCCGCAGTTCGCGGCCAGCGCCTTCGCGCCCATCTTCCGGACCGTCGACCGGTTCGACCCGACCTACCTCGAGCGGTACCTGCTGGGCTACGTGCCCGGCGACGGCACCCGGCTCTGGTACCACGACGACCCGGTCGCGGCCAGCTTCAGCCGCAAGCACATCACCGCGCTGGCGACACGCTACGGGTACGACACCCTGCTGCGGCTGCGCCGAACCGACACCCAACCGGAGGCCACCCCACCGCCCGACCTGGTCACGGCGCGGCTGGTCACGCTGATCGGGGCCTGGCAACTCGCCCCACCCGACCAGCGGCTGCACGCGCTGGCGCTGGGATCGAGCGGGGCCTGCCGCCGCCCGACCATCGGTGGGTCGCTGGTACCGGGGGTGTCGCTGGAGCCGAGCGCCACCTACGACCTGGCCACCTGGTTCCGCAGACTCGGGCAGACCACGGGGGGTGTCGGCCTGCCCGGCGTGGTGTTCACCACCTCCCGCTACGCCTCCCCGCTCGAACAGTTCGCGGATTTGGGCTTCATCAGTACCGGTACCGCCGGCATCGCCGGCGACCTGGCGGTGTCCGCGCCCACCACGCTGCCTGCCCCCGGAGCCGGCGACGGCGTGTTCGCCGCCGTGCTGTCCGGCCTCGGCCTCGATCTGCGCCCGGCGCCCCGAGCCAGGACGAGCGCGCTGTGGATCCGCAGTGGCTCCGGCTGGCTGCTGTCCGGGGTGCTGCTGGAGTCACCGGAGCCGCTGCAACGGCCGGACCTGGGCCGGGAGCCGGGCGCCGACGGGGACGCGCCGTTCCGGGTCCGGCTGGCGTCGCTGAGCGCCCCGAACCCCCTCACCCAGATCTGGCAGGACAGTTCTGGATGCCGCGTACTGCTGCGCACGACCGCACCCGCGATCCCCTCGTACGGGCTCCGGCTGAACATCGAGGAGAACCGCCCGTCCGCCACCGGCGGCACGACCACGGCCAGCACACCCCTCTTCTGCTCGTGCAGCACCACCCCCCGCTTCGCCGAGGAGATCTGATGCCGGACAAGGGATTCTCGCGTCGCAGCCTGCTCGGCGGGGCGGTGGCCGGTGGCGTGGCATCGGTGGTTGCCACCAGCCCGGCCGCCGCACAGCCGCCGGCGGCGCAGCCCGCGGCCGCCGGGCAGTCGGCGGTGGCCCCGAGCAACCTGCTGCGCGCCTCGGCGATCACCACGTCGGGCGACCCCTGGTTGCCCGACGGGACCCATCTGCGGGTGAACATCTCACCACGGCTCGGGTTCCCGCTGCATCCGCTCACCGCGTTCCGCGTCGACGTGGTGCCGGTGTACGTCCGAGTGGACAAGCTCGAGATCTCGACGCAGCACGTGTGGCTCAACCCCGACCTGTCCGTCGCCGCCACCGGCGGCGGCATCTCGCACACCAGCGCCGGGGACGTGCACTACCTCGTGATCCAGGGCTGGCAGTGGACGTTCCGGGCGATGCGGTGCTGCTACGTGCGGCTGAGCACCCAGGCCGGCAGCACCTTCCGGGTCGACGTGCTGGATTCGGCCGCCGGGCTCCCCGACGCCGAACCCAGACTGCTGGCCACCCGCACCGCGCCGTCGTACGAGTTCGGCGGCACCGACATCACCCTGCTGCGTGTCAGCGGGGTGGGCGCGGTCACCCTGGTCGAGATCGTCAGCACCGAGTCGCCGTACATCGCGATCGACCCCGCCCAGGCGGTGTCCTTCGGACTGCCGATCGGCTCCGGCCCCTGGTACGTCCCGGATCCGGCGACCGACCCGGTGACCGCGGCCCGGACCCGCGTGGAGCAGGGCGCGGCCAAACGCATGGGCCCCCCGGACCGCCCGGACGGCACGGTGGTCCCGCTGACCACGGCCGACGAGGTGAACCGGGTGCAGGCCCTGGCCGGGGCGCCGTCCGGCCTCGACTACTGGCTGGCACGCGCCTTCACCGACCCCGCGACGCCGCCGCTGGACACTCGGGTCAGTCTGGCGGGTGGCCCGGTCGCCGACGCCTCCGGCACGATCTCCCCGCTCAACGCCCTGCTCGCCGCGGCCGTCGATCCGGCCATCGCCCGCCACCTCGGGCTGGCCACCCGCGTGAGCCCGCCGACCAGCACGTCGGCCTGCACTCTGTGGATGGTCGCGGGACTGTGGCTGCTGCCGCTGGACCGGGCGAACGACGGCGGTACGCTGCGCTCGCTGATCACCGGCTTCCCGCCGCCGGCTACCGTCGTGTCCGCACTGTACAGCCGGTACCCCGGGCTGTCGGCGCTGGCCACGCAGCGGGCGACCCAGTTGCGTGCGGCGCACCCCACGGACGGCTGGACCGCCGTACCGCTGATGGTGCCCGCGGTCGCGGCGAAGGCCACGCCGGACCCGCCCGCCGCCCCGCGCACGCTCGCTCTGCCGCCGGCCACCTGGCGGGTGACCACCGGCGAGCCGCTGTGGACCCAGCGGATCCCACTGCTCGGTCCGGCGGCCGGTGGCATGCTCGGCCTGGCCAGGCTGATCCCCACCACGGTCTCGTTGCACGGCACGATCCGGGTCGGATCGGTGGACCGGGCCCGCGCCATGGTCGCCCACTGGGACATGCACAACAACGACGCGGGCTCGGTCACCGACCTCGCGGCGACCGGCCCGATCAGTTCCTGGGCGCTGTGGCGCGCCGACGAGTTCGGCCGGTGGGGCAACCGGACCGTTTTCACCGCGTCGGCGCCGGCCGTGGCCGGACCACCCACGCCGAGCGTGGAGGCCGAGTTCCAACCCGCCACCCCGGACGGCGGGCTCCAGCCGCGCTCGCCCGGCGCGCTGCACGTCCGGATCGGTGTACCCGGGCAGACCCTGCCGGGCGAGCTGCCGTCCCAGGACGTGACCAGCCCCGGCGGGGCGCCGGTGGCCTCCGCCCTGCTGTGGGTGGACGGCGCGCAACAGCCCACGATCCCGGTGCCGGCCGGCGCCATCTCGGTCGTCGCGACCGTGGCGGTGCGCGACCTCGGCGTCGGCGACACCGCGGCGATCCCCGTGATCGCGAAGCTGGTCGACACGGCCGGCCGGCAGTCCAACCCCGCCACGGTCGAACGCACGGTGCACGACCCGCGGGCCTACGCCTCGCTGCACGTCGCACCGACCCTGCTCTTCTCCTCGGCGCAGGACCCGATGGGCGACAGCGAGCTCGGCCTCGAGTGGAGCGGCGGCGCGTGGGGGTACCGGGTGTACCTCGGCGACGAGCGCAGGCTGGGCGGCACGGGCACCGGTCAGCGGTGCGAGCGGGCGGCCGAGGTCTGGGCGCGATCCGGCCAGCTAGCCGATCGGAGCAAGTTCACCCTCGTCACCCCGACGCCGCTGCGGGCCGAGCCGGACGGGGTCGTGCGCTTCAGGTACCGGCTGCCCGGGTCGCTGCGTAACGTGCAGTTCGTCCGGGTGGTTCCGGTCACCAGTGCAGGTGTCGAGACCGCGTTCGAGACGTGCGGGCTCACCCCGATCGCGGTGCCCATGCCGGATCGTGCGCCCGCGCCGGTCGTGCGGGTGGGACCACGCGGCGACGGCCGGGTGGACGTGACCATCACCGCCACCGGGCTTCGCGACGACCTGCTCGCCGGGCTCACCGAGGCGCCACAGGTCCGGCTGCGGCGCGGTCGCCTGGCCAACAGCGACCCCGAGTACATGCCCGTCGTGCAGAGCGGCATCCCGCTCGTCCGCGGCTCCGACGGCACGTGGTCGGCCACCGTCGTCGACGGCCCGGCCGCCGGTTTTCCCGGGTACGTCCGGCTGACCTGGCTGGCCGAGGCGCGCTACCCGGCCGAACCGTACCTGCCGGCGGGTGCGCTGCCCGTCAGCAGCGAGGTCCATTCGATCGCGGGCGCCCAGCCGGGCCCACAGGTCTCGGGCTGGGGACCGGCGTCCCCGCCCGCGAACACGATGCTCACCCCCGAGGTCCAACTCGTACCCCGGGCCACCGTCCTGCCGGGGCAGGGGTACAACCAGATCGTCGTGATGAACGCGCCGATTTCCCACCGGTACGCGGTCGCTCCGTACCAGGTGCTGGTCTACCGGTTCTTCGCGTCCGGGCCCTACCCGAGCGTCGCGCTGCCCCCGGTACCGATCACCGCCGCGACGACGGTGGTGCGCGACAGCACCGTCAACCCCCGCCCCACCGGATACATGGTGGTGGTCGTCGATCCGTTCCATCGCTCCACAGCCCCCGTGTACGTCCCGTACTGACATGCGGAGCAGGTTCGTCATGAGGACCGGAAGTGGGGTCCGGGCAAGGTTCCCGGCGCCATCCGGCCGTCGATGGGTCAGGTGAGAGTCCTCTGGCGCTGGTCAAGCTCCAGGAGGGCCCCTGGGAGCTGAACGTTCGGGCCCCGCTGTCAGAACTCGTACGGCTGGCCGCCGCCCGGCAGGCTGACTGGCAGTCACGTAGATCTCTCTCGGTCGGCACCTGTGCCGGTTTGAGCGCGCGAGGTGGGCAATCGTGTCGGAGTCGGTGATCGGTGGAGGTAGCGATGGAGGGGCTGGCGTTGTTGACGCCGCGCGCTGGACCCGCCGCCGTTCGTCGAGCCCGTGGTGGACGCGGAACACCAGGTCGCGGGGCCGACCGTCCACAACGGACATTCGGTTGCACGCATCGACCACAATGGTCACGTGGAGCCTACCGAGGGACTGGTCTGGTACGCGGACAGTGACGATCCCTACTACACGCTGAAGCACAGCGGCGGCGTGCTCGCCGCCCTGCTCGGGGTACCGTTTCTGCTCGGCATCTGCATCGCGGCGAACAAGACCGGCCCCGGTGCCGCTATCACCCTGCTGGTCCTCGCACTGCCCCTGCTGTGCGCCTGCGCCTTCGCCGCATGGGAGTTCATCGGCGACCGGCGGCACGTGGTGGCACTGGAACTGACCCCGGCGGACCGGCCCGTCCAGGTCACCGTGCGCCGTGTCAACGGCACCAGCACCACCTACCCGCTGGCCTCGGTGCGCCGGATGGAGGTGGTCCGCACCATGATCATGTCCTCAGCGCGCTCCAGCATCATCCGGCTCATCTTCGACCAGCGGCTGGAGACCAGCCGCAAGGGGCAGCCGAACCTGCCGGAGCGGTGGACCACCGCGCTCGCCGCGACCAACATCGATCTGCAATTCCATGACATCCATCCGCAGCAGCAGGGCCAGGGCCGGCTGCCCACCTACCGCCGCACCCGCGCGTGGCGCAACCGCGGCTGGCGCCGCTGATCGGCGTTCGCAGACGAGGTCGCCCCGTCCCCGGATGCCGACCCGATGAAGCGGCTGGCCGCTTTCTCCGGCCGGCACCCCGCCGCCGCGTGACAGGCGGCGAGGCCCTCGGGGCGGTCGAAGTTCAAGGACAATGCCGCGGACTTAACCGCGACACCAGCATCCGGTCCCGCCGCCGACATCACTCTGCCGTTCGCCCCATACGCGTCAGCCTTCGGTGGTGGGAGTACTGGGGGACGACGTGACCGAACCGTGTGTGGTCGGTGTCATTGGGGTGGCTGTCCAGACCGTCAGTATGCGAAGTGCCTCGTGGGACGGGGCTCCGTGTGGAGGGCACGCTGGTTGTCGTCGAGGCGCAGCGCGTCGGCGAGCGTGATGAGGACGGATGCGGACGCTTGCACGCGTCCCTGCTCGAGGCGGGTCAGGTAGTCGACGCTGATCGCCGCCAGTTGCGCGACCTCTTCTCGCCTGAGTCCAGCCACCCATCGGGGGTGGTGCTCTCGGGCAGGCCAACCCTACCCGGTGTCAGTTGGCTGCGCCGGGCCTTGAGGAAGTCACCAAGCTCGTCCGGGTGACGGCCACCAGGTTCCATGCTCTCCATTCTTCGCCGGATCTCCAGCTGGTACGCGAAACTTGAGGGGGCTGATTCGTTCCCAGGAACCTGCTTGCCCAGGCAGGAACCCGCCCTTCTGGCGGCGGTCGCGGCGCGCCAATCTGGGTTTGTGGCCCGGTGCGACACCGGACGCCAGGAACTCGCTCGGGATGCCGAGGTTCCGGATCAGACATCAGATCGGAGAAACCGACACATGCGTACGGACGTGACGTTTGTTAGCGCCGGCGTGAAGATCGCCGGGCACCTCTACATCCCCGCAGACGATCAGGCGGGTCCGCGTCCCGCGATCGTCGTCGGGCATCCGGCCAGCGGTGTCAAGGAGCAGGCGGCCGGGTTGTATGCCCGGCGTCTGGCCGAGCAGGGCTTCATCGCCCTCGCGTTCGACGCCGCCTATCAGGGCGAGAGCGACGGATCTCCGCGTGGTCTCGAGGACCCCGCGCACCGCGTCGAGGACCTCAAGTCCGCCGTCTCGTTCCTCACCACCCGTCCCGAGGTCGACCCGGAGCAGATCGGTGCGCTGGGCATCTGCGCCTCCGGCGGCTACGTCGTCCCGGCATCCGCCACCGACCACCGGATCAAGGCGGTCGCGACCGTCAGCGCCGCCGACATCGGGCGCCAGTTCCGCGAGGGCGCGGACGGAACCCAGGACCCCGCCGTCATCCAGGCCATGCTCGACGCGGCGGCCGCGGCACGCACCGCGGAGGCGCGGGGCGCGGGCGTCGGCACCTTCCCGATTTTCCCGAACACCGCGGAGGAGGCGCGTGCGGCTGGTGGAGAGCACGGGGTTGAGGGTTTCGAGTATTACTGCACCGACCGCGCCCAGCATCCGCGCTCGGCCAAAGAGTTTACCTTGAGTAGCATTGACCGGATCGCGATGTTCGACCCTTTCCGGTTCATCTCCATGATCGCGCCGCGCCCGCTGCTGATGATCGTCGGCACCGAGGCGGTCACCAGGCACATGAACACCGAGGCGTTCGCCGACGCCGGTGAGCCGAAGCGGTTGCACTGGATCGACGGCGCCACCCACGTCGGCCTCTACGACAAAGAGGAGTACGTCGGACCAGCCTTAGCGGAACTCGTCGGGTTCTTCACCGGGCACCTCAAGATTAAGGTACCCACCGTACCCGCCGACACCTGAGATGACCGCTACCGGTGCCGGCGGGTTCACATGCAGATGCCGTGCTGCTCCATCCAACACTCCCATACGGTCTACCCTCGAGAGGAGTGGCGAATCGTGGACCTACCCGACAACGGCATTCGGGCGTGGACCCCTGAAGAGCTTCACACGCTCCATGAAGCATGGTCGATCATGCTCGCTGCCGAAACGACGGACGGCCCACCTCAGGCTCAAGTCGAGGTCGGCGTGGTCACCATCGACGACGGGGTGTACGTCCGCGCGTACCAAGGCGTGCGCTCGGTGTGGTACCAGGCGACACAGGCCCGCGGTCGCGGCACCATCCAAGTCGGAAACGTAGTCCTGCCAGTACGGTTCGAGGCACAGCAATCCGCCGATGACGCGGACCTCGCCCTACGTATCGACGCCGCTTACTCGTCAAAGTACGGCTCACTTGCGAGTGGCATCATGACACGTGCGGTACGCGAAGCGACCGTGCGAATCCACGCACGGCACTGATACGGGCGCCCGCGACCCCTGTCAGTCCGACGGCAGAGTCCTGGCATGCCGCAATCCGCCCCTGTTCCATAAAGCCAATGCCGGGGGATTTAAGCGTTGCTGCAGTCGCTGCTCTCGCTGTGGCCAGCACGGCCGCTGGGGCGATGGCTGCGGTGGTGATCCACCGTCACACCGGAGTGGGTCAACGCCCGCCACACCCCGCGATAGCCCAGCGCGCTGAACAGCGACAAGCTCAGGATGAACAGCACGCTCAGGCGGGCCGGCAACCGCCGTATCCGCTTCTGGACCCGACCTGTCCGCGCGAGGACATCGTCGATGACCTGGGTCGGGACATGTTCGGTGAGCACACCCAGACCGAGGCGCTGCCACGCCGGCGGGTCAGGTACGTGCGCGGGCGGACCCGTCATGGCGTGATCGGACACCGAAGCTCCTGTAGGGACACCCGGTCTCTGACCTGCGGCGATCCTTAAGTCCCTCGCATTGAGTTTAAGGAGCGAAGTCTTCAGGTCGCGGCATGGTTCGCCGTCGCTCACCGGCGTGCCCGGCGGTCAGCGACGGCGACGGTGCAGAAAAGTATGCCGCCGATGAGGAAGTACGCGTCGATGGAGCTGGTGGACCACAGGGTGTACGCGGAGGGATGTGCGTCTCCCAGTGTGTGCTGGTAGGTCATTCCGGTGAGTCCGTTGTGTGCCAGGCCGGTGCTGCGCAGTGCCGTGTCGAGCAGCCCGGACAAGCCGCGGAGGGTCAGCAGTACACCGCCGATCCAGGAGCAGGTGACCAGCGTCCAGCCGGGAAGCTTTGCGCCCCATGGCATGGAGAACGCCAATGGTACGACCGCGCCGATGATGAACATGACGCCTAGGGCGACGGTGAACGCCCAGTCCGCGAAGCTGTCGGCCTTAGGCGTGGTGACGCTCGCGTCCCCGAAGCCGAATTGGCCGCCGAGCTCCCAGTAGACATGGAAGCCTGCGAACAGCACGACCCAGGCGAAAGTGGCAACGCCGAGTCTTCGCTGAAACGGGGGAGTTGGCGGCGTTGTGGCTGCGGATGTGTGCCCCGCCCGCAAGGAAACAACCATCGAGCGACCCCCGTAACGCGCGTGTGCCTCGGACATCGTGCGGACGATCGTGCCATCAGAGGTTCACGCCGGTGGGACTCCGTCTCCACGCGGCGCTACTTCGACTCCAGGGTCTGCGACCAGCCCTGTGAGCAGCCTGAGCGAGGCTGACAGGCAGCTGAGCTGGGAACCCGGGCGCCACATCCCTTCATGCTCCCGTACGCCGTCAAGCTCGGCGCCTTCCTGGTCCGCGGTGTCGCGGTGTTTGCGGGGCCGGAGACCCGGACGGTGGATTTTGGCGATGCCGTAGCCGTAGCGGTCGAGTAGTCGCCGGGGCACCGGCTCAGATGTCGTGAAGGAACATGGTCATGGCGCTGAGGCGGTCGCCGGTCAGGGTGAGCACCATCGGCCCGCCGGATCGCTCGAACCCGTCCCCGACCAACTGCGAGGCGAACGCCGGCTGTCCGTTCATGCGAGTGGGGCGCCGCCGGATCCGCGGCCGGGCGATGATCTACATCGCGGACGACGTCGCGCTGGACGCCCCAGCCGGACGGCTCACCGGCAGCCGCGAGTTCCTCGGGCCGTTCGCGGAACAGGTCCTGATCCGCGCGGAACTGATCGCGGGGCGCCCCGTGAGGTGCCAGTGATGAACCAGATTTGTTGAACATGTTCACCTCCGCCTTCAGAGCCCCGTCGGCCCCAGCCCGGTCCCGCCGGTCGCGTCCAGGACGCGGTGACCGTTCGGCTACGCGCCGGGCAACGATTCGCTGGCGACCGCGTCCCGCACGTCCAGATAGCCGTCGCTGGCCCGAAACAGCGCGTCCGCGAGTGGTTCGAGTTTGCCGGGACCCCAGCGCCGCTCCTCGTAGGTACGGGTGTGGGCGCGGAGGGAGCGCAGGCTGACCGCCAGCTCGTCCTGCATGCGCGAGCGCGAGTCCGCCAGCGTCGGGGCGGCGATACGGACGCTGTCTCCGTGCCCCTCGCGCAGCGCGACCAGCGTGTTTTCCCGGACCCCGTCGACGTCGTCCCACACCAGGGCTGGCCGGTCGATGCGGTGATTCCATACTGGGGCATGCGCGGACCGCCACCAGGGCAGGACCGGGCTGGTGGCCAGGCGAGTGGCGTTCGACCAGTGTTGCGCGCCGGGCGGCTGGCTGCACCAGGCAACGTCGTCGACTGGAAGGTCGACGCACAGCGCGACCGTCACGGTTTCGAGTTCTCGTATGGAGCCGAGGATGTCGCCGACTGCCCACAGTTGAGTCACCCGCAGCGGGAAGATCGAGGACGGCCGGGTGGCCATGTCAGCGCAGATCTGCGACAACGACTCGACATGATGCACGGCACGGGCCCATTTCATGAGCTCATCCTGAACTACCGGGACGACCGGCCGGGCACGGGCCCCTGCCGCGGGGCCGGTCGCGGCGGGACGCCCGGAGCGAGGTGTATACGCGCCGAGTTCGCCGCACTCGCGGACGTCCACTCAAGCCTGCTTCCATGTACACCCACCCGCGCGAAGGCGTAGGCGGACATGAGGTGCCCGGGTCGCGAGCCGCCGAGGAGCCGGGACTGTGGCGGGGACGGTAGTCCGGCGGGTCGTGTCAGCCCCAGACCCGCTGGGCGGTGCTGACCACCAGGTCGAGCTTGCGGCGCTGGTCGTCCCATGTCAGCGGGTTGCCCTGAACCTCGGAGGCGAACCCGCACTGCGGGCTGATCGCCAGGGCGTCCAGCGGCAGGTACCGGCTGGCCTCGTCGATCCGGCGTGCCAGGTCGTCGGGGTCCTCCAACTCGCCGGACTTCGTGGTGACCAGGCCGAGTACGACGGTGGTGCCCGCGGGTACGTGCTGGATGGGCGCGAGGCCGCCGGCCCGCTCGGTGTCGTACTCCAGCAGCCAGTGGTCGACGGGAATCTGCCCGAAGACGTCTTCGGCGATGCCGTCGTACGTGCCCTCGTTGAACCACTGGCCACGGTAGTTGCCCCGGCAGATGTGCATGCCCACGGTGACCCCGCGCTCGCGGAGGCTGGCGACGATGCGGGAGTCGGCCTCGACGCAGCGCCGCAGCAGTTCCCGCGCGTCGAGCCCCTCGGCCTCGAAGACGGCGATGAGCTTGTCGTTGACGAAGCTGGTGAAACAGGGGGCGTCGATCTGGACGTGCCGCACGCCGTCGCGGACCAGCGCGTCGACCTCGGTCTGGACGACTGCGGCGAGGTCGTCGATGATGTCCGCCCGGGTCGGATAGGCGTGGCCGCTCACGCCCGCCTGCCAGTTGGCGACGACGAAGTTCGTCACCTCGGGAAGAGTGATTTTGAACGGTCCGGGTGCGTACCGGGCCAGGAACGCCGCCTCCCTGTCAGTGAACCGTTCCCGGTGCGCCAGCTTGCCGCCGATGAGGTTGAGGATCGCGTCGTCGGAGTGCCGCTCGTCCTCGGACGCGTTCCAGTCGAGTACGGGAGCCTGGCTGACGAAGCCGTCCGTGTGCCCGGTGAGCTGGCTCATGAAGTCGTTGCGGCGGTATTCCCCGTCGGTGTAGGGGCCGATGCCGCTGTCGCGCTGCACGCCCAGGATCACCTGGATCGCGGCGTCCTCGACCCTGGCCAGCGCGTCCGCGTCGATCCGGCCGGCGGTGTGGTCCTCGCGCGCTCGCAGGAGTTCCGGGGGACGCAGCAGGCTACCGACGTGTGTCGCCCTGATCGGTGCGAACATGGGGGTTTCCCTCCGTTGGATGGCTGCTCAAGATCATGTGGTGGCTCAGGTTAGACCATCTTCGACGGCTCCAACGCGTGAGGGGAGCTTCTCGAGGAAGACGAGCGGCTCGGCCCCGTGCGGCGTGGGCATGTCGTGGTAGCCCAACCGTCGGTACAGGCGGATGTTCGGCTCGCTCTTCGGCCCGGTGAACAGCTCGAACCGGGCGACCCGGTCGGCCCAGCGCTGCTCGACGTCCGCGATCAGTCGGCTGCCGATGCCGTGGCCCTGCAGGTCGGGTGCGACGGCGAGCCGGCCGATGTGACAGGTCTGCCCGTCGAGCCGGGCGCGAACGGTACCGACGATCCGGGTACCGAGCACGGCCTTGCGCACCTCGCCGCCGGTGATGGCCGCGCGGATCTCGTCGAGCGTCTCGACCAGCGGTGGCAGGGTGAAGTCGTCATGCAGGGCGCCCTCGGTGAGGTATGCGGCCCGCTGGAGGGTGAGCACTTCACCGGCGTCCTCGGTGACGGCCCCGGCGATGGTCAGGTCAGCGATTTGCGTCACGGTTCATTCAAACACCGATGGCGTGGTCGTGAGCGGGCTGAGGCGGCTGCTCAGCAACGGCGGTGCGTACGGGAATCCTGCCTCTGGACTCGCGCGCAGGCGGGGCTTTCGCCCCGCCTGCGCCGGGCCCGTGGCGTCGCGGGTCAGGGGATCACGACGATCTTCTTGCCGGGTGAGGAGGCCTGTGCCTCCCACGCCTGCGGAGCTTCGTCCAGCGAGTAGGTGGCCGTCGGCAGCGTCAGCGAGCCCGTTGCTGCGAGAGCCGCGACGTGCTGGTAGCTGGCGATGATGTCGGCCGGGTCCGCACGGGTGGCGCTGAAGCCGATGAGCGTCAGCTGCGCGGCGCGGAGCCATTCGACGTGGAATGCGGTCCCGTCGCCGCCCGCCGCGCCGACGTTCAGATAGCGGCCTCCTGGCTTGAGGCATGCTAGTGCCGATTGAGCCCAGGGGCCCCACACCGGGTCGACGACCAGGTCCACGGGACCGCCAAGGGAGGCCAGTTGCTCGGATAGCGGTTCCTCGCCAAGTAGCGCCACGCCGTCCACGGCGGGGGAGACCTGCGCGAGGCGCTCGGGATTGCGGCCGGCCGCGATGATGCGCTTGGCGCCGGCCAGCCTCGCGAGCTGGATGGCGGCCGTGCCCAGGGGCCCAGTGGCGCCCAGCACCAGGACGCTGTCATCTGCCTGTATCCCTGCCTTGCGCAGCGACAGGTCCGCGCTCGTGCCGACGGCGCCGATCGCCGCGGCCGCGACACTGTCGAGTTCCTCCGGTACCGGGACGCACGTCGCACGGTCGGTCAGCAGAAGCTCGGCCATCCCGCCGTTGACACCCGGGACCAGGCCCGCGGGGACGGTAGCGTGCACTCGTAACCCCAGGTCGGGTCCGGACATGATGGTGCCGACCATCTCGATGACGGGAACGTATGGGAGTTGCGGTGTCCCGGCCCGGTGATGCCCCGAGGCGATATGCAGGTCGATCGCGTTGAGAGCCGCCGCCTCGACCTTGACGAGCACAAGGTTGCCGGTGGCCGGCGATGGGTCGGGACGGGTGGTCACGCGTGGTGCGGTGCCGAGCGTGTCGATCACTGCGGCCTTCATTGCTGCGTCTCCTTCGTGGCGGGTGGGCGGTTCTGGGCGTCGTGCGTCTGGCTGTCGCCGTCGAACGCGGAGTTCGCGAGCGATGTGAGTTCGGCGGCGACGGCGGCCGGGCTGGTCGTGTGGGGGAGGTGGCCGCTGTCGATGACCACGAGCCTCGACCCGCGGATCAGGTCTCGGGCCGTCTCGGCGGCGCGGAGCGGCAGGACGGGGTCGCGTCGCCCCCAGACCAGCACGGTGGGGGCTGTGATCCTCCCGGCCTGGGCACGGAGGTCGTGCTCGGGGAGGTTGAAGCTGCGCCAGATCTCGGTGACTGCCGTCACTCCCGGGGTGGTGCGCGTGATCGCGATGGCGCGGGCCCGCGCCCGGTGGTCGGCGGCGGTACGCGGGCGCGTGTACGCATGGGAGAACAGCGGATAGATGCGGCGGACGAACCAGGGATGGCTCATCAGCGCGCAGAACAGACGGCCCGAGAGCCGGGAGCCCTCGAAGCCACCGCCGTCGATGATCATCAGGGCCTTGACCAGGTCGGGCCTTCTGATGGCCAGCCGGGCGGCGACGTTGCCGCCCACCGAGTTGCCAGCCAGGACGGCGCCGTCGGGCGTGAGCGATTCGAGGAGTTCCTCGACGATCTGGGCTAGCCGCAGTTCGGTGGACGCCGCCGTGCCGGCCGGGGACCGGCCATGGCCCGGCCAGTCGATGGCGATGCTGCGGAGCCCATCGGGCAGCAGCTTGCGGATCTCGTCGTAATCGTGTTGGTCATGGCCGCCGCTGGGCAGCAGGACGATCGGATCGCCGCTGCCGTGAGAGTCGTAGGCGACCGTCCCTGCGGATGTCGACACTCTGATCATGGACTGAGCTTACTACGGTGACCGACCGGTCGGTCACTCAGGTCAACGCCCCGGCGATGACGGGCATATACTCCGGGCGGTGGTAGAAGGAACTCGAATCGCCGGCGCGCTGCAGACACGCGAGGCGCTGCTCGACGCTGGCGCGGCTCTGGCGGAGGAGCACGGCCTTGCCGGCATCAGCGTGAACATGGTGGTCGCGCGGGCAGGTGTCGCCAAGGGAACCTTCTACGTGCACTTCAAGGACCGCGCAGCGTTTGTCGATGCCATGCACGCGCGCTTTCACGCGCGGGTCGAGGCCGCTGCCGGCGAGGCGATCGCGGGACTGCGGCCCGGTGCCGAGCGGCTCTTCCGCGGTTTCGTGGCTTACCTCGATGTCTCGCTCGCGAACAGGGGAGTCAAGGCCCTCTCACTTGAGGCCCGTTCGGACCCGGCCGTGCAGGACTCGATGGCAGCGCGCCGCGAGCGCCTCGTCGCCGCGGGCGTGGCCGACCTGGAGGCCATGGGCTGGGACGACGCCGAAGCGGCGGCGCAACTGCTGGCAGCGATGACCCGGGAGATCTCGGTACTGGAATTCGACGCCGGCCATCGACTGCCGGCATCACGTCGCGCGCTGAAGCGGTTCCTCAGGATCTGAACCGTCTGGTCGGGGCCCGGGTCGTGACGACGCGTCCGCTAGGAGTGCCCTGCATAATTCGGCGAGGCCGCAGCCCGCAACCAACCTGGCCGAACCCGCCACCCGACCGCCCACGCCACCGTCCCGACCTCGCGGGAGCCACCATGACAACCCCGCCCCGCCTACCGTCCATCCGATTGCGGTGGACGCCGGGTCAAAGCGTCGTCAGCTGGACGTACGACAACGTCGAAGCGAGCAGAGACTACCCAGCGCCACCGCACACTGTCATCGCCTGGCCCGACCCACCCAGCATCATCGTCGTCGAAGCACAGCACGACCTGCATCCTCGTCTGGACAACGCCGTCGTCCTCAATCCCGACGGCACCGAGCGGTCACGACTACGGCCGCCAAAGGTCTCGCCCGAGCCCTCCTGGGACATCGGCTTCTATGCTGTCTACGCCGATCCGACCGGCCTGGTCGCGGCCTTCGCCACCCGAGTCGGCGACTTCTGGGGACGACCGGACCTCAACACCGGGCAACTCAGCGGCATCGCGCAATGGCGGTAGCCCGGACCTTTCCGTCAATCTTTTCAGACACGCAACACCAGCCTCTCAAGGCGTGCTGCTGCTTCTTGGGAGTAAGCCAACTCCGGCCGGGGCCGGCCAGGCAACTGGTCGGCCCCGGTGCCGAGCCTCGGCGAGTGGGGTCAGGACGCGCTGTCGTTGAGCGCGTTGCGCCGGACCGAGCCGCTGAACCGTCCGGCGACCCGCTCCAGCACGACCCGGTCGATCTCCGTGCCGGCCTCGGTGAGCGCGCGTAGGGTCAGCGTCGTCTTGTGCCCCTCGTCGGCCGGCCTCACGTCGACCGCGAGGAACGAGTACCCCGTGTAGCGCACCCGCGACCAGGTCACCGTCTCGGTCACCTTCGTGCCACCGTTGGCCCAGACGTAGGACGGGACCGAGTTGAGGTCGTTGACGTGGCCGGCGTACGAGTCTGGCACCGGGAAGCTGTACAGGCTGCGCCCGGCGGCACCGGCCGTCACGTAGGTGGTGCCGTCGGTGTCCGGGTGGGTGGTCGCCCCGATCGGTGTCACCTTGGACACGCCGCCGCGCAACGCGTCCGCCCGCTCGTAGATGTGGTTGTGGCCGTTGATGACCAGGTCGACCTTGTACTGGTCGAACAGCGGCACCCACTGGGTCCGCACGCCGCCCTCGGAGGCGTGGTTGTTGGTGGTCGAGTAGGCGCAGTGGTGGAAGAACACCACTATGAAGTCCACGTCCGGCTGGCTGCGCAGGAACTTCAGCCGGTCGTGCAGCCAGGAGGTCTGGTTGCCGCCGCTGTAGCCGAGGTTGGCCGGGATCTCGTAGGACACGTCGTTCGCGTCCAGCGAGATGACCGCGACGTTGCCGTAGATGTAGGAGTACACGCTCGGGCAGTGCTTCGGTCCGTTGCCGGGGAAGTCGAAGCGGGCGATGTCGCCGCCGTACCCGTCGGGGGAGTAGAGCGCTTCCATGTCGTGGTTGCCGGTGGCCACCATCCAGGGCACGGACGCGGCGATCGACTCGGTCTGGGCCAGGAACTGGTCCCAGGTCCGTGGGTCGAACACGTCGGTGCCGTCGCGGCCGTCGGTGCTGACCGGCGACCCGGAGCCGCTGGAGTCGGCGTATGCGATGTCGCCGGCGTGCAGGTGGAAGGCCGGGTTCTGGGCGGCGATGATGCCGTCGTTGGACAGCGCGTGGTAGCTGACGCCCTGGTCACCGAAGGCGGTGAAGGTGAACGGGTCGGCGACCCTGCGGCGCGACGGCGCGGTGGTGAACGAGTCGATGCGCCCGAAGGCGGTCAGGTCGGCAGGGTCGTACCCGTCGTGACCGACCGCGTAGTAGTAGTTCTTGCCGGGGTCGAGGTTGCGCAGCGTGGCGTGCACGTAGTACTGGTCGACCGGCGCGATCGCGCCCAGTACCTCGGAGTGCAGTGCCCGGATCTCGGCCGGCACCTTGTGCCCGAGGTTCCATGGGGAGTCGCCGTACCGGACGAACGGCTTGGCCACCACCGCCGGTACCTGCCAGCCGATGCTGACCTCGCCGCGGGGGTTGGCCCCGTAGGCGAGGTGCCGGCCGAACGGTACGACCAGGTGGCCGGGCATCTTGCTCGGTTGCTGCCAGAAGTCAGGAGTCTTGGCGAACGCGGGCGTGCCGAGACCGGCCGCCGCCGCGACGCCGGCACCGGCCGCGCCGGCCGCGAGTACGCCACGGCGCGATACGCGGTGCTTGCGAAGCAAATCGTGCTGTTCGGCCATGCTCAACCGGGAGGCGAGGTGGTCGGGTAGACCCATGCGGGGAATCTCCATACCCGCAGTTCTATGCGTCCGAGGTCAGGGGTGTGAATAGGCCTGGGTAAACATCTGGCTATGCGTGGATGACTATTTTGCATGAGACAGGCATTCTTCGCGGTCAACGGCTTCTGCCAGGACGTCTCCTTCGGAGAACAGTCGCTGGCGGCATATCGCATTGGGCCGGAAAATTCTCGACGTCGCCGAGCGCGAAGGCGATCTCGTCAATTCTTGAATTGTAGCGCAATTGCTTAAATATAGAGTTGGGTGGTGTGGCGAATGATCGTTCGGATGGTCGGTTACTGGTACAACGTCTCCGAGACCTTGTTCAGGGCCGGCGCGGCTCGTGCGTACCGCGTCGCCAGCGCCACCACCCTCGCCCCGGCGCCGAGTTCATCGGGTGCCTCAGGCGAGTCAGGATCCGGTCGCCTGGTACCTGTGGAGCGCGGCTTCGGCAAGCGGGGTGAGGTATTTGTCGCCGCCGGGGTCGTTGCCCTGCTCCTGGACGACGACCAGAGTGGTCCCGATCCGGACGAGCAAGCTGTCGCATTCCAGCGTGTCCGAATCGGACGTCGCGCTGCAGCTGACCTGAGTACTGTCATCGCCGAGCGGCGGTCCTGGTGCCACTGCGAAGTGGTAACTGTCGCCGATGCCCGGGTTGGACGACACGACGACGGTGGGGCATCGGTCGATGAAGGTTCGTAGGTCGGTCACTGCTTGTTGTGCACCGTCACCGGTGTAGGTTCTGAGGACTTCGGTTCCCACCCACAAGTCGTCGGGACCCGCGTCATAGCTCAGCGTGGCCGCGGCCATCGCTGACGGAGTTCCGGTCAGCTGGGTGGCCGACAACATGGGGATCATGCTGTCCGAACAGGACACGTGGGCGGATGGGCGTGCGGCATCATCATTCGGTGCTATGACGGTCGCGATATCCACGGTGAATCCGGACGGCACTGAGTCCGTGGCCAGCAAGCGTGCGGACAGCGTCGCGGAGTAGCCGGGTCCGCCGGTCGCCGGAACTTCCGGGGGAATCGGCTTCGTGGCCGTGGGCGAGTTCGTCGCCTGCGCCGTGGACGGGACCGCTCTGCCCGCTGATCGATCCGTCGTATGAGCCGTCGAAGAACCGCATGCGGTCACCGCGCAGACGGCCATCACCGGAACTAACTTACGCAGCACCATTCGGGGCACCGGGCAGACCACCTTCTCGCGCGAGACGCGTCAGCGTACCAGCGCGCCCCACCTCAGCCGTCGCTCGGGAATCTAGCGGTGGACGGCGGCTACGTAGTGCCGTCAGTCCGTCGGGTGGGAATCCTCGATGAAGGCGGTGGCGTGGTCGGCGGCCCACTCACGGAACGTTCGCGGCGGCGATCCGAGGAGGTCGGACACCGTGGAGGTGACGTACGCCGGCTGTCCCAGCGTGGCGTGCCATGCGGCCAGCAGCATGTCCATTGCCGGGCGCGCGCCGTCCGGGGCCCCGCGCCGGAACTCCTCCGGCGATAGCTCCTCGAACGTGATCGGGCGGCCCAGGGCGTCACCGATGATGCTCACCTGCTCGGCCTGACTGAGTGACTCGGGACCGGTCAGGACGTAGTCGCCGCCGGCGTGTCCGTCCTCGTACAGGGTCCGCGCGACGACCGCGGCCACGTCTCGGTCGTCGACCGGGGCTGTCTCGGCCCCGCCGTACGGCCACCGGACCACACGGTCGCCACGGATCGCGGCGGCCCACCAGAGCAGTGCGTTCGACGCGAACATCCCCGGCCGGATGATCGTCGAGTCGAGCCCGGCGGCCGTGATGAGTCGCTCGATCTCGGCGTACAGCGCCGCCATCGGGTTCGGTTGCTGGAAGAACGGGTGCGGGGTCCGGTGTGGTGCGGACAGGAAGACGACCCGCTGTACCTGGGCGGCCAGCCGGTCGACCACGGCCGCCGCGGTCTGGGGCGGGGCGGTCCAGAGCAGGAAGGCCGTACCGATTCCGTGCAGCCCGGCGTCGAGCGATTCGGGCACGGTGAGATCGCCGGTGACGACCTCGACCCTCGCCGGCAGCGTAGCCGCCGACTCGGAGCGGTGCACCAGGGCGCGGACCGGCACGCCCGCGTCGGCCAGCAGGTCGACCACGGCGCGCCCGACCCGTCCGGTCGCCCCGGTGACGAGCACCGGAGGTCCTCCAGCCGCTGTCATGACAGCCTCGCCATCGTGGATGCCGTGCCGCAGATGTCTGTCTCTTCCATGGATCCCATTAAAGCGTTACCGAGTTAAAAATACAACTTGGTTCATCTCGACGGCCACCGCGTCACGGTCGGCGCGGCGTAGCAGCGCGGCGCCGGTGTCGGTGAGCCGGATCAGCAGAATCTTGCCGCGGTCGGGCGACGGACTGCGGCTGACCAGGCCCCGCTGCTCGAGCAGGGTGACCACGGAGTTCATGGCCCGCGCGGTGACCCGACCAGGCCTCGATGATCAATCGGCGACCGCAGCGGTGAAGCTACTGAGGAAGTTCAGCGCCTCTTCGGCCGGGCTACCGGGATCGGCCGTGTAGACGACCAGGAGATGATGCGCGGCGCCGGGGGCCTGGAAGGTCTCGTAGCGCAGTGTCACGTCACCGATGGTGGGATGCCGGAATCGCTTGGGCCCGTGGGTCTTCTCGTGCACGTGGTGGCTGGCCCACAGCTTGCGGAAGGCGGCGCTGCCCAGAGAAAGCTCGCCGATCAGACGTATGAGTTCCGGGTCGCGCGGCCGCCGGCCGGCGGCCATACGCAGGATGCCGACAGTGGTCCGTGCGGCTTCGTCCCAATCGAGGTGAACCTCCCGGGCGGCCGGGTCCAGAAAGATCCGGCGAGCCATGTTCCGCTCGCGCGGCGCGAGATGGGGGAAATCCGCGATCAGCACGGCCGCCAATCGGTTCCACGCCAGGACGTCGTTGAGATCGTTCATGATCACAGCCGGGGTGTTCGGCATCGCCTCCACGACCTGGCGCAGTGCGGGACGCAGAACCTCCTCCCGTCCGGCGACCGCTGCCTTCGCCGCGATACGGCGGGGCGGGCGGGCCAGATCGTACAGGTGCGCCCGCTCAGCGGAACCGAGCCGCAACGTCCGACTGAGTGCGTCGAGTACCTCGTCAGAGGGGCGATCCGCGCGCCCCTGCTCGAGGCGGACATAGTAGTCGGTGCTCAGGCCAACCAGTTCCGCAACCTCTTCGCGGCGCAAACCGGGCACGCGACGGCGGCCGGTCGACGGCAGCCCTACCTCGGCGGGCGACACCAAGGCCCGTCGCCTGCGGAGGTAGTCGCCGAGACTGCCAGCGATCGTGGACACGTCGACCATGCATTCCAGTATGCGTGCCCGGCCGCGAGGTGCCGCGTTCGGAAGGTGGCCCTGCCATACCCAGGGAACAGGACTCTCTTCATCCGAGATCGGTGCCCGCCGACGATCGAAGGCATGATCACTTCCCCTCGCCTTGACGGCTCACCGCGTAGCGATCAGCGCCAGGTGAGTGGCCCGGCGACCACGCGGGTCCCACCCCACGGCGCGGACGGCGGCGGGCGCGGCTACTGGGCCACGGTCAGCGCGGTCGGCTGTGCCAGCATGATGCTGCCATTCTCGGTGACCGGGGCCGCGATGGTGCTGCCCAGCATGGCGGCGCGCCTGGACTCATCGGTCGGCTCCGCCCAGTGGATGCTCAGCGCCTTCAACATCACCTTCGCCGCACTCCCGCTCGCGGCCGGCAGCCTCGCCGATCGGATCGGCAGGCGCCGCGTTCTGCTCACCGGTATCGCGCTGGTCGGCGCCCTGTCCCTGCTGGTCGCGCTCGCCCCCTCAATGGCCGTGGCCGACGCTGCGAGGACGATCCAGGGATGCGGGGCCGCGGCTGTTCTGGCCTCGGGCGCGGCGGTGCTCGCTCATTCCACCTCCGGACGGCGCCGACAGTTGGCCTTCGGCATCCTGGGCACCTGCTTCGGCACGGGGCTGGCGATCGGACCGCTGGCCGCCGGCGCGCTGGTGGAGACGGCCGGCTGGCGAGCGGTATTCCTTCTCGTCACGGTCATGTCCGTACCCGCCTGGTGGTGCGCGACCCGGGCGCCGGAATCCCGCAATCCCAATCATCCTGGCTTCGACCTGGCCGGGTTGGTCTGCTTCACCGCCGGGCTCGCCGCATTGTCGTTCTCGCTCGTCCAGGCCACCACCGCCGGCTGGACGGCACCGAACACGCTGTTGCCGCTCGCCGGCGCGGCCCTACTGGTCGTCCTGTTCGCCGTGGTGGAGATCCGCCGGGCCGAACGCGCGATGTTCGACGTTCGCCTGTTCCGCAGGCCCGAGTTCCTCGCTGTAGTGTGCCAGCCTTTCACGGTCACCCTCGGTTTCGTCGTGCTGCTGGTCTACCTCCCGGCCTACCTCCAAGGCGTGGGCGGCCGGACAGTCCTGGCCAGTGGCCTGCTCCTGCTGCCGATGACGGCGCCCGTCCTCCTCCTGCCACTGTTGGCCGGCCGGTTGGCCGCGGCGAGCTCCATCCGCGTTGTACTCACCGGTGCCTCCGCGCTGATCGTGTCGGGTGCCCTGCTCTTGACGACTGTGCACGGTCGAGAATCCTGGCTGGCCTTGGCGCTGCCTCTGTTGCCCTTCGGAGCCGGCGTCGGGCTGGCGTTCGGGGTCATGGACAACGCGGCCGTCAGCACCGTCCCCGTCGAAAACGCCGGGGCCGCCGCAGGCATCTTCAACACCATGCGCATCACCGGAGAGTCCGTAGCCATCTCCGGAGCCGCGGCGCTTCTCAGCACCCTGACCGCCGCTCGGCTCAGCGGCAGCGGTCTGTCCGCCAAAGACGCGGCGCGCATCGCAGGGCAAGCCGTCCAAGGCCAGGTGGCCACCACGCACCACGCAACCCTGGCCATGGGTTTCACCGGCGCCATCCACACCCTTGGTCTCATACTCGCCGTCCTATCCACGCTCGGCGCCGTACTCACCTGCCTCGCGCTCGCACCCAGGCCCTCCTGACCGGCCGGATGTCTTTGCCGACCGTCCTGGTGGAAGCTTCGTGCGGCAGTCGCGTCGGCACTGGCCACGGCCGATCCCGACCACGCCGCATGGATCCAGCACGCAGTCGCCGACGTGTTCGGCATCTTCGCCGAGCATCGTGACGCCCCCATGGTTTCTCGTGTGCCCGGGGAGCGGCACGCCACGACGGGCAGCTTCGACCGGATGACCAGGTCTGCCGCACGGCTGATCGTCGGCGCCTGAGTGCGGATCGGCAGGTACGACCGGGGTCAGTCTCTGGGTATCGCCGGCCCGGTCGGGAACTCGTCGAGCATGGCGAGCAGGTGGAGCGCGTCGTGTTCCGCACTGCCGGGAGCGGCTTGGTAGATCGACATGCGCTGGCTTTCGCTGATCTGGAGAACTTCGTAGGTGAGAGTGAGGGTTCCCACCCGCGGATGCCGGAACGTCTTGAGCTCGCCGCGCCGGCGCCGGATGTCGTAGCGCTGCCAGAGCTTGGCGAACTCGGGGCTGTGCTCGGTGAGTTCCTCGATGAGGTCGGCCAGCCCGGGCGCGTCGGGGTGGGCGGCGGCGACGGCGTGCAGGTTGGCGACGGTGGTGGCGGCCGAGTGTTGCCAGTCCGCGAAGAGCTCACGCGCGGCGGGGTGCAGGAAGGTGTAGCGCGCGGTGTTGCGACGCGGCACGGGCCAGTCGGCCAGACCGTGAAACAGGGCCAGCCCTTCGGGGTTGGCCGCGAGCAGGTCGCTGACCTGGTTGAGCACGTAGGCGGGGCAGGGCCGAACGGTCTGCAGAAGTTGGTGAATGCCGGACCGTACCGCCTCGGGACCAGGGTTGGAGTGCCGGGTGGTACGCCGGGCGAGGGCGTGCAGGTGCGCGCGCTCCTCCTCGTCGAGGATCAGCGCGTCGGCCAGCGAGTCGAGAACGGCCCAGCTGGGATTGTTCTCCCGCCCCTGTTCCAACCGGATGTAGTAGTCGATGCTGACCCCGGCCAGCGCGGCGATTTCTTCGCGCCGTAGACCGGGCGTGCGGCGCAGCCCGGTACCGGCGGGAAGGCCGACGTCGGTGGGTTTGATCCCGCCGCGCCGGGCCCGCAGGAAATCGCCCAGGCCACCGACCGCTGTCACGAGACCAGTCTGGCACCTGGCGCGCCCGCGTGCCTGGTAGTGCCATTGCTAGGAACGGCCCGTCCTTCCTCAACGGCACAAACGCGGGCAGGCTGGCCCGCATGGCTACCTGGTTCATCACCGGCTGCTCGACCGGCCTCGGTCGCGCGCTCGCCAGCACCGTCCTCGACGGCGGCGAGACGGTCGTGTTGACAGCACGCGACCCGACCGCGATCGGCGACCTCGCCGCGTCCTATCCCGACACCTCGCTCGCGCTCGCCCTGGATGTCACCGACGACGCCCAGCGCCGAAAGGCCGTCGATTCCGCTGTCGAGCGTTTCGGTGGAATCGACGTCCTCGTCAACAATGCCGGCCACGGTTACCGGGCCGCCGTCGAGGAAGCGAGCGACGACCAGGTTCAAGAACTGTTCGCGACCAACTTCCTCGGCCCGGTTGCTCTGATCCGGGAGGTACTTCCGTCGATGAGAGAACGGCGCACCGGAATGATCGTCACCATCTCCTCCGGCGGCGTTCGGAGCTGTCCGATCGGAGCCGGCCACTACGTCGCGACGAAGGCCGCGCTGGAGGCGTTGACCACCTCACTCGGCAAGGAACTCAAACCCCTGGGCATCTCCGTGATGACCGTCGAGCCCGGCGCGTTCCGCACCAACTACAAGCGCTCTCTCGCCCAGGTCCGGCAGGCGATCGACGCCTACTCCGGCACCGTCGGCGTTCGCCGCGAAGAAGACCTCACCGAGTACGACTCGCAACCGGGCGACCCGGCGCGGGCAGCCGAGGCCATCATCACCGCGATGCGCAGCCCCACCCCTCCCCGGCTCCTGGTGCTCGGCCCGGACGCGCTCGACTGGTTCCACCGCTCGGTCGAAGAACTCAGCGCCGACGTCGACGCCTGGCGGCACACCAGCCTCGGCACCAGCTTCCCCGAAGGATCGTGACCCGTGCGGCGCGTCAGACTCGGAACACTCGACGTCTCCCGGATCGGCCTCGGCGCGATGGGCATGTCCGCCGCCTACACCGGCGCCGGCACCGACGACGCCGAATCCATCCGTACCATCCGCCGTGCCATCGACCTCGGCATCACACTCATCGACACCGCCGAGACCTACGGCCCTTTCACCAACGAGCAACTCGTCGGCCGAGCGATCAAAGGCCACCGCGACGAGGTCGTGCTCGCCACCAAGTTCGGCCGGCTCTCCCACTCACGCGGCGGTACCCGGGTCCTCGACAGCAGCGCGGCCAACATCCGCACCGCTCTGGAAGGTTCCCTCGATCGCCTGGGCACCGACCACGTCGACCTCTACTTCCAGCACCGCGTCGACCCCGGCACGCCGATCGAGGAGACCGTCGGCGCGCTGGCCGATCTCGTCGCCGAAGGCAAAGTCCGGCACATCGGCCTGTCCGAGGCCGGCCCCGCCACCATCCGCCGCGCCCACACCGTCCATCCGATCGCGGCAATCCAGTCTGAATACTCCCTCTGGACCCGAGACCCCGAGGACGGCATCCTCTCCGTCACCCGCGAACTCGGCATCGGCTTCGTCGCCTACTCGCCTCTCGGCCACGGCTTCCTCACCGGACAGATCCGCTCCACCGAGCAGTTCGACTCCACCGACTGGCGATCGAGCAATCCACGGTTCACCGGCCACAACCTGCGACACAACCTGCGCATCGCCGATGAGGTCGCGGCCGTGGCCGCCGATGCCGGCACCACCCCTGCTCAGACAGCCCTCGCCTGGTTGCTGGCCAAGGGCGACGACATCGTTCCGATACCTGGTACCAAGCGGGTGTCCCGGCTCGAAGAGAACCTGGCCGCCGACCGGATCGAGCTGACCTCCGAGCAGCTTCATCGGCTCGACCAGCTTCCCCCGCCGGCCGGCGCCCACCACGAGGATGCCGACATGCGCCTTCTTAGACGCTAGCCCGCATCCGGTCGTGCCGGCTTTGCCACGTCATCGTAGTGCGGCACCACCAGAATGTTGTGGCCTGTCAGCATGGGAGTGGCCCTGGGAGCATGCTCCCAGGGCCACGCCGGCGCCGCTCAGGCGAACCACCAGTGCTGTCCGGGGTTGTCCCAGCAGGGCCACTGTTGGATCGTCGCACCGTTGTAGGTGCTGATGTCCTTCACGTCGAGACACATTCCGCTGTTCCGGTTGACGACCTTGACGTAGTTACCGCCGACGGCCCAGACCTCCCACTGCTGGCCGAGGCTGGAGTTGCAGTCCCACTGCTGGACGATGGCCCCGGCCGCCGTGCTGCCGTCCCTGACGTCCAGGCACAGGCCGTTGAGCTGCACCCGGAGCGCGTAGAACACGTGGCCCCCGCTGGAGTACACCGGCTGCTTCATCCACAGCTGGCCGGAGCCTCCCCAGCAGGGCCACTGCTGGTCCGGGGTTCCCCAGGCGGGATTCGCGTCCTTCACGTCCAGACACTGGCCGCTATGTTGGGCGCGGACCTCGTAGTACGTGACGGCCCGTGGGGCGATGGGCCCGGGTGTCGCGGCTACCGGGCCGGTCCCGGCGAGCACCGTCGCGGCCACGGTGAGCAGAGCGAGGGCAGGTCCCAGAAAACGCTTCCGCATGATGATCCCTTCGGATTAAAGAGTCACTGGTTGGTTTCCGATCTGGCACTCATCGGCGAGGTCGAGACCTCGCCGCTCGTGGTGGTGAGCCACCCGAGGTCTTGGTTGCCGTCGTTGTCGAGGTCGCCGGTCCCAGCCGGGAACCGGAGGTAGACCATTCGGCCGCATCCGCGGGTGGACGAGGGCAATGGTCGCCAGGATTGTCGCGGCCACGATCGTGATGAATCGTTCTGATGACTTTCACACATTCGTCTGTCTCACCTTCTCATCTGTCGCCTCCTTCGCCGATTGGAATCACGTGGAAACGGTCCCGGTCCGGGCCGGTGTCCGGCAAGCGATCCGGACGCATTCCCGTCCGCGACGAAGGAAGAGCTGGTCAGTGGCCCTATATTTGGGGAACGGGGGTGTCCGGCGACGCCGGACACCCCCCGGGGAGATCAGGAGGACACGTGGACGAGATAACGGATCCTCGTGTGGAGTTCGCCCGCAGGCTGCAGGCATTGCGGCATGCCACGGGTCTTTCTGTCCGACAGCTTGAGATCGAGAGCGAACGGACTCTTCGCCGCCGGAAAGAGGACCCGATCCGGCTCAAGCGCGCCACGATCGCCGGAATGACAAGTCAACAACGCCCGGTCCGGCCGGAGTTGGCAAACTTCGAGGTATTCGTCGACACCTGCCTACGCGTCGCCGCTGACAAGAACATTTCGTTGCCACCTGATCTCGGCGACCGCCAAGCCTGGGACGGGGCATATCGTGAGCTCCGCGAGCGACTCGACCAGAATCCACGCCGCGCCACGCCCCGCTCCATTCCCACCCCCAGGCTCACCGTCTCCCTGCCCGAGCCGGGTCCCGCCGAGGTGGCGTACGAGTCGGTGGAGCGCCGGAGGCCGATTCTCACCAGAAGGCGGGTCATCATGGCGACGCCCCCCGTGCTGGCCGTGGCCGCCGGGGGCGTCGTGGTTCTGCGCTGGCTGCGTGGATCCGTGCCCGCGACGGGGGATCCGACCGGGGTCTACCGCTCCGCGGGAAAACTGCTCAGCCTGCCGATCGCCGTGGACGACCCGGTCTGGGCCGTCGCCACCGGCGTGCTGGACGGCGCGCCCGTCGCGGTCGTCGGCCGCGGCGACGGCACCGTGCAACTGTGGGACCTGGTCGCCGGCCAGGCGCGCAGCGGCCCGCTCGCCGGTCACGACAAGCCCGTGTACTCCATCGGCCTGCGCGCTGCCCTCGCGGTGTCGGCCAGTGCCGACGGCACGCTGCGGGCGTGGGACCTCACCGCCGACCCACCGATGAGCGTCCGGCTGGGGGAGGGACTGTCCGCGGGCATCAACAGCGTGGCGCTCGGCAGCATGGGCGGCCGGACCGTGGCTGTGTCCGCCGCCGACGACCGCACCCTGCGGACCTGGGATCCCGCCGCACCGCACCTCGCGGGCAGGGTCGTCGGCGAGCCGCTGGACGCCGAGGTCAAGAGCGTAGCCGTCGCCGTCCTCCACGGCGCGACGATCGCGGTCTCGGGCAGCGCGGACGGCACCGTCCGGCTCTGGGACCTGGACGCGCGGCGGGTCGTCCGACTGCTCGGCATGCACGCCGACATCGTCGGGACCGTCGCGATCGGCAGTGTGCGCGGCAGGACCCTGGCGGTGTCGGGAAGCGAGGACGGCGAGCTGCGAGTGTGGGACCTGACCCTGTCCAAGCCGTCCGGCACCACGCTGAGCCGGATCCGCAACGCGGTCAAGACGGTCGCCATCGGCACGATCAACGGCAGGACCGTGGCGGTCTCCGGCAACGACGACAACACCATCAGGATCTGGGACCTGGCCACCGGCAGCCCCTACGGCAACGGCCTCACCGGCCCCGACAAGGGTGCCGAATCCCTCGCGGTCGGCGCGATCGGCGCGATCGGCGGCCGGGCCCTCGTCGTCTCCGGCCACTGGGACGGCACCATCTGGACCTGGAACCCGTGATGCCACACCGAATTCGCCGCCGTCCGCGATGGCTCAACGACGGCCACGGTCCCACGCCCGCTGGCGCGGGCCACGGTCCCACGCCAGCGGGCGCCCGGATCTAGCGGTAGCCGTAGTTGTGCCAGCTGGTCGGGACGCGCTCTTGGATGTGGGCCGGCCAGCCGTTTTCGAAGCTGCCCTTGACGGGACGGTCTTCCTTGCTGAAGCGGTCAGCGAGCAGGCAGCTGTAGCACTTTGTCGGCGCGGTAGGTGGGTTTTTGCTGCTCGCTGGGGTAGACCGACAGGGCCGCGGTGGGCTCGGCGGGGAAGTGAACCTCGCCGTGCTCGGGGTGGGTGCGGGTGGCGAACGCCCAGACGACCTGGTTCACGTCGGTGACCGCGCCCACCCACTGACCCAGCGACCAGTCGTCACGATCGAGGATTTAGCTGACCTGGAGGTCATCCAGCCGGCATCGAATTCGCGAACCTGGCCGGCTAGCAGCGTCGGCCCGCGCCTCGCCGCCATGCGCACCGCGGGCCGGATGCCCAGCGAGGGGCGGGCCGGCGTCGTCGATGCCGCGACGCCATCGGATTCTGAACCGCCCTTCAGTCGAACAGGTCGCTCAGGAACCCGCGACGGTGCTTGTCATGATGCCGCTCGCGATACTGCTCGGGGCGGTGGTACGTGTCGTAGCCCGGCCCGGGTCGTGGGGCGGTCGCCGGGTAGTCGGTCGTCGGGTACCGTCCAGCCTCCGCGTCGATGAGAAGGTCGAGCTCGCCTCGGTCGAGGAAGACGCCGCGACATTCGGCGCACTGGTCGATATGGATGCCGCCGCGCTCGTAGGTCCGCATGGTCGCGTGACACTTCGGGCAGATCAGGTCCACAGCCTGCTCCTTCTGTTCGGAACGACGCGTCTGCTGCCGCGTCATCGGATGGTGACGGCCACCCCGTGATGGTGTTCGGCGAGGGCGCCTGGGGTGGTGAAGGCGACCCGGCCGCCACGGGCGAGGACGAGTTCGATGAGTTCGTCGACGGCGTCGTCGATGACGTCGGGGTGCTCGACGTCGACGGCGGGGATCAGCGTGTCTCCGTCGTCGCTGATCCGGGCGGGATAGAACAGCGACTCGTCGACGGCGAGCATCTCGGGCCGCCGGGTACGCGCCGCGAGCCACGCGGCGGGCATGCCGGAGGCAACCCGGCCGGCGGACGCGCGGCGCGCGATGAGGGCGACGGCTTCGGCCTGCCGGCGGTTGAGGTAGGCGTCGAGGGCACTGTGGATCCGGGTACTCAGCTCGCGCGCCGGCGTGGAGCTGAGGTTGCCCCGTACGGTACCGACGAGGCGCCTGTGGTTGGTGCAGGCCAGCTGGAACCCGGCCGCGGCGCGACCGTCGCCGACGAGCACGAACGGGACCGGGTGCCTCCGGAGGTACGCGGAGAGGGCGGCGTCGACGTCGCGGTAGAAGTCGTCGTGATCGATGGTGTGGGTCGGCCGGTCGGCGGGGCCGGAGCCGCGGTGGGGGATCCGGTGTGCGACGTGCATCGGAAAGGCGCAGGTGGGTGCGGGCAGAAGGATGTTGTTGACGGCTTCGAACAGCCGCGCGTGCGAGGGGCTCAGGGCGAGTACACAGTAGGGTGGGATGCGTTGCCGGGCGCGGACCAGATCTCGGGTGGCGAACGTCGGGTCCACGGCCTCGCGGTCGTGAACCGGGATCGGAAGTCGGATCAGCGCCTGGGTGGACGCGGAGGCGTACAGGGCCAGGGCGCGGGCGGCGGGCCCGCGCCGGGCCAGGGCGAGGAGAGCGTTCAGCCGCTCGACCGCGGGTGCGGCGGTCGCGGGGCACAGTTCGCCGCGTACCCGGTGCACGGCGCGACCGGCGAGGGCGTCCAGACGCAGCGCGTCCTCGGCGCCGAGCACGGCGGCGGGGGTCGTCGTGACCAGCACCGAGATGGCCGGATATTCACGGATCTTCTGCAGCGCGGCAATCTGAGCGGCCGACGGCGTGCCGCCGCAGAAGGTGCCTGTCTGCCCAGACATGACGGTTTCTCCTCGGGTACGGGCGGTGATGGGTGACTCATAGGCGCGGCGTCGAGCCGCGGTCGATGGTGGCGCGCCGGGTGGTACCGCTTGCCCGGATGCTGGCGATCACGCTGATCGCGAGCACGGTGACGATGACGGCCAGCGACGCCACGATGGGCACCTCGACGAGGTCTACCAGCAGCATCTTCACCCCGACGAAGCCGAGGATCGCGGAGAGACCGGTCTTGAGGTGGGTGAAGCGATGCATGAGGTCGGCGAGCAGGAAGTACAGCGCCCGCAGGCCGAGGATCGCGAACGCGTTGGAGGTGAACACCAGGAACGGTTCGGTGGTGACCGCGAAGACGGCCGGGATCGAGTCGGCGGCGAAGATCAGGTCGGTGATCTCGACGAGCAGCAGCACGAGCAGCAGGGGCGTGGCGAGCAGCCGGCCGGACTGGCGTACCAGGAACTTCTGGCCGTGATACGTGTCGGTGCTGGGCACGATCCGGGCCAGCAGCCGGTAGCTGCGGCTGGTTGACGGGTCGGCCTGCTCGTGCCGGGCGCGATACATCGTCCACGCCGAGTAGACGAGCAGCGCGCCGAAGGCGTACAGCACCCAGTGGAACGCCGCCACCAGAGCGGCGCCCCCGGCGATGAATCCGGCCCGCAGCACGAGCGCGGCCAATACTCCGAGGAACAGCACCCGATGCTGGAAGACCCGGGGTACCGCGAACACGGCGAAGATCAGGGCGAAGATGAAGACGTTGTCGACGGAGAGGCTCTTCTCGATCACGTAGCCGGCGAAGTACTCGCCGGCTCGCTCGGCACCCCAGAAGGCCCACACGACGAGGCCGAACCCGAGGCCTAGCGCTACCCACAGGGCGCTCCAGGCCGCGGCTTCCCGGGCTCCCACCCGATGTGGGCCGCCGTGGGCGAGCAGATCGACGGCCAGCATGGCCACGATGGCGGCCAGCACCGCGACCCAGGTCCACAGCGCTACGTCCACGTCGGCTCCTTCCTGATCCTGATCCTGGTTTTGGGGTCAGGGGCGGGGGAGGAGCCCGGCCTGACCGAGCATGATCCGGGCCCGTTCGGCCTGGCCGCCGGTGGCGATCACGTCGTAGTGCGCGGCGGCCAGCGACCGGACCGCGGAGAAGTCGCGGCGGCCCCGGGTGACGGCGTGTGCCAGGAACCCGAACACCGCGCCCCACACGGCGCCCGCGAGCAGACCGGCCGCCGGCATCGCCAGCCAACGGTGTCGGGACGCGAACAGGTCGAGGAGGATGCCAACGAACAGACCGAACCAGGCGCCGGTACCGGCCCCGGACAGGGCCGCTCGGGCCTTCGTGAGCCGTCCGGTGATCTTCTCCACCAGCTGCAGCTCCGACCCGACGATGCTCAGCGCGGCGACCGGGACGCCGTCCTCGGACAACCGGTTCACGGCGGCCTGAGCGGCGGCGTAGTCGTCGTACCGGGCCACCGTGTTCCACGCCATCGACGCCTGATTGAACCCGTGGTCCGCCACCGGCATCATGATCAACCACCTCCCTCGTCATCGACGCTGCCAACCGGTACACCGGCAACTCTGCATCGCCCGCGTGCAGGGTCGCCGACAGGAACCATGAAGAAGCGATGAAGGCTGGCCCGGGTCAGCGACAATCTGCTGATGGACAGGGGAGAACGCGCCGCGCGGGTACTGGTCGTGGAAGACGACCCGCTCCTCGCGCGGCTCGTCGTGAAGTACCTGGAACGGGAAGACTTCGCCGTGGAGCATGCCCCCGACGGCGTCGAGGCGGTGGCGCAGGCCCGCAACTCCGCGCCCGACGTGGTGATCCTGGACATCGGGCTGCCGAGGCTCGACGGTCTCGAGGTCGCCCGGCAGTTGCGCCGGTTCAGCGACTGCTACATCATCATGCTGACCGCCCGCGACGACGAGGTCGACAAGCTCGTTGGCCTCGCGGTCGGCGCCGACGACTACCTGACCAAGCCGTTCAGCCACCGGGAACTCGTCGCGAGAGTCAGGGCGATGCTGCGCCGGCCGCGTCGCCCGGATCGACCCGACGACGACGATGCCCTGCGCGTCGGTCCGCTGCGGGTGGACCGGGCCGCCCGCGAGATCCACCTCGACGGCCAGCCGGTCACTCTGACCCCCACGGAGTTCGATCTGATCGCCACCCTCGCCGCGAACCCGCGCGCGGTCCTGTCCCGCCGCCAGCTCATCGACGCCGTCTGGGGTACCGGCTGGGGCGGGGACGAGCGAATGGTCGACGTGCACATCCGCAACCTGCGCCGCAAGCTCGGCGACGACGCCGCCTCACCCCGCTTTGTTCGTACGGTGCGCGGTGCCGGTTATCGGATCGGGACCGGGCAATGACCGCGGCCCCTCCGCGCCAGCCGCCCGCCACGCTGCGCACGCGGCTGGTTGTCGGCAACCTGGTGCTGATCGCCGCCGCGCTCGCCGTGACCTGGACGGTGGCCACGGTCGCCGGCCCGCCACTGTTTCGCGACCACATAGAGCAGGACCAAGCGCTTCCGCCGGGCCTGCTCGACCGCGCCGAACAGGCCTTCCACATCGCCAACCTGCTCGAGGTCCTGCTCGCCACCGCGATCGCCGCCGTCCTGACGGTCGGGCTGAGCCTGCTCATCACCCGCCCGGTCAGCCGAACGATCACCGCCATGGCCGCCACCTCGGCGCGCCTCGCCCACGGAGACTACGCTGCCCGCCTGGTACCCGGTCGGGCCAGCAGGGAGGTGCACACGCTGGCCGGCACCATCAACGGTCTGGCCACCAAGATTCAGAACACCGAAGCGACGCGTCGCCGCATGCTGACCGATCTCGCCCATGAGATGCGCACCCCGCTGGCCGCCATCGACGGCTACCTCGAGGCCATCTGCGACGGCATCGAGACCGCCGACGCGCCCACCATCGCGATCCTGCGCGGTCAACTCCAGAAGCTGGTCCGGCTCGCTGACGACATCAACGCCGTCTCGGCCGCGGACGAACACCGCCTGGCACTCGCGATCCGGCCGACCCCCGTCGTCGAGATCATCGAGAGCGCCGCCGAATCGCTGCGCCCGGCCTACTCCGCCAAGGGTGTCACCCTGCGCGTCGCGGGCGCCCCGGACACTCCGGTGAACGCCGACCCGGCGCGCATCGGCCAGGTGCTGATCAACGTGCTGAACAACGCCCTGCGGCACACCCCACCGGGCGGCCAGGTTGCCATCGACACCGCAACCGGGCCGGCCACCACGGAGATCACGATCCGGGACACCGGCGAGGGGATTCCGCCCGAACACCTCCCGTACCTGTTCGAACGGTTCTATCGGGCGCACTCCTCACGCCAACATGACGACCAGGGATCCGGGGTCGGCCTGACCATCAGCCGGGCCATCGTCACCGCGCACGCCGGTTCCATCGCCGTGGAATCCCCGGGGTCTGGACACGGCGCCACCGTCCGAATCAAGCTGCCCACCGGCAGGTCGGGACGCGATCCCAGCCTCGGCGAATGAAGACGAATCCGACTCATTGCCACCCCTACGTCCATAAGCCGACATCCTCGGGCGTACAAGGCTGTTCTCCAACAATCCGCTGCTACCGTATGCGTTCTCCACGGCACCGCAGGGAACGTACGCGAGAGGCATGTCTATGCGGTACTCCCCACGATTCGTAATGTCACACTCCACTTCGGACACCGACGCCCGACGATCCGCCGGAACACCTCAGCCCGCAGAAACACCAACACCCGCCGACGCACCAACACCCGCCGGTCCGGCTCGGCGTCGGCCGTCCGCCTGGCGCGACGACCTGGTCGCATCGGTGATCGTCATGCTGATCGCGGTCCCGCTCTCCCTCGGCATCGCGGTGGCCTCCGGGGCACCGCTGATTGCCGGTCTCATCAGCGCGATCGTGGGCGGCATCGTCGCCGGGGCGCTCGGCGGATCGGCGGTGCAGGTCAGCGGGCCAGCCGCCGGGCTGACCGTCATCGTGGCCGGGCTCGTGCAGACCTATGGCTGGGCAGCCACCTGCACCATCGTCGCCGCGGCCGGTGTCCTGCAGTTGCTACTCGGGCTGTTCCGGGTGGCCCGCGCCGCGCTGGCGGTGTCTCCCAACGTCATCCACGGCATGCTCGCCGGGGTCGGCGTGGTCATCGCGCTTTCTCAGCTGCACATTGTGCTCGGCGGCCAGCCGCACAGCTCGGCCCTGGACAATCTGCTGGAGCTGCCCGGGCAACTGGTGGCCGGTCACCTTCCCTCGGCCGTGGTCGGTGGCCTCACGGTCGCCGTACTGATCTCCTGGCCACGGCTGCCGCGCCGGCTGCGCACCGTACCCGCGCCGCTGGTGGCCGTGGCCGCCGGTACCGTGCTCGCGGTCGTGCTCGACTCGAACATCGCGCGGGTGGACCTGCCCGATGCGCCGCTCGACGCGTTCGCCTTCCCGCGGCTGCCGCAGGGTGACTGGTTCGGCATACTGGGCGCGGTCGGCTCCCTCGCGCTGGTCGCCGGCGTCGAATCCCTGCTGTGCGCGGTCGCGGTGGACCGACTGCATCGCGGTCCCCGCGCCAACCTCAACCGGGAACTGGCCGGCCAGGGCGCCGCGAACGTGGTAGCCGGTCTGCTCGGCGGCCTGCCCGTCGCCGGTGTCATCGTTCGGAGCAGCACCAACGTCGCCGCGGGCGCCCGCACCCGCGCCTCCGCGATCCTGCACGGTGTGTGGGTGCTGCTCGTGGTCGGCGTCGCGGCCTCGGCGATCGAGCTGATCCCACTCGCCGCGCTCGCCGCGGTGCTCGTGTTCATCGGCCTGCAGATGGTGAATGTGAGGCACCTGCGCAGCGCCCGACGCCACGGCGAACTGCTCGCCTACGCGGCGACGGCCTGCGGCGTCATCGGGTGGGGCCTGTTCCAGGGCGTACTCATCGGCATGGCGTTCGCGCTCGCGCTGACCGTACGCCGGCTCGCGCACGTCACCGTCGAGGTGCAGCCGCGCGAGGAAGGCGGATGGCTGGTGTCGGTCGGCGGATCTCTCACGCTGCTCAGCGTTCCCGCACTGCACCGCGCCCTCAGCAAGCTCCCCGACGGAGGCGAGGTGGAGCTGCGACTCAACATCGACTACATGGATCACTCCGGGATCGTCGCGGTCGATGACTGGCGGGCCGACCGCGAACGCTCCGGCGGCGTGGTGACGATCAACGAGCTGCACCACCAGTGGTACGGAGACGCCATGGCGGGTCGGACCGTACCCGCCCGGAAACCCGTGCCCCAGCTCGCCTTCGCCCAATCGTGGTCCGCCACCACGGCAGCGACGGACCCGGCTCGACCGCGTGATGCCCGCATCGCGGCCCGGCGCCTGTTGGAGGACGGTACCCGCGAATTCCACCGGCGGCTGGCCCCACAGGTACGGCCACTGCTGGCCACGCTCGCCCGAACCGGGCAGCGCCCGGTTCACCTGTTCCTCACCTGCGCGGACTCCCGTCTGGTGCCCAACCTCATCACCGCGAGCGGGCCCGGCGACCTTTTCACCGTGCGCAACGTGGGCAACCTGGTGCCGGCCAGCACCACCGAGCCCGACTCGACGATCGCGGCCATCGAATACGCCGTGGCCAAGCTGCCGGTACGCACCATCACGGTGTGTGGGCACTCCGGCTGCGGAGCCATGGCCGCGCTGCTACGCCCCGGCACCGCGGACGACCTGCCTCACCTGCGCGGCTGGCTGCGCCACGGCCAGCCCAGCGTAGAACGGATGCGTGCCACCGCCGCTGGCAGCCGCGACGAGCTGGATCTGCTGTGCCAGGCCAACGTCCTGCAACAACTCGACCACCTGCGCACGCTGCCCGCGATCGACGACCGGGTACGCCGCGGCGACCTCGAACTCGTGGGCGGCTACTTCGACATCGCCGCGGGCAGGATGCACCTTCTCACCGAAGCCCCGACCGGCCCGGGCACTCCGAGCTAGCCGACCAGACCCCCGAGTTGCTCGGCCAGTCGAGCGCACCGCACCTCTGTGTGGCGCGTGGGCCGGCGAACCCGAAGGTCCGCCGGCCCACGCGGCAAACGCCGCTTCAGGGGATGCCAGCCGGTCAGGAGGTTTTGGCGCCCGTCAGGACGAACAACTCCGGGTTGGCCGCGCCGATCGACGCCGGCATATTGATCAGGTATCCGCCCTGGAGGTAGAGCATGTCCTGAGCGAGGAAGGAGATCCGGGCATCGTTGATGCTGGAGCCGTACGCCCGGCTCCCCCTCGCAGCCGAGAACGTCACCAACTGGTACACGCTCTGCCCCTCGGTCGAGACGATGGTGTGCACGCCGCTGGCATCGGCGTTGACGACCGTGATCGAATAGTCGGGGATCGACTGGGTCCACAGCACGTTGCCGGTGGTCAGATCCACCGCGTTGAGGCTGTTGGCGAGCGAGCCCCTGCCGCTGGCTCCCTGGATGTAGAGCGTGTGTCCGTAGATCGCGTAACCGTGCGGCGAATACTGCGCATCCGTCGAGACGTCGAACGAATCGTCGTCGTAGCCGTTGAGTTTGAAGCTTACCGGCTTGGTGGGGCCGGAGCCGTGGGGCACGGAGTAGGACAGCAGGGTCTTCTGGCCGCCGGAGGCCGAGTCGACCAGGAAGAGAGACCCTTGGGCGGGATCGCTCCACAGCATCACAGCGTCCAGGCCCTTGGCACTTGAGGCGTCGCCGGTCCACGTCTTGGCGCCCGTGTGGGCGTTGTATCCGATGAGGCTGACGTACTCCGGTCCGCTCTCGGGTTGACAGCTGGACAGCCCATAGACCGTGTTCTCGACAACCGCCGTTCCCTGGGGAATGCAGGTCGGTTGGCTGAGCGAGGTGCTCACGGGCGTGTGCCACAGTTGCTTGCCGGTCGTCAGGTCGTACGCCCCGAACGTGGCCTGCGGGGTCTCGACCGCCATGACGTTACCGTCCAGCGAGATGAAGGGGTCGTCCTCCAACGGCTGGATGTCCTCAGTGCGGTCCTTCACGTCGAGCGGGTGAGACCAGATCTGCTTGCCCGTGTCCACGTTGAAGGCGATGAGCTGGTCGCAGTCGCTCTTCGTGGAGCCGTAGGCGAGCACGCCGACACCGTTGGCCGTGTTCGCGCTCATCGCGCATCCGACCTGCCCCGACGGGACCTGCCAGCCCCAGACCTGGGCGCCGTTTTTCAGTGAGTAGTCGATGATGCCGTCGGCGCGGGCGTAAAGCACCGTGTTCGGCGTGGACCAACTGCCGTGGAACCCCTCGATCGCCTCGGTGCCCTGATTCACGGGCAACGCCCAGGCGACCTTCATCGTCCCCGCGGACTTCCCGAGCGTCTTGACGGAGCCGCCGGAGTTCAGGTCGAATGCGGCGTGGAGCAGAACGCCCGCTCCCACGAGCATGACCACGACGACCGCCCCCACGGCGATGAGCACGTTGCGCAGGGTGTGATTCTGTTTCGCCCGCTGGGGCTGGGGCTGGGGCTGGGGCTGGAACTGCGGCTGGGATTGAAATTGCGGCTGCGGTTGGAACTGCGGCTGCGGTTGGAACTGCGGCTGGGAAGGTGGGGCCTGCTGGCCACCCCATCCCCACTGTTGCGGGGGTACCGGCTGGTACTGCTGCCCCGGGGGCGCCGGTTGCTGGTACTGCGCTGGTGGTGCCGGCGGCTGGTTGCCCCCTGGGGGCGGGTAACTTCCGGCCGGATAAGGGCTTCCCGGCGTCTGCCAGCCCTCGTTCGTCGGGTAGCCCTGTCCATGCTGGGGGCCGGTCGGCGAGGTCACGATGTCTTCCTGCTTTCTACCGGCCGATGGTCTGATGGACGAACGCTGCCCAATCCGTCTGCAGCTCGTCGAGAGAGACGCCGAGCACGCTGGACGCGATGTCTGCCGGGTTATCCATTCCCGTGGTGCCGTCGACGGTGGAGTTGGCGCGGTAGTTCCCCTGCGCGAACGCGATGACCTTGTTCATGCCGTACTTCTGCTCGATGTAGTAGTACGCCAGGGTGCTCAGCGCGTAGCCCGCGCCCATGTCAACCGGGTCGATGGCATAGACCTGGGCATTGGACGGGAAGGTGTGACCGTCCCACGACCCGCCGCCGGACGAGACGGACCGCTTGAGCGTCGCCAACTGCAAGTAGTTCTGCACCGGGTTCGAGTACGTCCTGGTGGCCATGAAATCAGCGAAACCCTCAACGATCCACAGCGGCATGCTGGCCTGGTCGGTCGTCATGACGCTGAACATGATGTTGTGCGCGTCTTCGTGCTGCACGAGGGTCTGGGGCACGTCCTCGCCGCTGTCGTCGGTGAAATAGGAGGTGGTCAGGTCGAGCACGATCCTGGACCCGTACACCTTCGGGGCGCCGCTTCCCATGTTGTCCATGCTGGCGGCGTTGAGCACGGGGATCGTGATACCGGCCTCGAACCCGTACTGGTTGGCCTTGCCCGAGTACCAGTAGTAGAACTTGTCGCGAGTGGAGGTACCGACGATGAAGGCGCCAGGCGCGAGCCCCTTGGTCTGCCCGCCCGCCTGACTCCAACCGGTTCTGTTGTTCTTGATTGCCTCGGCGAAGACGTCCGCGTTCTTGCTCAAAATCTTCCCATCGGACGCCGTCTCGGCGGCCAGCACGAGATTCGGGCGCTCGACCACGACTATGTCGTTCGGGCTGTCCCAGATCGCCGGGTAGTAGACGTACTTGCCCTGGCCAAGAATGATGGGTGACCCCGCCACCGCCGTGATAACGATGGGCGCGCTGCTCGTCGGGCGCGACACCGTCCACCGGTACCACTCTGGCAACTCCGTGGCGTCCACCCCGGTGACCTGGTGCACCAGCGCGATGTCCACGTTCACGGTTGACCCGTTGCCGGAGTTGAACACCCGACCGCCCTCGCCGATCACCTGGTATTCGAGCTTGTCGAACGTGAACTTGCCGAGGTTGTCGAACATCCTGCCGGCCTGCGTGGCCGTGGCGCCCGACGCATGCCGAGCGAGAAATGCCGCCTTGTCGCGCTTGGACAGCGCCGTGTTCAGGTCTTTGATCAGCGCGGAGACGTCGGCGGTGGTGATTCCGCCGCTGGCACCGGCCGCGGTCGGCAGGGTGTTGGGATCGTAATCGTTCGCCGAGTTGTTCGCGGATGCCTTGCTCGCGGCGCCGACCAGCGCGCGGATGCCGAAGATGCCGCCAACCAGGACGACGGCCGCGCCGCCCCCGATGCCGCCGATGAGCGCACGCCTGTTCACCTTCGGCTGGCCGGCCGGCTGAGCCGGTATCCCAGGTCCCGGCATGCCAGGTCCCGGCGTGCCGGGTGCGGGTCCGGGCGCAGTCGGCTGCGCGACCCACCCCTGCCGCGGCCCTTGCTGCGCCTGCGGTCCGTACTGCGTCGGCGGCCCGTACTGTGGCCGCGATCCCTGCGGTGCTTGCGGCCCGTACTGCGTTGGTGGGCCGTACTGTGGCCGCGGCCCCTGCGGGCCGTACTGCGTTGGTGGCCCGTACTGCCCGGGAGCACCCGGCGGGGGTGGTAGTTGGTTCTCGTATGGTGGTTGACTCATTGTGTCCTCTGGAATCGGCTGGTGCTCTCACGAATCGCTAGGACGGCTAGCCCGTGTTCGGCACTGTTGCGTTGAGCGCCGGCAAGCCGAGCGCGGGTGGTGACATCGTCGACTCGCGTGCGTGTGTGGTTGCCGCCGAGTTCGGTGATCGCCGGGTTCCGGTTCACGGTCCGAGCCGATCGTGTCGCGATCCGCTGGTATTCGCGCTTTCGGGTAGTCCTATCGCGACGTGGAGGAACGCCTGCTTGAGCGCAGGTGTCGAGATTGGCCACGTCACTGTGCACCGGCTCACCCGCTGCTCGCCGCGGCACGGCTGCGCCGGGACCCGGGCGACAGGTGGTGCGTCGCCGAGACCTAGACCCCGCGATACTCGATGAGTTGCGTCCGCAGGCGCGCGTCGCCGCGGCGTTCACCGAACTTCGGTAAAGACCGGCGCGAAGACGGGCGGCTGGGCCCGCCATGCAGATTGAGTGCCACGGGAATTCTCCTAGTAGGTACGAGTCGGTCATCGCCGCGCCGTCCCGCCGCTTCCGACGGTATCGGGGCCAAGGTCAACGCGCTGCTCGGCGCCTACTAAACACGGGCCGACTACGGGTTCGCTATGGAACAACTACGGGCGAGCCCCACAGGACTTCGCCGGTCACCAGGTACCACAAGGACGCCTCGACCCGCGGGTCTCCAGACCGCGGCCGGGTCGACCCGCAGCCGCCGGGCCGGGAGGGCGTGCGGCCGTGACCCGACCGTGAAGCCCCGGCGCGGTGAGGACGGCCGTCGCGTTCTTCCGCACGCGGTTCTCCTCGCGGTCGTGGACGCTGCGTCCGTTGGACCTGGCGGTGAGTAGCCGCGATGGTAGCCGCCTCCGTTGGCCGGCAGAGCCGGACCAACAAGCTGGGCGGCGTCAGCCTGCTGGACGGCGCTACGGCCCGACTACGGGTCCGCTACGTCCGGGCCTGATGCGGCGTGGTGGGATCGGTCGCTGATCACATCGCCGGAGTTGGAGCGCGCCTGCCAGTTGGCGGCGCGGGTCGGCGACCAGCCGACCGAGTCCGAGGCGTTGCGGCACCTGGGCGTCGCGGCTCACTGGGGGGTCGGCCGGAACGAGCGCGCGAGCGGCTGGAGGAGTCGTCGCACGTCGAGGTCAGACTCGCTGATGGCTACCCGTGGGCTCGATGGCCTGATGAGGCAGTCCCGTCGGCGAAGCGATGTTCGTGTGGCGGCGGTGCTCGTATGCGGCGGCGAGGATCAGATAGCTGCTGGCTGTCCAGGTGTAGGCGCGGTCTCGTAGCCCGGCACCGGTTTTGGCGTCGAAGTTTTCGGCGAAGCCGGAGTTTTCGCACAATCCCCGGAAGCGTCGGCTGATCTCGTCGGCGAGGTCGACGTGGCCTGCTCGGCGCAGCCCGTCTTCGATGAGCACGGTCGAAGGAGCCCAGATCGGGCCGCGCCAGTATCCGTCGGCTTCGTAGTCTGGGCTGTCGGGCAGTTCGGTGGCCAGACCGTATTCGGTGAGGTGCCGGCCGATGCGTTCGACCATGACGGTGCGGATTTCGGCCGGTAGCAGGTCGGCCAACACGATTGGCATGAGGTTCAGCAGACTGCCGCTGGTCCAGGTCTGACCGGTGTGCGCGGCGGTGGTGTGGAAGGCGTCACCGTTCCAGGCGGCCAGCACGGCCCGGGTCAGCTGCCGTGCCGTCGCGGTCCAGTCGTGGGCCGCTGTGGGGTCGCCGAGTTCGGTGGCGAGCGAGGCGAGCTCGTGCAGTTGCAGGATGAGGAAGGCGGCGAGGTCGACGGATTCGATGACGTGGGCCGGGTCGAAGGTGGTTGCGTTGTCCCAGCCGCTGTCATTGCCGTGGTGGTAGTGGGGGAGGTCGTGTCCGGGGGCCCGGCGTGTGGTCAGCCAGAAGTTGGTCCAGTGACGCAGCTGTTGGTACAGCGCCAAAAGCGCATCGCGGCCGAGGTCGCGAGCGGTGTGGGAACGGATTCTCCGCAGCGCCCATCCGTGGATGGGTGGTTTGACGAAGTTGTACAGCACCTCCGAGTGGGCCACCGAGTCGGGCAGCCCGCCGGCGCTGTCCTGATGGTCAAACGGCAGTAGGAACTGGTCCCAGGCTAGCCGCGGTGCGCCGGCGGCCAGCGCGATGGCGTTGAAGCAGTGGTCCCAGCTCCAGACCTTGTCCATCCAGTGCTTGGACATCAGTACCGCGGTGCGGCCAAGCATGCCGGCCGGGCTGACGGTGGCCGACCACAGAACATAGGCGGCCAGGTCCGCGGCCGGGGTCTGTGGGCTGCGCCATCCGGCGACGGCCTCCAGGAAGGTGTCGAACTGGTCCCGTGCGGCGGCGACCGCCGACGGGAAGTCCATCGACGCGGTGTACGGGGGGCGGGCGGCGTCGAATTCTTCGACGGCGATCTCCCAGGGGGCCGACTCGTCCATGATGACGCCGCGGGCCGCGGTGCGCAGGGACTCCTCGCCAAGAACCTGGCGCGGTGCGCCGGACAGGATGGTGATCCGGTAGCGGCGGCCGGTCTCGTAGAGGGTGATGATGTGGGCGCCGTCGACCGGATCGCGGAACAGGTAGGGGCCGCTGAACGGGGTCAGTTCTGGTTGGGCCGCGAGCAGGGCCAGTCCGAGGCCGGTGCCGCGGATGCGCAGCGTGTCGGCGCGTTCGTAGGCGGCCTCGATGCGTCCGATGTCGTGCTGCCAGGTCAGGTGGCTGGGTCGGACCACCACGGTGGTGGCGACGGCGTCGCCGTCCAGCATGGGGCGCAGGCGCAGTACCGGGTGCAGGCCGGTCTGGTGGGACACGAGGTGCAGGTCGTCCGCGTACACCTTTTCGGCGATGACCGGTGAGACGTTGAACCAGGAGCCGGTGAAGCTGAAGGGGATCTCACGGATGTCGAACACCGGACCCGTGCGGGCGAGGGGCATGAACGGACAGTCCTCTCGGAAAGGTGGCTAGCGGGTGACGACGTGGGGGTTCACCGGCTCGGTGAACGGCCCGGAACCAGTCCGGCAGGCAGCGAGGCTACCGGCGGCGGGGCGCCGGACAGGTGACCTATTCATGTGAGCCTCTCGAAGGGCGTTGCGCGGAGCGGACGGTTGCCGACCGGCCGGCTGCGGACCGGCCGGCTGCGGACGGGTCCGGGCAGGATGGCGAGGACTGACTGCCGTGTCGAATCGATTCGCCGAATCGATTCGCCGAACAGTAGGCCGCGCCGGGTGCCAAGGTCAATGGGGTGAACGGGCTCGGGCGTGTGTGCTCGTGACATCGAGGGCTCATCGTTGACATCGACGTTTCGGCCGCCGTACGCTCCGAGCGAACCGGTTCGACACTGAGTCGGCATCGACGTCCCCGGTCGGGGAGAATGCCTGCCGCGACCCAGGTCCGCGAACCGATGTGATGAGGGAGCCGCGTCATGAACATCGGGGAGATCGCCCGCCAGGCCGGGGTGTCGCGCAGCACGGTGTCGTACGTGCTGAGCGGCAGGCGGACGGTATCGGAGCCGACCCGCAGGCGCGTCCAGCAGGTGATCGATGAGCTGGACTACCGGCCCAACGCCAGCGCCCGGGCGCTGAAGGAAGGCCGCACCCGCGTACTCGGCCTGGTCATTCCGCCGGCCGCCCAGCGGTTGACCGATATGCAGCTGGGATTCGTAGCCAGCGTGGTTGAGGCGGCCGCGGAGGCCGACCTGGATGTGCTGCTGTCGCCCTCGGGCGGCGACCACGACCGATCCTTCGAGCGCATGATCACCGGCCGCCGGGTCGATGGCGTGATCCTCATGGAGATCCGTCTGGAAGACGCGCGGGTCGCCCGCCTGCAGCAGACCAGGCTGCCGTTCGTCACCATCGGCCGCACCGCACACGCGGACGACACCTGCTGGGTCGATGTCGACTACGCCACCCTGATCGGCCGCTGCGTGCATCACCTCGCCGACCTCGGTCACCGGCACGTCGCCCTGGTCAACCGGTCGGCCGAGCTGGTCGCCGCCGGATACGGGCCCGGGCACCGGGCGCTGGCGGGCTTCAACACCGCGGTGGCCGAACGGGGCCTGTCCGGCACCGACGTGTGCTGCGCCGACGACGCGGCCGCCGGTGAGCAATGCGTCCAGCGGCTTCTGGTCACCCGACCAGAGGTGACCGCCATCGCGACCCTCAACGAGGCGGCGCTGCCGGGCATCGGCCGAGGGCTGGAGCGCGCCGGACGCACGGTACCGAAAGACTTCTCCATCGCTGGAGTCGCGGCCCGGCACTGGGCCGAAGACTTCCGCCCGCCGTTGACCTCCGCCGACGTGCCTGCCACGCAGATGGGCGCGCACGCCGTCGAGCTGCTGCGCGAACGCATCGCCACACCCGACACGTCACCCCGCCACCTGCTGCTCAGCCCACCGATCTCGCTGCGAGCCAGCACCGGACCCGTACCACCCGCCCGGTGAACCAACTACCCCCGCGCGCCGCACACCCCCAGGAGAGCGCATGAACAGGCACCCCGCGAAAGCCGCTGCCGTAGTAGACCCGTCACGGTGACGCCGCTGCGCGTCCGCGCTACCTGACGCGCGGGAAGCGGCGGCTCGCGTCCGGGTTCGCCGCCCGGCCCAGACGCGCGACGGTTTCTACGGCCGGCCACCGAACCACCGACGCCGCGCACGCTCAACCCGCCGGACCACGCACGAACGATAGCGGCCGGTCCGTCGGGTCGATCACCGCTGTCGAACGACGCCTGATGCCAGTCCGTGACCCACCGCCGTCGCAGACACCTCACGACCGCCCAACGGCGGTGCTCGCCGGACCCTGGAACAACCTCGCCGGCACCGTGATCCGGCCGCGGCACTCCAGCCGACACCTCAGCCCTGCCGCGCGACGCCCAACACCAACACCGCTTGCCGGACACCCGCGCCACTGGCGCCCCAAAGCCCCTGCCCGCACACGCGTCCCCGCGGTGGCGGCCAGGTCGAGGCCGCACCGCGCGACCTCGTCGTGCCCACCCAACCTCATCTAAGGAGCAGGAGTGAAGACCAGATGAGAACGAGATCGAGCCTCGGCCGCCTAGCCCTGGCATCCGGGATGGCCCTGGCGCTCGCGGCACCGCTGCTGGCGGCCGCGCAGAGTTCGGCCGCGGCCAGCCCGACGGACGTGAAGTCGCTGAGCGTGAATCTCGCCTCCACGACCGGGCCGGCAACCGGAGTCGGCGAGGGCATTCTCTACGGTGTCAGCCAGGACGGCACCCAACCCGCCGACCAGTACCTGCAACCCCTGCACATCAACGCCTTCCGTGGCGGTGGCTGGTTCTCGGGCGGCTGGATCAAGGACAAATATCAGTACGGCGACGCCACCAAGGCGGACATCGCCTCGATCATCGCGCAGGCCAAGCGCCTGCAGCAGGTGTCGGGCAAAGGCTTCCAGTACCAACTTCTGGTCAGCGATCTGTTCGGGTCGACCGGTGGCGCGCCCGCGAGCACGATGTGGCCGTGCATCAACGGCGACTGCTCAAACTGGATCACCTTTATCGACACCACCGTCAACGCGGTGAAGGACTCCGGAATCAACTTCGCCTTCGACATCTGGAACGAGCCGGATCTCTCCATCTTCTGGGCGCCCGGGGTCAACACCCCGCAGTACTTCCAGATGTGGGACACCGCGTACCAGGAGATCCGGCGGCTCGCGCCCAACGCGACGATCGTCGGCCCCTCCTTCGCCTTCACACCACAGCGGATGCCGCAGGAATGGCAGACCTGGTTCGCGCACGTCAAGGCGGCTAACACGGTGCCAGACATGATTTCCAACCACGATGAGGGTGACGTCGACGACCCGGTCACCGTGGGACGGGCCATCGAAAGTGACGCGACGGCCGTCGGACTGAAGCCCATCCCGTTGTCGGCGAACGAGTATCAGCCCGCCGATCGGCAGTCCGCGGGCGTCACCGCCTGGTACGTCGCCCGCTTCGCGCAGTCCAACTACACCAACGCCATGCGCGGCAACTGGCAGTGCTGCATGATCCCCAACATGACCGGGCTGCTCAGCCACGCGGCCACCGGATGGGCGCCAACCGGAAACTGGTGGGCGCTTCGCACCTACGCCGACCTGACCGGTTCGCTGGTATCCACCTCCGGTGAGGTCGGCACCACGGCGATCTCAGCGGCGAAGGATGCCTCGCAGCAGCGAGCTGTCGCGATCGTCGGAGACTCCGACGGATACACGGGTGCCGCATCCGTAACCTTCAACGGGCTCTCGTCGGTTCCCTGGCTCGTGAGGCAGGGCGAGGTACACGTCACCGTCTACCGGATCCCCGACAAGGCACCGCTGTACTCGCGGCCGGTGGTCTTCAACCAGACCATGAGCGCGTCCGGCGGCTCGGTCACCGTGCCGCTCACCTTCCAGTCGGCGCACGACGCGTTCGGGGTCTACTTGTCCTGGACCGACCCGCAGACCGTCACCGTGAACGCGCCGGCGCAGCTGACGGCTGGTGGCACCTACCAGATCCCCGTCACGTTCACGAATGGCAGCGGCCTGGACGACGCCCTCGTCCAGACGTCGCTCGCCGTCTCCGCGGACGACCCGACGTCCGCCTCGCAGCTGCACGTGAGTTGCGGTCTGGCGCAGGGGAGCACGTGTCTGCCCGTCCTTGACCTACCGCCGGGCGGGACAACCACGGCTAACTTCACCGTGGTGGTACCCGCCACGGCTCCGCAGGTGAGTTATCGACTCACCGGCACCGCCACAGCGATCTCGACCGGGGGGCGGGTCACCGCGCAAGACGCGGTCGACCTGACGATGCCATGCGGCCTCGGTCAGGCATGCGAGGCGGAGAACGGGACCATGGGCGGCGGAGCATGCCTTGCCACCGACCATCCGGGCTACACCGGCTCGGGATTCGTTGCCTGCTTCACCTCCTCGGGTCCCAGCGTCACCCAACAGTTCAGCGTCGCGGCGGACGGGACCTACACGCTGGACCTTCGGTACGCCGCGGGCCCGGACGGCCCGAAGCAAACCAGGACCGCGACAGTCTCCGTCAACGGCGCCGCTGCGCAACAGATTTCGCTGCCGCTGACCGGGAGCTGGAACACCTGGGCCGACGCGACGATCAAGCTGCAGCTCAAGGCAGGGACCAACGACATCACCGTCGCATACCTGCCGTCTGATACCGGCTGGTTCAACCTCGACCACCTCGTGGTCACCAACTGAAGGGCGCCCGCCGCCGGATCGGCCGGTCCGGCGGCGGGGCAAACCCAAGACGCGGGCGTTGCGCCACCGTGGGTCAGAGCGCGGCGGCTCCGAGCACCCACGGTCTGGTTCGGGCGATGAAGTCGGCCGGTGGTGGTTGTACTTGTGGGCATGATGGTTTGGGCGTGGGACACCAGCGACAACGATTTCCCGGCAACATTCGGCCCATTCACTCTGGCGCTGACATGCATCGGCGCACTTGGGTGGCGTCACCAGAGCGAACGGCCGTGAACTGAGCGGACCCCACCCGAGGAGGCCCGGTCGGCGCCGGCCGATGGGCTTGGGCTCACTTCGCCTGTGGTAGAAGAATCGGATGCACGATCTCTTTGAGCTCAGCCGCCGGTCACTTGAGGCCGTCTACGGTCCGGACCAGCTGATCTCCGTCCCGGAGAGCCGGCTGGCGGAAATCGCGGACCCCGACACCAGAGACGTGATGGGCACGCTGGGGCTCCCCGTCGGCAGAAACCCCATGTTCGGCCTGTACTGGGCGGTCGGGGATAGTTTCAGCATCATGGGGGAGCGGGAGGACCATCAATGGAAGCTCGACGAGCGTTATGATCCCGTTCCTCCCGGGGCCGATCGCTGGATCAATCTGTGCGACATGAGCGACGACAGCGTCGTACTCGACCCGGGCACCGGGAAGGTCTTCTGCCTGCCCCAGGACGGTGACATCTACCTCCTCAGCGCCTCGTTCCGGAATTACGTCCACTTCATGTACATCTATGAGTCACAGCTTCCCTATTTCGATCCCGAATGGGAGGGTGGGGACGAGTCCTTGGACCCGCAGGGCGCCCGCATTCGGATCGAAGACGCGTTCCGGGCCGTCGACCCGGTCGCGCTGGAGAACCCCCGGTCTCATTGGTACTCCGCCCTGATGTTTGTCGTGGAGCCCGAATTCGAGTACTACAACGAGGAGTTGCAGAACGCTCTGCGCGCGGATTACGGCTGGCCGAGATGTCCCTGATTGACCGGCCCGGAGTCGTCTCGGCTTCCGGAGACGCAGCGGCCCGTCAGGGATGTTGAGGCAGGGCCAACCAGTCCCGCCAGGAGATGTCACGGCCGAGGAACCGGGGCCGCCGAAACGGCCAATCGGCGGCGATCCACTGTGGCACCAGCGTGTCCAGCGTGCGCTCCACCTCGCCGCCGAGCAAGTTGTCCACCACCCACCAGGAAATTTCGCCATCCGAGCCGGCTCGCTCGGGCGGGTCGATGTAGACGCAGCCGAGAAGGGCGGTCTCCGCCGTATCGAACAGCGCGTAGTTGAAGGACCGGTGGGCGGCTATCTCCTCCTCGTGCCGCAGGAGGTCCACCCGGTCCTCTTCGTAGGACATCGTCTCCTGGGGCCAACCCCAGGCCGGGCCGAAGATGTCCCACAGCCGTTCGCGGGAGCCCATCACCGCCGGATAGTCCAGCGCGGTATCGGCCTCGCTGATCGGCCGCAGATGATGTGTGCCGCCGGGCAGCGGAACGTGAACGGGGTGGACGAAGTCGTCGGGAAGCCAGCTCATGATTCCGGAGGCTACCGCTGTTCGCGGTCAGCCGAGCGGAGGCCAGGCGATGCTGACGCGCAAGACGCCACACGATCCTGAGCGGTGGACCTCGCGCGCTAACGTTGTCGAGTCCTGTCGACAGAGCCGAACGGAGCGATCAGTGGCGGTCTTCACCGAACGGGAACTGGCCTACCTGCGCGAGCAGCGCCTTGGCCGGCTGGCCACGGTACGGCCGGACGGCACCCCGCAGAACAGTCCGGTCGGCTTCGGCTACAACGAACGACTGCAGACCATCGACATCGGCGGGCACAACATGGGTCAGAGTCAGAAGTTCCGCAACGTGGCCGCCGGTTCGAAGGTCGCGTTTGTCGTCGACGACATCGCCTCGCTCAATCCCTGGACCGTCCGCTGCCTGGAGATCCGTGGCGACGCCGAGGCGATTGTCGCCCCGGCCGACTCCGAGGCCCGCCTGGACGGACCCATCATCCGGATCCACCCACGCCGTATCATCAGCTTCGGCATCGACCCCGACAGCCCGGCGGCCGGCAAGCGCACGGTAACCCCCTGACGGCCCGGAGAGCCTCCAACGAGGCCGGTGCCGCGCAGCGGCGAACCATTAGCCCGGTTGGCCACCGGAACGGACAACCGCCCCGGGCATCCCTCGAAGCGCCGGACACGTCGGCTCGACGAAACGTTGATGAACGCCGCGTGACTCGGTGGCAGCGCCCGGAATCCGCGCAGGCAGGGCGCGTGCATGGCGGCCGGAAGGCGTGCGCCCCGTCCGCATAATGGCGTTGACCACGAGTACCCCGGTGAAGGGTGAGCCCCGTGCGGATGCGCGCCATTGTGGTGTTGACCGCGGCCGTTGCCATGCTGCTGGGAATGCCGACCACCGCCCAGGCGCGGGGGACCGGTCCCGAACTCGCGATCCGGGCCGACAACGTCCGGTCGCCGGTGGTCACGGTCACCAACCGTGGCACCGAACCGTGCGCGGTCGTGGCCAACGCGCTGGGAACAATCACCCTGTCGCGGGTCACGCAGAACGGTGCCGTGGTCGAGCCGGTCGCCACGCTGCCGTCGTTCGACGACGATCTGGGCTACCAGCTGCGGGCGGACCTGCGTACCGTGCCGCCCGGCGGTTCGGTCGACCTGCCCCTGCCGGTGGTGCCGGCCGGCCCGACGGGCGTGGCGCTGCAGACCGTGAGCTGGACGCCGCAGCTCACCGCGGGTTCGCTGTACCCGGTCGATCCCGCCAAGCCGCTCCGGCTCGACGTCGTCTATCAGGCGCCCGTCGAGGCGGCCAACGGCACGCCGATGTGCGGTCGGGCGCAGGCGATCGGTGGGCCCGCCGATTCCGGATCAGGTCCACGTTGGACAATCTGGGTCGGGGGAGTCATCGCCGGGCTCGGCGTCGCCGCGGTGGTGGTGCTCCTGCTGCGCCGCCGGCGGCCGGCCGCGGCGGGCACGGCGCTGGCCCTGCTCGCCGTGACCGTGGCCGTGCTCGGTCCGGTGGCGCCCGCGGCACACGCCAAAATCACCTTCGCTGATCAGTCCATCGCCGACGCCGCGGGCCCCTGCATGAAGAGCTTCCGAAGCTACGGCGGCGACACCTCCGACATCCTCCCGACCCTGGACGCCGCGAACGTCAGCGTCGGCATCAACCGCTCCGTCGGCAGCAATGGCGAACAGAAGGCATTCGGCGCCATCATCGTCTACTGGAACCCCGACGACCACGCGACGTTCCAGGATGGTGTGGCTCACGATCCCTGTGAGGAGCTCTACCACGAGCTCTACCACGCCTACGAGGACACCAAGGGACCGCTTGACCTGCACGAGTGCGTCACCGCGGACGGCACGCACACCGGCATCTCCACCGCCGAGGTCCACGCCACGCAGGCCGAGAACAAGCATCGTGCCATCATGGGCCGTCCGATCCGCACGACGTACGGCGATCACGAGGTTCCGGTCGGTCAGTGCCGGCCGCCCAAGCCCGATGACCCGATCTGCACGGCCGAGAACGGCTGCCCGCCGCAACAGCCCTCGGCCCCACCCGCGGGCTCCAGCGGCGATCCCCACATCGTCACGTTCGACGGCCGGCGCTTCGACTTCCAGGCCGACGGGGAGTTCGTCGCCGCCCTCGACCGCTCCGCCAGCGGGGCGAACGCGCTCCAGATCCAGGTACGCCAGCGCGCCGTCGAGGGCGCCCGGCACGTGTCCATGAACACCGCCGTGGCCGCCGACGTCGGTGGCGACCGGGTCGAGGCCAGGATCGACAACGGGACCTTCACCGTGCTGGTCAACGGCGCCGAGCAGCCGGCACAGTCCCGCCGGCTTCCGCACGGCGGCAACCTGACCTTCAGCCCCGGCAACCAGGTGACCCTGGACTGGGCGGACGGCACGCGGCTCATCGTGATCGGCGGATTCTCCACCCTGTCGGTCAACGTCTGGCCCGCGCCCGCCCGAGCCGGCAAGCTCACCGGCCTGTTCGGCGACTTCGACGGCAACAAGGCCAACGACATCCGGGTCGGCGGCGGCGCTCCCATCGTGGACCCGACCTTCGACGCCCTCTACCCCAGGTACGCCGACAGCCTCCGGGTCACCGCCCAGACGTCGCTGTTCACCTACCCGCCGGGCACCGACACCGAGACGTACACGGATCGAAGCGCCCCCGCCCGGTACCCGGATTCGGTGCCCCGACAGGGCTGGGCCGAGGATCTGTGCCGGAAGGTCGGCGTCACCGACCCGGACTCGCTCCACGCCTGCGCGATCGACCTGGCGAACACCGGGAGCGCGGAGTTCGCGGTTGCCGCGCTGACGGCACAGAGCACGACCGGGGCCGCCGCTTCCGCCACGCCCGTGCCATCCTCGGGCGGACCCACCCCGGGCGGGTCCTCCTCCGGCGCACCGGCAAGCCCCGCCGGCACGGTACGGGACGGTGACCGCGTCAGCGGCCACCTGGCCGCCGGTGAGACCCGCCGCTACTCGCTGGTCGATCTCGGCGTCGCCACCGAGGTCCGGCTCTTCGACGTCAAGCCCGATGCCGGCCTCAACACCCAGCCGGGCGGAATCACCATCTCGCTCGTGCACCAGGACGGTACCCCCGCCACGGACGGCAGTACCTTCCCAGGAAACAGCAACGCCTTCCGGCTCATTGGCGACGACTCCTATTTCCTCTCGGTGTCCGCACAGACCACCGGCGGCGACTACAGTTTCCGCTTCGTCACCATCAAACCCCAACGGGTACCGGTCGCCGTCGGCGACCGCGTCGGTGGTCCCGACGGGCTGGCCGGCACCGGGACGATCACCAAACCCGGACAGCTGGACGTGTACGTCTTCACCCCCACCACCACCGCGGCGCGCATCATTCCCGGCGATTCATGCGACTTCACCATGGGCATCACCGAGGACGGACCGGAACCCCAGATCTACTCGCCGCTGAGTACCTGCTCGGGTACCTCGCTCACCAGCCTCAAGCCGGGCACCCGGTACCTCATCATGGTGTGGTCCGACACCGCCGGCACCGGCAGCTACAGCTTCCAGCTGGCCCCGGCGTGACGACGCGGCGATTAGCGCGGCGTCGCGAGGAACCGCAGCCCCGCGGTGCGGCTGTCCGGGCCGATCGTCAGCCCGGTGGTGTCGGTGAACTGGCGCAGGCGGGTCAATGCCATCTCGGGCGAGTTCACGTCGTGCAGTGACACGGTTATCCCGGTGAAGGTGAGCCAGGCGTCGGCGCGCACCGGGTCGATGCCGAGACCATCGATGTCGCCGGACAACGCGGCCACGGCCCGCAGTGAACGGTTGTCCTGGTCCGTCAGCCGCACGTCGACGCTCTGGAAGCGGCGGTGCAGGTAGTAGTAGACGGTGGCTTCGGCCGGTTCCCCGAAGGTAGCGCTGCTCAGGTGGTGACCGGCGACGCGGCGCCAACTGTCTGCCGGGATGGGAAGCCACTCCACACTGACGCTGACCGGGCTGGCATCACCCCCGCGTGCCACGTCCTTGAAGGGAAATTCGAGCGACCACGTCAGGCACGGCGGCAGCCGCAGAGTGGGGTTGTCGAACAGCAGCCCATGCCACTCGCCGCCGGCAGCGGGGATGAGGTCGTCGATGCCCAGTTTGTCCTCGTCGTCGTTCGCCACGGCAGTGATCTTCGCAGACCTGGGCCCCCGGTCGACAGCGGATCGCGCCGGTGAGGTGCCGGGCCGGGTAGCTGGCCGGCAACCGCGGTGAGAGGGCCCGGTCGTGGGCCTCCGGGGTGCCCAGCACAAGCGCCTCGATCGCCCTGGGCGCCTCCCGCCGGAACCGCGCGGCCATCGGAGCTTCACCTCCGGGACTCTTCGCGGTCGAGGAAAAGTAACGGGCAAGGCCGGCTGGTGTGCGTATCGTACGAAAGGGGGTTAGATCGTAGCACGAGATAAGGGTGTAGAAATGAACTCCGGTCGGGCACGGCGTCGTTCGGCCAGCCGCGGCAGGCGGCCGTATTTCAGGAGCTGACCTGGCCGGGCCGGCCCCGGGCAGGTGCTGATCCGGCTGGGGTTTCCGGGGATCCCGTTGCGTGCGTCCATGCCATGGCACCCCTCGCTACCAACAAACTGAGAAGGACTCACAATGCTCAAGATTGCCATCATTCTCGGCAGTACCCGTCCCAACCGGGTCGGCGCTGTCGTCGCCAACTGGGTCCGCACGATCGCCGATCAGCGCACCGACGCCGAGTTCGAGCTGGTCGACATCGCCGAGCAGAACCTGCCCCTGCTGGACGCGCCGCTGCCGCCGCTCGCCGGGCAGTACGCGAACCAGCACACCAAGGACTGGGCGGCGAAGGTCGCGTCGTTCGACGCATACGTCATCGTGACGCCGGAGTACAACCACTCGGTGCCGGGCGCGCTGAAGAACGCGCTCGACTACCTGCACGTCGAGTGGAACAACAAGGCCGCCGGCTTCGTGAGCTACGGCGCGGCCAGCGGCATCCGGGCCGTCGAGGCGCTCCGTCTGATCCTGGCCGAGTTGCAGGTCGCTACCGTACGCGCCCAGGTGACACTCGACTCCTACCGGGACTTCGAGAACTTTTACGACTTCAAGCCGACCGAGCAGCACGTGGCCGGCCTCAACACGGTCTTCGACCAGGTCATCTCCTGGGGCACGGCACTGAAGGGCGTACGCGAGCAGGGCTGAACACCGTTTCCGCCTGACGCCCGTGCGACGCCGGGTGTCGGCGGTGACCGACACGGCCGAGCCCGTCGGGGTCGCACAGGATCGTGCGACGCCCGACGGGCTCACGCCGCCCCCGGGCTGCGCCGATCCCCGAATTCTCGAACGGCACACGACGACCATGGCGAACGCCAGGGTCACGCCCTGGTGGCGGACCATTGTGGTGTGAAGGTGCCTGCGGCGGATCGCCGCAAGGGTCTGGGCTGCGCCCGGTGACGCGCGGACGTTATTGAATGTCGGGGCTGGTACCGGCTCCTACGAGCCCGCCGACCGTGACGTCACCGCGGTGGAGCCGTCGGCGCTCATGCGTGAGCAGCGCCCCGCAGGCGCGGCGCCGTGCGTGGCGGCCGCGGCGGAGAGCCTTCCGTTCGAAGAGCAGTCCTTCGACGCGGCGATGGCCTTTGCCACCATCCATCACCGGCAGGACCCGATCGCGGGTCTGCACGAACTGCGGCGCGTCCCTCGCCGCGTGGTGGTCTTCACGCACGACACCAGCGGGCCTGTGGAGACGATCGAAGAGATCCCTCTATGGTGTACCGATGGCGTCGGTCAGGCAGGTCCAAGTCACCTTCGACTGCGCAGAGCCCGAGCGCGTCGCTCGTTTCTGGTGCGAGGTGTTGGGGTACGTCGTGCCGCCGCCACCGGAGGGGTTTGCTACGTGGGACGATTTCGATCACGCGTTGCCGGCTGAGAAGCAGGGTTCGGCGTTCGTGTGCATGGATCCCTCGGGTGTGGGCCCGCGGCTGTTCTTCCAGCGCGTTCCCGAAGGCAAGGTCGTCAAGAATCGGCTGCACCTTGACGTGCGGGTCGGCACCGGGCTCGTGGGTCAAGAGCGCGTGGCCGCACTGGAGGCGGAATGCGCGCGACTGGTCCCGCTCGGTGCGGTACGCGTGCGGCTGCTGCCTGCCGACGAGGACAACGAGTCGTGCCTCGTGATGCAGGACATCGAGGGAAACGAATTCTGCCTCGACTGAGCGGCCGCGGACGAGCATGAACCTCCGGCCCTGCTGACCTACATCGTGCTGCACGACCTCGGTGGCCTATTCCCGCAGGCGATCAACGCCGTCGCCGGATCGTTCAGCGCCAGCGGGCCGGCGATCGCGATTTGGCGTGGGCATCATCCCGCATGTCGCGGTCGGGCGCCGTTGGCCCTTCGGGAACAGCAACTGAACGGGCAGGCCGCACGGCCGCCGGATCAGCCGGCGCCGTGATGCGCGACGAAGTCCGCGACGATCTCGCCGAGCCGGGTGCCCGCGTCCTCCTGAAGGAAGTGGCCGGCGCCGTGGAGCGTGGGGTGGTCGATGCCGGCCGCGCCCGCCATCGCGCGGATCAGCACCGGCGCCATCGCACCGGTGATCGGATCCTGGTCGCTGAACGCGACGAGAAACGGCTTGTCCAATGTGGACAGCCGCTGCCACGCGGCCCGGTTCGCGGGTGCCGCCGGATCGTCCGGGGCGGTCGGCACCAGCAGGGGCATGGCTCGCACCGCGGCCAGGTAGCTCTCGTCCGGGAACGGGGCGTCATAGGCCGCGAGTACCTCGTCGGGCAGTGCGGTGCGGCAGCCGGCCTGCACCAGCCTCGACACGCTCAGCTTCGGCGCCGTGGTGGCCGTCTCGCGGAACTGCCACCACACCGGCGGCATTTTCTGGTCGCCGGTGGGCAGGCCGGTGTTCGCGGCGACCACCCGGGCGAAGCGGTCCGGGTGCTCGGCGACCAGCCGCAGGCCGATCAGCCCGCCCCAGTCCTGCCCGACCAGGGTCACCCCGCGCAGGTCCAGCGCGTCGAAGGCGAGCGCGCGCACCCACTCGACGTGCCGCGCGTAGCTGTGGTCGGCGATCTCGGCCGGCTTGTCGGAGCGGCCGAACCCGATCAGGTCCGGGGCGATCGCGCGCAGTCCGGCGTCGGCGAGCACGTCCATCACCCGCCGGTACAGGAACGACCAGCTCGGCTCGCCGTGCAGCAACAGGACCGGCGGGCCGTCGGCGGGCCCGGCCTCGACGTAGGCCATCCGGGCTCCGCCGACCTCGGCGTAGCGCGGGGGCCGATCGAAGCCGGGCAGCGTGGCGAACCGGTCCTCGGGGGTACGCAAGATTCGCATCCGGCCACCCTCTCACGATGGCGCCGAGACCGGAACCGGGCGGCTGGCGGTGGACGTCAGCTGGCGGTGGGGGAGGGGCTGGCCGTCGCCGACGGCGCGGCGGGGGACGGGCCGGCCGTCCCGTTCGAGACACAGGTGGCGGAGTCGACCGGGTAGTGGACGCTGGTCAGCACGATCGCCTCATCCGCTCCGACCGGCGGCGACACCTGCCCGCTGGACCCGTCATACAGGTCGTCGTGCTTCTGGGTGCCGGGCTGCACCACGGTACCCAGGGTGGCGGTGCCGGGCATCGACTGAGCCGGCCGCTGGCTGCGGGTGACGTACCCGACGGTGCGGCACGCCGCGGCGATCCGGAACTCCACGGTGGCGGCCGACGCCTCGTCCTGCCCCGGCCCGACGAGCACGGTGATCATCGGGGTGGCGCAGGCGGCCAGCCCCGCCGACAGGAAGTCCCTGCCGGCCGCGACGTAGGAGCCGACCACGTCGCGGTACGCGGAGACGACCTTGGGCGGCCCGGTCAGCAGGGCGAGGCTGCTCCCGCCCGGCTGCCCGCCGAGCACCTTCAGCAGCCGCGCCCGAGACGTGAGCACGGCGTCCTCGTCGTCGACCAGCCGGCCCAGGGTGGACCGGTCGACACCGGTGGCGGCCAGCGCGGCCAGTGCGTCGCGCAGCTTCTGCCGGGCGCCGGACTCGGCCCGCTGCACGGTCAGGTACTGCCCGGGGGGCGCGTCGTAGAGCTGGCCCAGGCGCTGGGTACCCATCTCCTGGGCGTTCTCGGCGGCGCAGAGCCCGGCCGCGGTCTTGCGTAGCAGGTCGCTCCTGATGGCGGACGGGGCGGCGTGGACCGCCCTCGGCTGGGCGTGCCGGGGGATGCCGCAGGCCGTCGGCGTCAGGGCGGCGGCCAGCGTCGCGATCACGATCCCGAACCGGCGGCGGGACCCGGCACCAGCGGCGACCACGGTTACTCCTTCGTACTGGGACGACCGCTCGTACGGTAGCCCCACGCGTGCGTGACCTCGTTTCTGTCGCCTTACCCGCGCCGGCCGAATTATTCGCGCCCCGTCCCGCCCCGATCCGTCCCGCCCCGATCCGTCCCGCCTGTCCGGCCCCGGCCCGGCCCGTCCGGCTCCGACCCCGGCAACGGCCCGGATCCGGGCACGGACCCCGACGCCGGCCGGGTCGCGACGCGTCGGCAGAATTCGGCTGGTGGAAGCAGACCCGATCGCCTTCGTCACCGACAACACCGAGCTCGCCCCGGTCGCGTTCGTTCCCGAGCTGCGGCTGCGCCAGGCGGGGGAGCCGATCGGGCTCTGGGAGCTCAGTGAGGGTGAGTACCACAGCGAGCAGCCGCCGCCGTTCTGGGCGTTCGCCTGGGCGGGCGGCCAGGCGCTGGCCCGGTACCTGCTCGACCACCCCGAATCGGTCGCCGGGCTGCGGGTGCTCGACGTGGCCACCGGCTCCGGCCTGGTGGCCATCGCGGCGGCGCGGTCCGGTGCGGCACACGTGCGGGCGGTGGACATCGACCCGGTGGCGGTGGCGGCGGTCGGCTGCAACGCCGAGGCCAACGGCGTCGCGGACCGGGTCGAGGGGGCGGTCGAGGACGTGCTCGACGGCGACGCGGACGGCTTCGATCTGGTACTCGCCGGGGATGCCTTCTACAGCAAGGCGATGTCCGACCGGATGACCGACTTTCTGCGGCGGGCGGCCAGGCATGGCGCGCGGGTGCTCGCCGGCGACCCGGAGCGCAAGTTCCTGCGCCGCGAGCTGTTCCGGCTCGCGGCCGGGTACGAGGTGCCGGTGCCCAAGGTGCTGGAGGGCGTACGGGTCAGGCGGACCTCCATCTGGGAGCTGCCGGGGCGTACCGGACAGGGGGAGCGGCCGGGCCGATAGTCGGCCCGCGATCGACCAAGATCCGTTTGTGGCTGGGTGCGATGGGTACGCCTTTCGATGACACCGAAAGAGGGGGTAGCCATGGTGCAGCTCGTACGTGAACTCATGGTGGAGCCGGCCGTGACGGTCCAGGCGGACACCACAGTGAGCGCCACCGCGAAGATGATGCGTGACTCCGACATCGGCGACGTGATCGTGGTCGACGCGAAGAAGCCGATCGGCATGGTGACCGACCGTGACATCGTCATCCGCGCGGTCGCCGAGAGTTCGCAGCCCGGAAACATGACGATCGGGGAGATCTGCACCAACGACCTGGTCAGCGTCCGGCCCGAGGACGACGTGCACCAGGCCAGCGCGCTCATGCGCCGCGCGTCGGTACGGCGGCTGCCGGTCGTCGACCGCGGTGAACTGGTCGGCGTGCTGTCGTTGGGGGAAATGGCCATCAACCGGGACGAGGCCTCGGCGCTGGCGGAGATTTCGGCGGCCGATCCGAACTCCTGACCGCGCCGCTCACGCTTTCGGCCACCGGGCCTGCCCGGTGGCCGAAACGCCGTCCCAAGGCCGTCCGCCCTGAGCCGGCGGTAACGCTGTCCGGCGCGCCGGTGACTTTGTCGGAGGCGGCGCCGGTGCCCCGGCGGATGATGTGGCGGCGTGCGTCGTGGTGTTCAGCGCCGCCGGCGGAAGGCGTCCGCGCGGTCGCCGAAGACCGACGCGTCACTCTCCCACCAGGGCCGAGCGAGGCCGTCCTCGCTCTCCGCGTCGGCGGCGGCCCGCTCGGCCGGCGTGGCGGCCCGCTCGCGCCGCCGCGTGGCCTCCTCGACCGCCGCCCGGTCCAGGGCGAGATCGACGCTGGCGGCGTCCCGGGCGTCCGAGCGGATCCACTGGATGATCAGCAGTGCCAGCACCGGCACGTCGATCGCCTCCCCGATGCACCAGAGCAGGTCGGCGCCGAGGTGCTGGTCGCCCAGCAGGGTCTGGCCCCAGACGTGGGGCAGCGCGGCGTAGTAGCTGGCCGCGATGGGGTGGGTGTCCAGCCTCAGCACGATCCCGGGTACCGCATCGGCGAGCAGTTCGATGAGGGAGAAGAACAGCGCGAGCGCGTACGGCACGTGCACGTTGATGGTGCCCGCCTCCCACAGCGGGATGAGCACCACCAGTCCGAACAGCAGCAGGAGCACCCGGCTGACCGAGGCCGCCACGGGGTTGGTCAGGGTCAGGGTGTACAGCGGCGTGAAGTAGATGGCGATCGGCACCACGGCCAGCAGCAGCGGACTGACCACGGGCACCGTCACGAACCGGGCGTACCGGCTGTGCAGGATCGCCTCGAAGCGCCGGCCGGCCCGCTCCGGAAGGGCCGCCTGGGCCAGGGCGATCGGGCGCCCCAGCGCGAGCAGGAACGGCACGACCATCAGCAGGACGATCAGCTGCACGGCGTGGATCGAGAACAGGACGCGCGCGTACACGGCCGGCGAGGCCATGGTAATGACGATGAGACCGCCCAGGCCGGGGCCGAGGAAGGCCACGGTACGGCCGACGGGCCAGCGGGTACCGCCCCGGCCGACCCGGCGCACGCCGGCCAGATAGGCCGCCGCCGCCGCGATCACGATGACCACCGTGACCGGGTCGAAGTACCAGGAACCCCACGCGCCATGCAGGGCCGGGGTCGCCGGGCCCGCGTAGGTCAAGGCCTGCACCGCCATCGCGCCTCCCTGGGTTGGATCAACCCACTATGGCAGCGCGACCTCGGGCCGCACGCCTGGGGCCGCCCGGCCGGCCCAGGGAGGAGCCGGAAGGAGCCGGGGCGGTCCCGGGGTGCGCGCGGCGCCGGTGAGCCGGCTCACAGCCAGCTGCGCACCGCCCGCTGGTAGGCGAACTTGCCGGCCAGCGTCATCACGCAGAACCCGGCGAGCACCACGCCCAGCCAGCCGAAGTAGACCGGGGGCAGCGGCCGGAAGCCGAGCAGGCCGTCGACGGGCCCGACGGTGAGCGCCACGCTGACCGCCACGATGGCCAGCGAGGCGAACATCACCGGCCGGCTCGCCCACGACCAGCGCCGGATGCCGGCGCCGCTGCGCAGCAGGTGTACGGCGAGGATCTGGGTCAGCAGGTTCTCCACGAACCATCCGGTGTGGAACAGCACCTGGGCCGACGGGCTCGCCGAGGCGCCGAGCACGTGCCGCAGCGCGGCGAAGGTGGCCAGGTCCGCCAGCGCGTTGATGACGCCGAAGCAGACCACGAACCGCAGCAGGTCGCCGCTGTCGAAGGTGCGCGGGCGGCCGTGCCCGCCCTCGTCGGTGCGGTCGAACGCGAGGAAGAGCTGGGAGACGTCGAAGAGCAGGTTCTGCACCAGGATCTGCAACGGCAGCAGGGGCAGGAACGGGAGCAGCACGCCGGCGACCGCCACCGAGGTGACGTTGCCGACGTTCGACGAGACCGTGATCTTGATGTGCTTGATGATGTTCACGAAGGCGCGCCGGGCCGGGCCGAGCGCGTCGTTGAGGGCGGCCAGGTCCTTGCGGGCCAGGATCACGTCGGCCGAGGCGCGGGCGACCTGGGCGGCGTTCTCCACGCAGATGCCCACGTCGGCCGCGCGCAGCGCGCTCGCGTCGTTGAGCCCGTCGCCCAGGTATCCGACGGTGTGCCCCCGGCCGCGCAGCGCGGTGACCACCCGGGCCTTCTGGTGCGGGTCCACCCTCGCGAAGATCGTCGTGCGCTCGGCCAGCTCGGCGAGCGCCTCGTCGTCGAGCTCGTCCAGCTCGCTGCCGAGCACCGGCCGCCCGGCCGGCAGGCCGACCTCGCGGCAGATGCGCGCCGCGACCTGCGGGTGGTCGCCGGTGACCAGCTTGACGCCGACCCCCTGCGCGGCCAGGGCGGCCAACGCGGCCGGGGCGCCGCCGCGCAGCTCGTCGCGCAGCCCGATGTACCCGATCAGCGTCATGTCGCGCTCGCCGACCGGGCCGCGCCCGCCACGGCGGGTACCGATCGCGACCGCGAGCACCCGTACCCCGGCGTCGTACAGCGATCCCGCCAACTCGTCGAGGCGGCGCCGCTCGTCGGGCGACATCGGCCGGTCCACCCCGCCGCGGCGTACCCGCGCGCAGGTGTCCAGCACCTCCTCGACCGCGCCCTTGGTGACGACCGTGTCCACGCCCGGCGTGGCGGTGCGCCGCACCACGACGGTGGCCCGGCGGCGCGCCACGTCGAAGCCGAACGCGTCGACGCCGGTGACCCCGTCGTCGACGCGCAGGCTCAGCTCGTCCGCCCGGCGGATCAGCGCCTCGTCCAGCGGATCGCAGAACAGCGGCCCGAGCCGCTCGGTGTTGATCTGGCTGTTCAGGGCGGCCCAGGCCAGCACCGAGCGGTCGGACGTGCCGGTCGGGTCGAGGTGGCACGCGACCCTGGTGCGGTCTTCGGTCAGCGTGCCGGTCTTGTCGGTGCACAGCACGTCCATGGCGCCCAGGTTGTGGATCGCCGGCAGCCGCTTGACGATCAGGCCGCGTTCGCGCAGCAGCGCGGCGGCGCGGGCCAACACGGTGGTGGTCACCACCGGCAGCATCTCCGGGGTCAGCCCGACCGCCACCGAGACCGCGAACAGCAGCGCCCGGGACCAGTCGTCGCGGGCCAGCGCGTTGACCGCCAGCACGGCGGGCACCGCGGCGAGCATCACCCGCACGAGGGTGAACGACACCCCGCGTACCCCGCGGTCGAACGCGGTCTCGCCCCGGGGCGGAAGGTTCTGGCGGGTGGCGCCCAGGTAGGTGTCGGTGCCGGTGGCCACCACCACGCCGGTGCCGGTGCCGCCGATGACCGTGCTGCCCAGCAGGCACAGTCGGGGATCGTCGAACAGCGTGCCGGGCGCGTCCTCGGTCCGACCCGCGCCGGCACCGGTGGCCCGGTCGTGGCGGCCGGACCGGCCGTGGTACGCGATCTCCAGGCCGCTGAGGCTGGCGTGCTTGAACGCGGGCAGCGACTCGCCGGTCAGCAGCGCCTGGTTGACCATCAGGTCGCCGGAGCGCAGCAGCCGGATGTCGGCCGGCACCAGCTCGCCGGGGGCCAGCCGCACCACGTCGCCGGGCACCAGGTGGTCGGTGGGAACCTCGCGGGCGACCGCCGGCCCGCCGGGTCGGGGCCTGCGCACCACGGTGGCGGTGCGCGACACGATCGCCCGCAGGGTCGTCGCCGCCTGATCGGCCCGGTGTTCCTGGCGCACCTGCAGCACGCAGCTGGCCGCCGCGAGCGTGACGATGACGGCGGCGGCGGGCAGGTCGTCGGTGGCCGCGGACACGGCGGCGAGGCAGAGCAGGATGAGCACGAACGGATTCACCATGGCCCGGGGCAGCCGCCTCGACCAGTGCCGCGACCGCTGCCGGATGAGCCGGTTCTCGCCGTCGCGTTGCGCGCGCAGTTGCGCCTGCGGCTCGTCCAGTCCCGACGGCGAGGATTCCACCAGGCGTAGCACCTGCAGCGGCGGCATCGCCGCGAACCGGCGCAGCCGGGTGAGCACCGTGGGCAGCGGGGTCCGGGCCACGGCCGGCTGGTCTGCCGCCCCGGGGGCGGCCATCGGCGCCAGCTCAGGCGCTGACGCCACGTGTCCCTCCCGGCAGCGACGCGCCCTGCAGGTGAGCCACCATCTCCCGAACCATCATCACCAGGTGCCGGTCGTCGACCAGGTACACCTGGCGGCGGCCCTCGCGGCGGGCGTGCACCAGGCCGGCCAGGCGCAGCTTGGCCAGGTGTTGGCTGACCACCTGGGCGGTCGCGCCGACCTCCTCGGCCAGCGAGCCGACGTCGCGTTCGCCGTGCGCGAGTATCCAGACGATGTGCAGCCGCACGGTGGCTGCGAGCATCCCGAACATGCCGGCCGCGGTCTGCAAGAGTTCTGGCGTCATCTCCTCGCCGCCAGCGGGTCGGCTGGCGGTGGCAGCACGGATCACTGGTCCTCCTCTCGTCGGCGGCGTTTGTGCCACCCTACGGCCTCGGCGGCCCGCGCAACAGCACGTGAGGTAATGACGCGACGACAGTTGAGGGCCGGTCCAAGGGTGCCGGTGGGGCACGGGATGAGCCCGTGCCCCACCGGTGGTGCTACTTGACGATCTGAATGACCCGCTGGTCGCTTGCCCTCGCGCAGTCCACCGAACCGCAGACGCTCATCTGCGTCTGGGCGAACGCGACGCCCTTGGCGAACGCGCGCTGGGTGGGGACCACCGCCTCGTTGACGGTCTGCGAGTGACCGGTGCAGGTGAGGCTGTCGGTCGAACCGGAGCCGCTGGCGATGAAGCCGCCGCCGACGTTCTCGGTGACGGTGACCGACAGGTACGCGCTGGCGCCCGGCTGGCAGGTCACCTTGACGGGTACGAAGACCACCGCACCGTTCGCCTGCAGGTTCGCCGTCGCGCCGAGCTTGAGCACCGGCGCGGGCGGCGATTGGTCGACGACGGCCGCGCCGGCGGGTAGCGCGAACGCGACCGTGGCGCCGAGGGCTACCGCGCCGGAGGCGAGCAGCAGCGTGTGTCGACGGGTGAATTTCATGCCATTTCTCCCTCGTGATGGTCGATGGGTGTTCCTCCTCCGGTGGCGGACGCCGCGAGACCCAGGAACAGCGCGGCGGCGAGCGGCAGTACCGCCAGGTGCCACAGGAAGTCGAAGCCGCTGTGCGCGGCGAGTGCGGCGAGCGCCGCGATGGCGCCGGCCCGTACCCCCGGCCGGTGGTCGCAGCCGCGGGCGCGGTACAGCGTGACCGCCATCGCCGCGAGCAGTGCCAGCAGCAGGGCCAGGCCGATCGCGCCCAGGTCCACCAGGGTCTGCAGGTACTCGTCGTGGGCGTACAGCGCGATCTGCGCGGTGCCGTCGGGCGCCACCCAGACGAACCGGGCCTGTCCGACGCCGGTACCGGTCAGCGGCCGGTCGGCGATCAGCCGCAGCGCGGCGTGCAGTGCGCCGCTGCGCCCGGAGGACGTGACGCTCCAGCGGCTGCGCAGGATGTTGTGCGCCGCGCCGGTGCCCAACCGGGTCCACAGCACCACTCCGGCCAGCACCAGCACGCCTCCCGTGGCGGCGGCGCGTACCCGGCGGGGCAGGTACTCGGGCCCCAGCGCGACGGCGGCACCGGCGAGCAGCCCGGCCACGGCCAGCGCCGGGTGGGGCTGCGCGCGGACCGGGAACGAGGGCGCCAGCGCGCCGGTCGCGACCGCGGCACCGATCAGCGGACCCGCCGCGCGCCGGACGGTCTGGCCGGGGCCGGCCAGCACCGCCAGCACCACCAGGCCGATCGCCAGCGCCAGCAGGCCGGCCCGGCTCAGCGTGGCCCCGACCCCCACCAGCAGCAGGTACCTGGTGGCCGGGCGGCCCGGTGCCCGCGGCGTGGCCGCCGGCAGGGCGATCGCGAGCAGCGCGAGCGACACGAGCAGGGCGGCGGCGGCGTTCGGGTAGGTGAGCGTGCCGCCGCCGCGCCACAACTGCTGGTCGACGAGCACGGCCAGCCGGCGCAGCCGCCACGCCACCCCGAGCCAGACCGTGACCGCGACCAGTGCGCCGATGCCGACCAGCAGCCCGGCGAGCCGCTCCCGCGCCCGCCATCCGGTGCGGCGCAGCACCAGCAGTACGGCGACGAGGCAGCCGAGCGTCGCCGCCTCACCGGCCGCGGCCGGGTACCCGCCGGCGAACGCGGCCCGGATCAGCGCCCACCCGCCCAGCGCCGCGCACGCCGCTGGTACCGGCCACAGGTCCCCGACCGACCACGGCCGGCCCGGCAGCGTGGCCACCAGGCTGGCCGCCACCAGCAGGATGACCAGCAGCCGACCGGGCAGGTAGTAGCCGCCCTGCGCGACGACGGCCGCGGTGAACGCGGCGACCAGACCGAGCACGGCGACGGGCATCGTGTCGTCGGTCGGGTCGGTCGCGCGCAGGGCCGGCCGGGTGGCGCCGGAGACGGTCATGGTGATTCCCCCCGTGGACGTCGTGGGGCTCGAGACATGCAAGACACGCGGCCGGGGCCGGCGGCGTTGCGCTGGGTATATGACCGGCGGACAACGGGTGCGCACCGCGCGGGCGAGGCGGCCGTTCGGGCCGCCCCGATGGGCCTTATGCCGGAAAGCGGCCGACGCATCCGTTCCGACCGCTGTGTGGTGAGACCGCCGCTGGCGCCGCCCAGTGCTTCACAATTCGCGTAACGGGGGCAGTCGAGCGCCGACCCGCCGTGGGCTATTCTCTACTAGTCCGATCGGCTTCATGTTTCTGATCGGTTTAATATAGAGACAGTCTTCGATTGAGGAGCGCTCGTGCTGAGTCTTCGAACGCACCGCACCCGCGCGGGTGCGATGCTCATCGCCGGGGTCGCGGTGACGATGGGATTGGTCGGCTGCTCCTCCTCGTCATCGGCGAGCGGCGCGCAGGCCGGCGGCGGGGGATCGTTCACCTGCCCGACGACCACCAGCGGCAACTGGTCGCCCACGATCCCCGCCCCGACGGCGACACCCCCGGCGACCAGCGCCGGCGGTGCGGTGAACGTCGTCGCCTACTCGGTGCCGAAGCCGGCCTACGACGCGCTCAGCACGGCCTTCAAGAAGACGCCCGCCGGCGCGGGGGTGACCTTCAAGTCGTCGTACGGACCCAGCGGCACGCAGAGCAAGAACGTCGCCGGCGGACAGAAGGCGGACTACGTCGGCTTCTCGGTGGGCTCGGACCTCACCAAGCTGGTGCCCTCCAAGGTGGCCGCGGGCTGGGATTCCGGCCCCACCAAGGGGCTCGTCTCCGACTCGGTGGTGGTCATCGCCGTGCGCAAGGGCAACCCGAAGCACATCTGCGGGTGGGATGACCTGATCAAGCCCGGCGTCAAGATTGTCACCCCGGACCCGGCCACCTCGGGCTCCGCGAAGTGGAACGTCCTGGCGGCGTACGAGCACGTGCTGCTGAACGGCGGCACGGACGCCCAGGCGCAGGACTACCTGACCAAGTTCTTCAAGAACGTCGTCGTGCGCGCCTCGAGCGGGGCGGTCGCGACCACCCAGTTCACCTCGGGCACCGGTGACGCTCTGATCTCGTACGAGGACGAGGCGATCGACGCCCGGCAGGCCGGCCAGTCACTGGACTACGTCGTGCCCGCACAGAGCTTCCTCATCGAGAACCCCGCCGCCGTGACGAAGACCGCGTCGGCGTCGGCCAAGAACTTCCTCGACTACGCCGAGAGCGTCGACGGCCAGACCATCTTCGCGCAGACCGGGTTCCGCCCGGTCGTGGCCGGCACGAACCCGGGCCCGGTCAAGGGCGCCAACGACCCGAACAACCCGTTCCCGAACCCGCAGAAGCTCGCCACCATCGAGCAGCTGGGCGGCTGGAGCGCCGTCAACGACAAGTTCTTCTCCGACAACGGCATCGTCACCAAGATTGAAGGGGACAGCTGAGGTCCGGATGACCACCGACGTCCAAGCAGCCCCGGCGGCGACCGAAGCGGTCTCCGCCGGGCCGGCCGCGCGCCGCCGTCGCGGCCGGCCGAAGACCGGACTGCCGCTGCGCGCGGCATCGGGTACCAGCCTCGGTGTCGTGGTCATCTGGATGAGCCTGCTCGTCCTGATACCGCTCGCCGCCGTGGTCGGCCACGCCTTCGACGGCGGCTGGTCCGGCTTCACCGACGCGATATCGCAGCCCGCGACGGCCGCCGCGCTGCGGCTGACCCTCGGGCTGTCGGCGGCCGCGGCCATCATCAACGCGGTGATGGGCACGATCGTCGCGTGGGTGCTGGTGCGGGGGAAGTTCTCCGGGTCGGGCATCTTCGAGATGGTCATCGACATCCCGTTCGCCCTGCCCACCATCGTCGCCGGCCTGGTGATGCTCGCGCTGTACGGCGGGGACAGCCCGATCGGCGTGAGCCTGGTCGGTACCCGCACCGGGCTGCTGGTCACGCTGCTGTTCGTGACCCTGCCGTTCACCGTGCGCACGGTCCAGCCGGTGCTGCTCAACCTGGATCGGGAGGCCGAGGACGCGGCGGCCTCTCTCGGCGCCAGCGCGCCGGTGATATTCCGCCGCATCGCCCTGCCGCAGCTCATGCCGGCGATCGTCTCCGGGGCGGTACTGTCCTTCGCCCGCGCGATCGGCGAGTACGGGTCGCTGGTGCTCATCTCCAGCAACCTGCCGTTCAAGACCGAGATCGCTTCCTCCGTCATCTACGGCAAGCTGCAGGACGCCGACAACGCGGCCCGGTCGACCCAGCAGGCCGCGGCGATCGCCACCATCCTGCTGGTGGCCAGCGCCGTCGTGCTGGTCCTGATCGAGGTGCTGGGCAGGCGGGTGAGCCGCCGTGGCTGACACCGTCACGCCCGCGCCCCGACCGCTGTCGCCGTCCTCGACCTCCCGCGACCGGGCCAGGCCCGGCTCCCTGGCGCTGCGGGGCGTGGCGATGGTCTACGTCGGGCTGCTCGTGCTGCTCCCGGTGGTGGTCATCCTCTACCGGACCTTCCAGCCGGGGCTCGGCGAGTTCTTCTCCGCGCTGGACTCGCCCGAGGCCGCGCACGCGTTTGAGCTGACCGGGATCGTGGCGCTGTCGGCGGTGGTCATCAACACCGTGTTCGGCATAGCCGTGGCCATCCTGCTGGCGCGCTACCGCTTCTGGGGCCGCCGCGTGCTCAGCGCGTTCGTCGACCTGCCGGTCAGCGTCTCCCCGATCGTGGTGGGGCTGGCGCTGGTCCTGGTGTTCGGGCCGACGGGATGGTTCGGACCCTTCCTGACCCGCCACGGGGTCACGATGATCGGCGCCAAGCCGGGGATGATCCTCGCCACGGTCTTCGTGTCCCTGCCGCTGGTCGTGCGCGCACTCGTTCCGGTACTGGAGCAGGCCGGCATCGAGCAGGAGCAGGCCGCCGCGTCGCTGGGCGCGACCGCGTTCACCCGGCTGCGCCGCATCACCCTGCCGACCATCCGGGCCGCCCTCACCTACGGCGTGGTGCTGAGCCTGGCCCGCTGCATCGGGGAGTACGGCGCCGTGCTCGTCGTGTCCAACAACGTCGAGGGCACCACCGAGACCGCCCCACTGCGGGTCGGCAACCTGGTGGAGAACGAGCTGAACTACAACGCCGCGTACGCGATCACCTTCGTGCTCATTGTCGTCGCCTTCGCCGCCATCCTCCTGTCGGCCTGGATCCGACGGAGAAGGAGAAGCTGAATGGGTATCCAAGTCCACGGGATCGGCAAGCGCTTTGGCGACTTCGTCGCGCTCGACAACATCGACCTGTCGGTGCGCACCGGCGCGCTGACCGCGTTGCTGGGGCCCAGCGGCGGCGGCAAGTCGACGCTGCTGCGCATCATCGCCGGGCTGGAGAGGCCCGACACCGGCACCGTTGAGATCGACGGCGCGGACGCCACCCGGCTGGCGCCCCGGCACCGCGGCGTCGGCTTCGTCTTCCAGCACTACGCCGCCTTCAGCCACCTGTCCGTGTACCGCAACGTCGCGTTCGGCCTGGAGATCCGCAAACGGCCGCGGGCCGAGATCCGCGAGCGGGTGTTCGAACTGCTCGAACTGGTGCACCTTGAGCAGTTCGCCGACCGGCTGCCGGCCCAGCTGTCCGGGGGCCAGCGGCAGCGGATGGCGCTGGCCCGCGCCCTGGCGGTGGCGCCGAAGGTGCTGCTGCTGGATGAGCCGTTCGGCGCCCTGGACGCGAAGGTTCGCAAGGAGCTGCGCGACTGGCTGCGCCGCCTGCACGACGAGGTGCACGTGACCACGGTCTTCGTCACCCACGACCAGGAGGAGGCGCTCGAGGTCTCCGACGAGATCGTCGTTATCAACGACGGCCGCATCGAGCAGGTGGGCAAGCCCGACGAGCTCTACGACCGGCCGGCCAACCCGTTCGTGATGTCCTTCCTCGGGCCGGTGACCACGTTGGGGGAGCGGCTGATCCGGCCGCACGACATCGAGGTGTTCACCGCGCCGGTGGCCGACGGCCTGCCGGCGAAGGTCACCCGGCTGCAGCGGGTCGGGTTCGAGGTGCGCGCGGAACTCGGCGACACCGGCGGCTGGGCCCAGCTGACCCGCGGCCAGAGCGAGGCCCTGAACCTGGTCGAGGGCGCGGAGGTCTGGGTGCGCCCGGCGCCCGGCAGCACCAACATCCCGGCGCCGCGGCTACCGAGCTGATCGGCCCGTCGCGGGGAGCCCGCCGCGTGGCGGCGACGGCGCGGCCGACCCTCCGGCGCGAGCCGGGCCGGACCCAGACAGCGGGGCGCCCACCGGCGTTTGCCGGTGGGCGCCCCGCTGCGTGTCGTGCGGTGGGTCCGATCAGAAGGCCGGGCCCGTGGCGAGCTGAACCGTCGTGGACTGGGACTGTCCGGCCGTGTCGGTCCAGCCGAGGTTGACCTTGTCGCCCGGGTGGTGCTGGGTCATCAGGTTGGTCAGCGTGGTCGCGCTGTCCACCGTCTTGCCGCCCAGCGACGTGATCACGTCGCCCTCCTGCAGCCCGGCCTGCTCGGCCGGGGAGCCGTTCACCACACCGGCGACGATCGCCGCGTTGCTGTTGCTGCCACCGTTACCGCCACCGCCGTTACCGCCACCGCCGTTGCCGCCGAAGCCGCCCTGGTCGCCGCCCTGCGAGCCTGCGGAGACCTCGACCCCGAGGAACGCGCTCTCCCCGATGTGCACGGTCGCGGAGGACTTGCTGCCGCGGATCTGGTTGGCGATGGTCGTCGCCTGGTTGATCGGGATGGCGAAGCCCTGGTTGCCCTGGTTCTGGAACTGGAACCCGGCGGAGGCCGCGGTGTCCATGCCGACCACCTTGCCGTCGGCGTTGACCAGCGGGCCGCCGGAGTCGCCCGGCTGCACGTCGGCGTTGAGCTGGATCAGCCCGGTCAGCTGCTCGGACCCGCCGCCCGACTCGTCGCTGGCGGTGATCGCCTGGTTCAGCGCGGTCACCGTGCCGCCGGCCACGCTCGGCGTGCCACCGACGCCGCCGGCGTTGCCGATCGCCAGGATCGGGTCGTTCACCTTGACCTTGGACGAGTCGGCGGTGGAGACCGTCTTGAGGCCGGAGGCGTTGGCCAGCTGGATCACGGCCACGTCGTCGGACCGGTCATAGCCCACCACGCTCGCGGTGTAGGTCTTACCGTTGCCGATGTCCGTGACGCTGATGGCGGTCGCGCCCTCGATGACGTGGTTGTTGGTGAGGACCACCCCGTTGGAGGTCAGCACCATCCCGGTGCCGGCGGCCTCGCCGCCCTGGAAGCCGAGCTGGGTGACCACGTCGACCAGGGCGGGGCTGACGGCGTCGGCGATCGCCGAGGCGTTGGCGGGTCCGGCCGGGGCGTTCGGCGCCTGGTTGCCGGGGCCGACGCCCGGGTTGCTGCCGGGGCCGGTGAAGCCCGGGAAGGTCCCGTTGCCGGTCGACCCCGCGTTGGAGGTCGGGGACGAGGTGGGTTGCCACACCGCCCGGCCGACCAGCAGCCCGGCCACCATGGCCACGATGATCAGCGCGCAGCCGAGTCCGACCAGCACGGGGATCCGGTGGCTGATCGGGCGGGGCTGCGGCCCGACCGGCGGGCCCCAGGGGGCGCCGGGCTGGGGCGGCCAGCCCCAGGCGGTGGGCTGATCCTGCGGCGCGCCGTGCGGCGGGTAGCCGGGGGTGGCGTAGCCGGGCTGGTAGATCGGCTGGTTGGCGTACCAGGACTGGTCGCCCTGGCCGGGAGCCGGATATCCCGGAACCGCACCCATACCGGGCGCGGTGTGGTACGGCGGTGGCGGCACGTAGCCGCCCGGCTGACCCTGGGCAGCGGTCGGTGGCCGCAGACCCTCGGTCGTGTCGTCGGCCGGCGGCCGATCGCCAGGAGTGGGCTCGCTCGCCGCGCTCATTTCCTACTCCTTCGGGAAGGCACAGTTCCTTGGTGCGTTACCGTGATTCGCTCTAGTACACCTCGATTGCCTGAGAGTTAGCTCCACGCCCCCTGGGAATGGCCGGCGAGTTCGCGGCGAGCCCCAACTGGGCGCTATGGGGTCTGGCGCACGTTAACTACCACTGTTAGTTTGTGGGTCTACCACCGCCACCTCCCTGCAACATCGCTCGGATCGAGGGTGATGTCGAATGGCTCAGGCGCAGCAGGCACAGCCGCCGGGAACGGCGCGGGACCCCGCGCTGACCCTGCGCGGAGTGACCGTGCGCTTCGGCGGGCTGACCGCGCTGGACGACGTCTCGCTGGAGGTACCCGAGGGCGGCACCGTCGGCATCATCGGTCCCAATGGGGCCGGAAAGACCACTCTTTTCAACGTTATCTGCGGTTTTGTCCGAGCTGACGCCGGCACGATCACCTGGCAGGACCGGCCGCTGCGCCCCCGGCCGCAGAAGCTGATAGGTCTCGGCATCGCCCGGACCCTGCAGGGCATCGGGCTGTTCCCCGGCCTGAGCGTCCTGGAGAACGTGATGGCCGGGGCCGACCAGCGCAAGAAGATCGGATTCGGCTCGTCCCTGCTCGCGCTGCCCCGCTCCGACCGTGCCGAGCGGGAGCTGCGGGGCGCCGCCATGGCCCGGCTGGAGGAGTTCAAGATCGCCAGCTGGGCGGACCGGCGCCCGGACGACCTGCCCTACCCGGTGCGCAAGAAGGTGGCGCTGGCCCGCGCGCTGGTCGCGCAGCCCCGGCTGCTGCTGCTGGACGAGCCGGCCGGCGGCCTGGGCGGCGAGGACATCGAGGAACTGGCCACGCTGATCCGCTCGCTGGGCAGCCGGCGCGGGGGCGGCGTCACGGTCATGCTCGTCGAGCACCACATGGACCTGGTGATGCAGGTCTGCCAGCGGGTGGTGGTGCTGGACTTCGGCCGGGTCATCGCGGCCGGTACGCCCGACGAGATCCGCGACGATCCGGCGGTGGCCGAGGCGTACCTCGGCGCCGAGGCCGGCGGCCACCAGCCGACCGGCGCCCAGGTCGTCGAGGACGGAGCCGTCGAGGGCGGAGTGGTAGAGGGCGGAGTGGTCGAGGGCGGGGCGCCCACGGGAGGTGGTCCGCTGTCATGAGCGAGCTGCTTCGGGTCGAGGGCCTGACCGCCGGGTACGGCGGTGTGCCCGTGCTGCACGCCGTCGATCTGCGGGTACCGGAGGGCACGATCTGCGCGGTGCTCGGCGCGAACGGCGCCGGCAAGACCACCTTGCTGCGCACGCTGTCCGGCCTGCTGCGGCCCGCGGCCGGCCGGGTCCTGCTCGACGGGGCCGACCTGCGCGGGGTGCCGGTCGAGCAACTGGTCCGCCGGGGCCTGGCACATGTGCCCGAGGGCCGGGGCGTGATCGACGAGTTGACCGTCGAGGAGAATCTGCGCCTCGGCGGGCTGTTCCGGGCGGACCGGCGGGCGCTTCGTGGCCCGCTGGACGAGGTGTACCAGCTGTTTCCCTCGCTCGCGGCCAGGCGCGGCTACGCCGGCCACCAGCTGTCCGGGGGAGAGCGACAGATGTTGGCGCTGGGTCGGGCCCTGATCGCCCGTCCCCGGCTGCTGCTGCTCGACGAGCCATCGCTGGGGCTCGCGCCCCTCGTGGTGGCACAGATCATGGCGCTGCTGCGGCGGCTGCGCGACGAGACGGGGCTGACCGTCCTGCTCGTCGAACAGAACGTCCGCGGCGCGCTGTCGGTAGCCGACTCGGGCGTGGTGATGTCGCAGGGCCGGGTCGTGGCCGCCGACGTCGCCGACGCGCTGGCCGGCGACGACGCGTTGAGGCATGCGTACCTCGGCTTCTAGACACCCAAAGGGTCGCGAATGGATCGTTTCGTGTTCCTCACCGTCTACGGGCTCTCGCGCGGCGCGATCTACGCGGCGTTCGCGTTGGCCCTGGTGCTGATCTTTCGGGCCACCCGGATCGTCAACTTCGCGCAGGGCGTGCTGGCGGTGGTCGCCGCGTACCTGGCGTACAGCGTCTCGGGCGCGACCGGATCGTACTGGCTCGGGTTCGCGGCCGCCCTGGTCGGTGGGCTGGTGCTCGGTGCGCTCGTGGAGCGGATAGTGATGCGCCGGGTCGAGCAGGCGCCCCCGCTCAACGCGGTCATCGTGGCGCTCGGCCTGGTGCTGCTGACCCAGGGTGTACTGGGAATGATCTACGGCAATCGGTACCTGCCGTTCCCGGCGCCGTTCAGCCAGACCGCCATGACTGTCGGCGGGGTACCGCTGGTGACCCGGTACGACCTGTTCGTGTTCGGCACCGTACTGGTGCTGTTGCTCGCCCTGGCGGTGCTGTTCACCCGTACGGCGACCGGGCTGCGGATGCGCGCGGCCGCGTTCGCCCCGCAGGTGTCCCGGCTGCTCGGCGTCAACGTGGGCCGGGCGCTCACGCTGGGCTGGGCGCTGGCCGCGCTGGTCGGCGCGGTAGCCGGCATGCTGATCATCCCGACCGGGCTGGGGCTGCACCCGACGGCCATGGATCTGGTCTTCGTGTCCTCCTTCACCGCCGCCGTGGTGGGCGGGCTGGACAGTCCGCTCGGGGCGGTGGTCGGCGGGCTCGTGGTCGGCCTGGTGCTGTCCTATGTGGGCGGTTATCTCGGCAGCGCCAGTACCCCGCTGGCGGTGCTGGCACTTCTGGTGGTGGTGCTGCTCGCCCGGCCGGGTGGGCTGTTCTCCGGTCGTGCGGTGAGGCGGGTATGAGGCACTGGACGCTGCCACGGCACCTGGCCATCCTGCTGGTGGCCGCAGCCGTGATGCTCGGGGTCACGGCCGGGCTCGACCCGTTCCGGGACTACCAGCTGGCCACCGCCGCCGCGTACCTGTGTGCCGCGGCCGGGCTCACGATGCTGGCCGGCCAGAACGGGCAGCTGTCGCTGGGGCACGGCGCGCTGATGGCCATCGGCGGGTACACGGTGGCCATGGTGCAGAACAAGTTCGGCGCGCACAACGTGCTGACCCAGTGGGCGCTGCTCGCCTCGCTGGCCGCGGGGGTGTGCGTGGCCGCCGTGGCGGGAGCGGTGATCGGGGTCGCGGCCGCCCGGCTGCGCGGCCCGTACCTGGCCGGGCTCACCCTGGTCGTCGCCGTCGCGGTGCCCTCGATCGGTTCGCTGTGGAACGGCCTGTTCCACGGCGACCAGGGGCTGTCGGTGTATCTGGTGCCGGCCCCGGCCGCGCTGGGCGAGAGCTTTCCGCTCGAGCGCTGGCAGGCGTGGCTGGCCCTGATCGCGGCGCTGGTCACCATGTTGGTGCTGGGCAACCTGACCTCCGGGCAGTTCGGCCGCACCCTGCGGGCGGTGCGCGACGACGAGATCGCCGCGCGGCTCGGCGGCATCAACGTCGCGAAGGTCCAGGTGATCGCGTTCGTGGTCAGCGCGGCCTGTGCCGGGCTGGGCGGCGGTATGCTCGCCGTGCTGGCGCAGAGCGTCTCACCCGGTGCCTTCGCGTTCACCCTCTCCTTGAACCTGCTGCTCGCCGTGGTCGTCGGCGGCCTCGGTAGCCTGACCGGCGCGGTGTGGGGCAGCATCCTGCTGGTCCTGCTGCCCTGGTTGGCCGACACCGCGACCAGCTCGCTCATCCATTCGCCCGCGGCGCAGCAACGGCTGGCGGGGAACCTTCCCCTTGCCGTCTTCGGGCTTCTGCTCGTCGTGGTGATGATCGCCGCCCCGGGCGGCATACAGGGCCTGCTGAACCGGGCGGCCCGATGGGTGCGCGGCCGGCGTGACGGCCGTGGCGCGCACCGGGCGGAGCCCTCCGCCCCTGACGCCGAGCCGCACGCTCCCGTGGCTTCGCGCACCTGAGATCCCGATCCCAACCCCTGAAGGGGGCCGGAGCATGTACCACTTCGTGCGACGCGCAATGGCGGTGACCACCGCGATGGCCGTGGTGGCCGGCCTGGCCGCGTGTGGTGGCAGTTCGAGTTCGTCGGGCGGATCCGTTCCCGGCGTGACGTCCACCGAGATCATCGTCGGTACCCATACACCGCTGACCGGACCGGCCGCGGCCGGCTACAGCGAGATTTCCCCCGCGACCAAGGCGTACTTCGACTACGTCAACAGCAAGGGCGGCGTGTACGGCCGGAAGATCACGTTCAAGATCGAAGATGACGCGTACGACCCGGCGACCACCCAGCAGAAGGTGCGCAAGCTGGTCCTGCAGGACAAGGTGTTCGCCATCCTGTCCGGGCTGGGCACCCCCACCCACACCGGAGTGCTCGACTTCCTCAACACCAACAAGGTGCCCGACCTGTTCGTGGCGTCGGGCAGCCTGAGCTGGAACCAGCCGAAGAAGTACCCGTACACCTTCGGCTACAACCCGGACTACACCATCGAGGGGAAGACCTTCGGCAACTACATCAAGGCCAACTTCGCCGACAAGAAGGTGTGTACCTTCGGCCAGCACGACGACTTCGGGGCCGACGGCCTCAAGGGCGTGCAGGACGTGCTCGGCGCCTCCGGCGTCACGCACAGCGAGACGTACGACGTGACCAACACCAACGTCGCGCCGGCCATCGGCGCCCTGAAGGCCGCCGGCTGCCAGGTCACCATCGCCTTCACGGTGCCCGGGTTCACCGCACTGGCCCTGGGCACCGCGGCCCAGCTCGGTTTCAAGACCCAGTGGATGGTCTCCAACGTCGGCGCCGACTACGCCACCCTGGGCAGCCAGCTCAAGGACGCCACGGGCCCGCTGCTGGACGGCATGCTGAGCACCGCGTACCTGCCGGCGCCCACGGACACCACCAACCCGTGGATCGCGCTGTTCCTCAAGCTGGACCAGCAGTACGACAACAACGCCGCGTTCGACGGCAACGTCGAGTACGGCTTCGCCGTCGGGTACCTGTTCGTCCAGGCGCTGCTCGCGGCCGGCAAGAACCTGACCCGTCAGGGGATCATCGCGGCGGTGGAGAAGAACGGCTTCGCCGGGCCCGGCCTGTCGCCGCTGCGCTTCTCCGCGACCGACCACTCCGGCTTCGGCGGCCTGCAGATGGCCAAGGTGGAGGGCGGCAAGCAGGAGGTGTTCGGCCCGCTCTACACGACCGATGACGCGTCGGGGCCGATCACCGAGTCCAGCCCGTCGCAGCCGGCGCCGCCGGCCGACGGCATCCCCTCCTGAACCGTCTGCTCGAACTGTGGTTGAACGGGTCCGGGCGCGCTCCCGGACCCGTTCACCGGGTGGGCGACGACCTGCGCGTACAGCGACTCGAAGCCGCGCACCAGGGTGGCCAGGCCGAGTTCGAACGCGCCGTCGTCGACCCGCTGGCGGTTCTCGCGCAGCCGGTGGGCGTCGCGCAGGTTCGGGTAGCGCTGGGCGTAGACCGAGGGATCGTCGGGGAAGCCGAGGGCGAACGAGCCGAGCGCGGAGCCGGCCACGAAGTACCGCATGGCGGCGCCGATCCGGGTGGCGTAGCTGGGCGGCCAGCCGGCCTCGACCAGCGCGCCGTACACGGCGTCGGCCAGTGACAGCGCGGCTGGGCGAAGCGCGGGGCCGTGCGCCAGGAACGGTACGGCGTTCGGGTGCGCGGCCAGCGCGCCCCGGTACGCCCGGGCCCACTCGGTCAGCGCGGTGGCCCAGTCGCCCGCGCCGGACATCCGGCCGAACATGCGCAGGTCGACCCGTTCGATGATGGCGTCGGCCACCGCGTCCAGGATGGCGTCCTTGGTGGCGAAGTGGTTGTAGAGCGAGGGCGCCCGCACCCCCAGGTCGTGCGCGAGCCGGCGGGTGGACAGGGCGTCCAGCCCGTCCGCGTCGAGGATCGCGGTGGCGACCTCGACGATGCGCTGTCGGCTCAAGACGGGCTGCCGGGGTCTTGCCACGATGGTCGCGACCCTTCCGCTGGTACAAAGCTGACACCGTTAGTTTAAGGATCCGGGTCGCGAACGGCGGTCAACCGGACGGATCTCCTTTCACTTATTTCTGATTGTCAATGCATATCCGATGTCCCGTACCGCCGTCATCGGCGCGGCGATAACCCATTCGCGATCGGCGGGCGCCGCATTTCCGGCTGGTGCTGACCGTCCGGTACGCGCCCCGATGCGTTTCGCATCAGTGCAGGTCAGAGGCTTGTGATGCGGGGGAGAACGGTCGGGTTGGGTCGCGGAATGCGCGGCGGCCGGCCGTGGTTGCACCATGTCCACGGCCGAAAACGGGGGAGAAACCGTGCACCTGAACTACCGCGTAGACTACAAGCGGATCCAGACGCTACTGCCCGACTTTGTCCGTACGCACAAGCGTGCCGCCGCCTCGGTGGCGCTGATCGCGGGCGTGGCCGCCGGCCCTCTGGCCGGTACCGCCACCGCCGCGAGCGCCCATCCGGGCACGGACAGCCCCGCCAGCACCGCCCTCAACGGGGTGACCGGCGGCTCGGTCGCCACCGGGGGCTCCGCCGCCACCGGGGGAGCGCCGAGCGCGGGCCAGTTGTTGCCCGAGGGAGCGCCCGCCGCGTTCACGCAGTCGAGCCTCGACCTGGACTCCGCCCAGATCGACAACGCGCACACCATCGTGGCCGCGTCCAACGCCCTGCACCTGCCGCCGCGCGCGGCGGTGATCGCGGTGGCGACCTCGATGCAGGAGAGCAAGCTGGAGAACCTGGGCAACCTCGGCGCGGACAACGACCACGACTCGCTGGGCCTGTTCCAGCAGCGGCCGTCCGCCGGCTGGGGCACCCCGGCCGAGCTGACCAACCCGACGTACGCGGCGACCGCGTTCCTCAACGCCCTGACACAGGTGCCGAACTGGCAGAACCTGCCGTTGACCGACGCCGCCCAGGCGGTGCAGGACTCCGCGTTCGGCGACCGCTACGCCCAGTGGGAGCAGCAGGCGACCAACCTGGTGCTGTCCTACTACCACATCGGCGCGTACGCCAACGACGGCTGACGCCGTCTGGCGGCCACGGCCATCACGGGCTAAGCCACCGCCCCGTCGCCGCGCAGCGCATCGGCGTCGAGACCCAGCTCGCGCAGGATCTCGTCGGTGTGCTCGCCGGCGTGGGGCGGTGGTCGGCGAATGGCACCGGGCGTCGCGGAGAACCGGGGCGCCGGTGCCGGCTGCGTGACCCCGGAGTACTCGACGAACGTGCGCCGGGCCGCCAGGTGCGGGTGTCGCGGCGCCTCCCGCCAGTCCAGTACCGGCGCCACGCAGGCGTCGCTGTGCTCCAGCAGCGCGGCCCACTCGTCGCGGGTACGGGAACGGAACAGCCGCGCCCACGCCTGCCGTGCGGCCGGCCACCCCGCCGGGTCGAGCCGGTCGGCCGCGGCCTCGGGCGCCTCGAAGCCGGTGCGCCGCACCAGCTCCGCGTAGAACTGAGGCTCCAGCGCGCCGACCGCCAGGTACCGGCCGTCCGCGCACTCGTACGTGTCGTAGAACGGGGCGCCGCCGTCGAGCAGGTTGGCGCCCCGTTCGTCGCGCCACCGGCCCAGTTGGCGCAGCCCGAGAATCATGGTGGACAGCACCGACGCCCCGTCCACCATGGCCGCGTCGATCACCTGGCCGGTGCCGCCGCCGGCCACGTTCAGCAGCGCGCACACCACTCCGAAGGCGAGCAGCATGCCGCCGCCGCCGAAGTCGCCGACCAGGTTCATCGGCGGTACCGGCGGCGAGTCGGGCCGGCCGGTCGCCCACAGCGCGCCGGTCAGCGCCACGTAGTCGATGTCGTGGCCTGCGTAGCCCGCGTGCGGCCCGTCCTGACCCCATCCGGTCATCCGGCCGTAGACCAGCCGTGGATTGACCGCCAGGCAGTCGTCCGGCCCGAGGCCGAGCCGCTCGGTGACGCCCGGCCGGAAGCCCTCGAGCAGCACGTCGGACCGGCCCACCAGGCCCAGCACGACGTTCCGCCCGGCCGGGTGCTTGAGGTCCACCGCGATCGAGCGCCGGCCCCGGTTGAGCAGGTCGGGATGGGGCGTGCCGAACCGCTCCGGGTCGACCCCGTCCGGCCGGTCCACCCGCACCACATCGGCGCCCATGTCGGCCAGCATCATGGCGGTGAACGGGCCGGGGCCGATGCCGGCCAGCTCCACCACCCGCACGCCGGCCAGCGGACCGCTCACGGCAGCGCTACCGTCGCCCAACCCTTGGCGTGCACGCCGCCGGTCTGGCGCAGCACCAGCAGCTCCAGCCGGGCCAGGCGCTCGCCGTCACGCTCCTCGCGCTCGGTCACCACGCCACGGTACGTGAGCACGTCACCCGGCCAGGCCTGCTCCCGGAACTGCACCTTGAACCGCCGGATGGCCCGCGGGCCGAACAGATCGGCCAGGTAGCTGCCCAGGATGCCGGCGGCCAGCATGCCGACCGCGAACACGCCGGGGAAGCCGGCCGACCGGGCGAACCGCTCGTCGTGGTGGATCGGATTCAGGTCGCCCGACGCGCCCTGGTACCGGACGAAGTCCGTCACGGTCAGCGGCTCGTCGACGAACTCCGGCAGGGTGTCGGAGGCGGCCAGCGCCTCCCAGCTCAGCTCGTCCATGCCGGTCACGACGCGGCCTCCCGCTCCGGCGCCTGGCTGGTCTCGATGACGGTGCTGCGCGCCTCGGCGACCAGGGTGCCGTGCTCGTCCCGGTACTCGGTCACCAGCACGGTGAACTCCATCGTCCCGCCGCGCCGGCCCTGCTTGCTGTACACGTCCTCGACGCGCTGGGTGGCGATCAGGGGAGTACCCGCCCGGGGCGGGCCGGCCGGGTACACGAACTCCTGCTCGCCGTGCAGGATCCGGGACATGTCCCGCTCCTGGTCGCCGAGCGCCGAGGCGCCGGGCCCGGCCCAGAACGCCGACGACATGAGGAAGGTCGGGGGCACCACGGCGTGTGGGTCGGTGAAGTAGCTGTCCCGGCGCGCCTTGGTCGCGCGGGCGAACTCGCGCACCTTGCCCCGCTCCACCGGAAACTCGTACGGCTGGCCGGTCCGGCCGGATGGACTGCTCATCAACCGCCTCCTTCGAAAATCGTCGCCGGCGGTCCGGCCGGCGAACCGCCGGCCGGGTGCCCGCTCACACCTTGATCTGGGCGCCGTGTACCGCCGCGGACCCGTCCCCACACAGGAACGCGACGGTGTCGGCGATGGTCACGGGGTCCGTCCAGCCGCGGCGGTCGGCCTCCGGTTGACCGGCCCGGTTGCCCGGGGTGTCGATCACTCCGGGCAGGATCGCGTTGACCCGGATCCCGTCGCCCCAGTACTCGGCGTCCAGCGCGGCCACCAGCCCGAGCACCGCGGTCTTCGCGGTGAGGTAGCCGGCCGCGCCGGGGAACGCAGCGCCCGTCGCCCGGCTGGACACGCAGACCACGGCGCCGCCGCCGGCCGCCACGAGGGCCGGCAGCGCGGCCTGGCAGACCAGGTAGGTGGGGCGCAGGTTGCTCCGCAGCGCCGCCTCGAAGTCCTCGACCGGGGTCTCGTGCACCCGGCCGCCCATGGCGAAGCCGCCGACCAGGTTGACCACCGCGCGCAGCGGCCGGTCCGCGTCGCCGGTGGCGACCTGGACGCACCGGCGCACCGAGTCCGGGTCGAACACGTCGGCCTCGACCGGCACCAGCGCGTCGGGGACCGGTCCGGGTCGGGGCGCGGCATCAGACGCGCCGAGCCCGGCCGGTCGCATGGTCGGCAACCGGTCGAGCCCGGCCCGGGTGCGCCAGGGCACCACCACGCGCCAGCCGGCGGCCAGGAGAGTGCCGGTCACAGCGGCACCGAGACCCCCGGTGCCGCCGGTGACCAGTACGGTTCGGTTCATCGTCGTCCCAGGTCTCAGGCCGGCTGTCCGGCCAGTTCCTTGACCACCTTCAGGGCGCCCTGGACGTGGCCGTTGAACTGCATCTGGGACGAGAAGACGTGCCGGATGACGCCCTGGCGGTCGATCACGTAGGTGACCCGGCCGGGCAGGAGCCCCAGCGTGGTGGGTATGCCGTAGCGCCGACGCAGCTCGCCGCCGGAGTCGGCGACCAGGACGAACGGCAGGTTGTGCTTGCGCGCGAACTGGTCGTGGGAGTCGACGGAGTCCGAGCTGACCCCGACCACCTGCGCGCCCGCCTCGGAGAACACCTCGTAGGCGTCGCGGAACGCGCACGCCTCCTTGGTACAGCCGTAGGTGTCGTCTTTCGGGTAGAAGTAGAGCACGACCACCTTTTCCGCGTAGAGATCGTGCAGCGATACCTGCTCGCCGGTTTGGCTCGGAAGAGTGAAGTCGGGCGCCGGATCACCGGGCGCCAGCCCCTTGATGTTGGCCACGGCAAGAGGTTACCCGCCGGTACCCCGCGGTGCCACGCCCGCCGATCCGCCGCGCGGCGGCGCCGGTCGCGCCCGGCTCGACCGCGCCCGGCTCGACCGCGCCCGGCTCGACCGCGTAACGGTCGGGCCGCGTGCCGGTCAGCTCTCGGCCCGCTGGACCCGAACCCGCCGGTCCTGGACATTCTCCCGTTGATCACGCAGCAGACCAGCGTGCCCGGTAGCACCGCCGGCTGTCGTGGTTCGTGGCCGAGCACGGCATTCATCCGGTCGTCGGCGTTGCGGTGGGCGTGAGCGCCTTGAAGGGCGCGGCGGGAGGCTCCATTCTGGATAACATCCGCGGCACGCACCACGGCGTGGCGCGGGGATGGGTAACATCCAGGCGCGGCAGTGCATAGAGGCGGGGGTAGCCGACATGACGGCGCAGGGCGACGAACGCAGGGACCAACGATCCCGGCCCGAGGACGGGCTGCGAGCGGCGGACGAGGATCGTCAATGGGTGGCCGACCGGCTGCGCCTCGCGCTGGACCAGGGTCGGCTGCGGCTCGCCGAATACGACGACCGGCTGCGTGTGGCCTACGCGGCGCGCACGTACGCGGAGCTCAACGCGCTGCTCGACGATCTTCCTCCGCCCGTGGCCCCGGGGGCTGCCGCCGTGGTGCCGGCCGCCACGCCCACGTCACAGCCGGCGGCCGCGCCCACACCGGCGAACCAGGAATGGCGGATGCCGACCGCGCTCATGGTGCTCTGGACGATCTGGGGCGGCGCGGTCCTCATCAACGTGGTGGTGTGGTTGCTGGTCATGGTCGGCACCGGGCAGGCGGTCTACCCGTGGCCGATGTGGGTCGCGGGCCCCTCGGGCGCCGCGCTGCTGGCCACCACGATCGGCGTACGGGAGATCCACCGCCACCGCCGACGCTGAACCCCACGGCCGGTCGGGTCTTGCCCGCCGGCCGGTTCAGTGGCGCGCGCCCGGCGCCGCCGTGCTGGCGCGGACCACCAGCGGGGTGGCCAGCTCCACCCGGGGCGTTTCCAGCTCCTCGCCGTTGATAAGGCTGAGCAGCATGCGCGCGCCCATGCCGGCCATCTCGGTCAGCGGCTGCCGGATCGTGGTCAGCGGCGGGATGGCCCACCGCGCCTCGTCCAGGTCGTCGAAGCCGACCACGCTCATGTCGTCGGGCACCCGCAGGCCCCGTTCGTACAGCGCCTCGTAGGCACCCAGGGCCATCTGGTCGGCGCAGACGAAGACCGCGGTCGGCGGCACCGGCAGGTCCAGCAGCGCCATGGTCTCCCGGTAACCCGTCGGGCTGAGGAAGTCGCCGGAGCGCACGTATCCCGGCCGCACCTTGAGCCCGGCGCCGCTGATCGCGGCCCGGTAGCCGTCCATCCGCGCCCGGCTGCACAGCACGTCGGGCGGTCCACCGATGACCGCTATCCGCTCGTGGCCGAGGCCGATCAGGTGCTGCGTGGCGGTCAGCCCGCCGGCCCAGTTGGTAGCGCCGACGGAGGGCACCTTCGGGGCGGGCTGACCGGCCGGGTCCACGATCACCACCGGGATGCCCAGATCGTCGAGCTGGGCCTGCTGGCCGGCGGAGAGCTGGGACAGGATGAGCAGCACGCCGTCGGAGCGCCGGGCGGCCAGGTTCTCCAGCCAGCGGCGGTCCGGACGGGTGCGGTGGCGGCCGTGCACCGCCGAGACCACCACCCCGGTGCCGGCCCGGTGGGTGACCTCCTCCACGCCGGCCAGGATCTCCATCGCCCACGGGCTGCCCAGGTCGACGAAGACCAGGTCGATGAGACCGACCCGGTGGTCGGGCCGGGCGCGGCGCGGCTGGTATCCGCGCTGGCGCAGCAGCTGCTCCACCCGCTCCCGGGTGCCGGTGGCCACGTCGGGCCGGCCATTGACCACCTTGGACACTGTCGGAACGGAGACGCCGGCGGCGGCCGCGATCTCGGACATGGTGGTCCGGCTCTGTGACATAGAGGGGAGTTTACCTCGAAAGTTTCGGGATTTGGAACCCCGAATTTTCATGACTATTGACGGAGAATCGCCGAGTGACTTAGGGTCCGGCAACCGAAACTTATCGGAATCGTCGTCGAAAAGGCCGGCGTCCGAAGGGATGACATGACCACCGATGTCACCGCGTCCGTTTCCCTCATCCACAATCCGGTGCTGCCCGGCTTCGACCCGGATCCGTCGATCCTGCGGGTCGCCGACGACTACTACCTGGCCACCTCGACCTTCGAGTGGTACCCGGGGGTGCGCGTGCACCACTCGCGGGACCTGGTGCACTGGCGCACCCTCGGCGGCATCCTGACCGAGCGGCGGCTGCTCGACCTGTCCGGGGCGGGCGACTCCTGCGGGATCTGGGCGCCCGACCTGTCCTATGTGGACGGCCGCTTCTATCTGGTCTTCACGGACACGGCCAGCTTCGAGAGCGGCTACTGGGATCCGCGCAACTACGTGGTCACCGCACCGGACATCGCGGGGCCGTGGTCGGATCCGGTCCCGCTGCACGGCCACGGCTTCGACCCGTCCTTCTTCCACGACGAGGACGGCAGCACCTGGATGCTGTCGATGAGCGCGGACTGGCGTCCGGGCCGTGAGCGGTTCGCCGGCATCGAGGCCCGGCGGTTCGACCGGGCCGGCATGCGCCTGGTCGGCCCGGTGCACCGGCTGTTCGAGGGCACGTCGGCGGGGATGACCGAGGGCCCACGGCTGTACCGCGGGAACGGCTGGTATTACCTGGTGACCGCGGAGGGCGGCACCAGCTGGGAGCATCAGGTGACCGTCGCCCGGTCGAGTTCGCTGACCGGGCCGTACCAGGTGGACCCGGCCGGTCCGCTGCTCACCTCCCGGGGCCGCCCCGACCTGTCGCTACAGAAGGCGGGCCACGGCTCGCTCGTGCGGACCCCGGCCGGGGAGTGGTATCTGGCGCACCTGACCGCCCGGCCGTACGAGCCGCTGGGGGACTGCGTCCTGGGCCGGGAGACCGCCATCCAGCGGGTCGACTGGACCGAGGACGGCTGGCCCCGGGTGGCCGGCGCGGTGCCGGCGGTGCGGGTGGCCGGGCCGGACCTGCCGGCGCACCCCTGGCCGGCGGAGCCGGAGGTCGACGACTTCGACTCGCCCCAGCTCGGCCCGCAGTGGAGCACGCTGCGCCGGCCCGCCTCGGCGGACTGGCTGACGCTCGCGGCCCGTCCGGGACACCTGAGGATCCACGGGGGACAGTCGCCGGTGGGCCGCACCCGGCCGAGCCTGGTCGGCCGGCGGGTCACCGCGCCGCGCTGTGCGCTGGAGACCGTGATGGAGTTCGAACCGGCCGGGTTTCGGCAGCTCGCCGGCGTCACGGCGTACTACAACACGCGCAACTGGCACTACGCGTACGTGACCCTCGATGACGACGGCCGCCGGGTGCTGGAGGTGCTCAGCTGCGACTCCGGGCGGCGCACCGGCCACCCGTCGGCACGGGTCGAGTTGGCCGGCGCCGGCCCGGTCGCGTTGCGCGTGGAGTTCGACGGCCCGGTGGTGCGCTTCGGCTACGACCGGGGCGCTGGCTGGCACGACCTGCCGGTCGAGCTCGACGCGACCATCCTGTCGGACGAGCACGCCGCCCGAGTCGTGCGCGGCGAGCCGGAGGCGTGGGGCTTCACCGGCGCCTTCGTCGGCCTGTGGGTGCAGGATCTCGGGGCCGACGGCGGGTACGCGGACTTCGACCGGGTGCGCTTCTCGACCCGGCCGGGCGACGACGGGGCGGTGAAGTGAACGCCGCCCGTCGCTAGCCCGCGATCGGACCGGGGTTCTATTGTCAACGGCGACATCGTCGGCACGGGGAGGCGGCATGGCGGCGACCGTTGGCACCGAGTCCTTTCGCGCGGCACGCGACTTCCTGCTGGCCCACGCGGAGGACTACGACACGGCGTACCGCGAGTTCGAGTGGCCTCGGCTGGCCGAGTTCAACTGGGCGCTGGACTGGTTCGACGTGGTGGCCGAGGGCAACGACCGGCCGGCCCTGTGGATCGTCGAGCAGGACGGTGCCGAGACGAAGTTGTCCTTCGCGCAGCTGTCGCGCCGCTCCAACCAGCTCGCCAACTGGCTGCGCGACCTGGGCGTGCGCCGCGGCGACCGGCTGGTGCTGATGCTGGGCAACCAGGTGGAACTGTGGGAGACGATCCTCGCCACGATGAAGCTCGGCGCGGTGCTGATCCCGGCCACCCCGCTGCTGGGCCCGGTCGACCTGCGCGACCGGGTGCGGCGCGGCGGCGCGCGCCACGTGGTGGTCGGCTCGGTGGACGCGCCCAAGTTCGACGGCGTACCGGGGGACTACACCCGGATCGCGGTCGGCCCGCCGGTGCCGGGCTGGCAGGAGTACGCGCGGGCATACGAGGCGCCCACCGACTTCGTGCCGGACGGCGTCACCCGGGCCGACGACACGCTTCTGCTCTACTTCACCTCCGGCACCACCGCCCTGCCCAAGCTGGTCGAGCACACCCACGCGTCGTACCCGGTCGGGCATTTGTCCACCATGTACTGGATCGGCCTGCGCCCCGGCGACACGCACCTCAACATCTCCTCGCCCGGCTGGGCGAAGCACGCCTGGAGCAACGTCTTCGCGCCGTGGAACGCCGAGGCGTGCGTGTTCATCTACAACTACGCGCGCTTCGACGCGTCCCGGCTGCTGCGGGAGATGGAGCGCTGCGGGGTCACCAGCTTCTGCGCCCCGCCGACCGTGTGGCGGATGCTCATCCAGGCCGACCTGGCCTCGCTGCGCACCCCGCCGGAGAAGGCGGTCGGCGCCGGTGAGCCGCTCAACCCCGAGGTCATCGACCAGGTCCGCAAGGCGTGGGGGGTGACCATCCGGGACGGCTTCGGGCAGACCGAGACCACCGTGCAGGTGGCGAACACACCCGGGCAGCCGGTCAAGCCGGGGTCGATGGGCCGGGCCACCCCGGGGTACCGGGTGGAGCTGGTCGATCCGCTCACCGGGGAGGTGGCCGAGGAGGGCGAGATCTGCCTCGACCTCACCGACCGCCCGCTCGGGCTGATGGTCGGCTACCACGGTGACCCGGAACGGACCGCGGAGGCGATGGCCGGCGGCTTCTACCACACCGGCGACATGGCTTCCCGCGACGACGAGGGGTACCTGACGTACGTGGGGCGCGCGGACGACGTGTTCAAGGCGTCGGACTACCGCATCTCGCCGTTCGAGCTGGAGAGCGTGCTGATCGAGCACGAGGCGGTGGCCGAGGCCGCGGTGGTGCCCTCGCCCGACCCGCTGCGGCTGGCGGTGCCCAAGGCGTACCTGGTGCTGGCCGCCGGATGGCAGCCGTCGGAGGAGACCGCAGCCGCGATCTTCGCGCACTGCCGTGCCAACCTGGCGCCGTTCAAGCGGATCCGTCGGCTGGAGTTCGCGGACCTGCCGAAGACCATCTCGGGGAAGATCCGGCGGGTGGAGCTGCGGGCCGGCGAGGCGGTCAAGCACCTCGACCCGCAGGCGCGCCCGGACGGCGAGTACCGGGACGAGGACTTTCCGCCGCCGGTCGAGGCCGCGGCGCCGCCGGCCGGATCGATGCCCCCGGCCTGACGCCGCGGCGCCCGGCCGGTCAGGTGCGCGCGTTCAGCAGGATGGCCAGCAGCGTCCCCAGCACGCCGACGCCGACCAGCGCCTGCAGGATCAGCGCCGGGCCCAGGTGGCTCCAGATGTTGGCGCCGCGCGGCTTGAGGGTGCGGCCGGTCGACAGGTTCTCGATGGCCACCACCCGGGGCGGCTGGTACGGATCGCGCTGGCGGCGCACCGAGATCCGGACCCGGTCCCGCAGCACCAGGGCGCCCTGGGACAGGTGCCCGTGGACCTCGACCGGGGTGATGGTGCCGTCGATGTCGGTCAGCCACACCTGGGTCACCTGGAATTCGGGCCCCTTGCGCAGGTCCTTGAACTTACGCGCCGGGCCCTGCGCGGCCGGCGTCCTGACCAGGGCCCCGAGCATCCGGCTCGCCGCCCTGGCCACCGCCGTCGCGCCGACCACGCCGGCGGCGAAGTGCGCGCTGACCCGCACGTCCCGCCCGTACGCGTCGTCGATGCGCACCACCCAGCCGTAGATCATGTGCCGCCGAGGAATCGGCTCGGGCTTCGTGTTGGAAAGGATCGGTAGGAAGTCTGTCCCATACATGTGTCACCACCGATAGGCCGGCCCCCCGGACCATCAGGATAGCCGGATACCGATGGATGAACACACTATGTGACTTCTCACGTACTCATTGTTCCTCACGTAGGGGATTCATCGTCCTCACGTAGGGGGGATCTACACCCCGCCGCCGAGCGTGACGCCACCGTCGACGGCGAGGGTCTGGCCGGTGATCCAGGCCGCGTCATCGGAGGCCAGGAACGCGACCGCGGACGCGACGTCGGGCGGTACGCCCAGGCGGCGCAGCGGGTACGCCTGCGCGACCTGCTCCTCGCGCCCGTCGTACAGCGCCGTGGCGAACCTGGTCTTCACCACCGCGGGCGCCACCGCGTTGACCCGGACCGACGGTCCCAGCTCGACGGCGAGCTGCGCGGTGAGCTGGATCAGTGCCGCCTTGCTCACGCCGTATAAGCCGATGCCGGTGGCCGGCCGCAGCCCGGCCACCGAGGCGACGTTGACCACCGCGCCGCCGTGCGCGCCCAACCACGCCCGATGGGTCGCGCGCAACCAGCCCAGCGCGGCGATCACGTTAACCTCAACCGTCTTGCGCGCGGCGCCCAGGTCGAGGTCGAGCAGCGGCCCGTACGCGGGGTTGATGCCGGCATTGTTGACCAGGACGTCGAGCCGGCCGTACTCGCCGATCACCCGTTCCACAGTGGACAATTGGTGCGCTTCGTCGTCGGCCTTCCCGGCCACGCCGATCGCGTGCGGCGCGCCGCCGAGGGAGTCGACCGCCTCACGCAGCCCGTCCTGTTTCCGGCCGGTCAGGCAGACCCGGCCGCCCTCCGCCACGATGCGCTGCGCGATGGCCAGGCCGATGCCACGGCTGGCGCCGGTCACCAGCGCCACGCGTCCGTCAAAGCGAGAAGTCATGTGCCACCGTACCGCCGCGGCGATGCGCGGTCCGGACCGGAAGTACGGGCCACACGCGCCCTCGATGTCCGGCATAGTGGACGTGCCGCCGTGAACCACGGCGCGAGCAGGGAGGCCAGCGATGAGTGAGCGCGGCGAGCGATTCACGGGGCACCTGGTCGCGACCCTTCGCGCCGATGAGCGAGGCGAGACGCCGATGAGTGAGCGAAGCCTGTCAGGGAAGGTAGGGCTCGATGAGTGACTCGCAGCCCGTGCCGCTGCGCCGGGTGGATCGGGTACACACCAAGACGGTCTTCGGACCGGACACGCAGGTGGACGCGAAGGCCGTCATCATCGCACCGGACAACGTCGGGCTCACCGACCCGTTCCTGGTGCTCAGCGAGGACTGGTTCTCCTCCGCCGGATTCAGTTGGCACCCGCACCGGGGTGTGGAGACCGTGACCCTGGTGCTCGACGGCGTACTGGAGCACGGGGACAGCCTCGGTAACGCGGGCGCGTTGGAGCCCGGCGACGTGCAGTGGATGACCGCCGGCAGCGGGATCATCCACCGTGAGCTGGCCTTTCGCGACGAGTACGCGCACACGCTGCAGCTGTGGGTCAACCTGCCCGCCGACCGCAAGCTCGTGGCGACCCGGTACCAGGATCTGCGGGCCCGCGCTCACGCGGAGTACGCGGGCGATGGCGTGAGCGTCGCGGTGGTGTCGGGTAGCTCCGGCGGCGTCACCGGTCCGGCCGCCAACCATTGGCCGATCCTTGGCCTGCTGCTCACCCTCGATCCGGCCACCGAACACCTTCAACTGCTGCCGGCCGACCACCGGGCGTTCTGTTACGTGCTGGACGGCCGTGTGACCATCGCCGGCCGCTCGGTGGAGTCGGGCCAGATCGCCTGGTCAGACCCTGTCGGCGAGGAGGAGAACGCGACCGCGCTGCCGTTGTCCACGCCGGAGGCCGACGAGCGGACCAGGGTGATGCTGTTCGCGGGCCGGCCGTTGAACGAACCGGTGGTCGCGGGCGGCCCGTTCGTGATGAACAGCAAGGCGCAGATCCAGCAGGCGTTCGCCGACTTTCACGCCGGTAAGTTCGGCGACATCCCGCGCCGAGCCCGGCTGCTCACCCGATGACCCCCACGGCCGGCGGTGTACCCGCCGAGAACGCCCGGCGCCGCGCCGGCGGTGTGACCGTCCGGTACGGGCGGCCTGACCTGCGCGGGCGGCGTGACCGGGCCATGTACCCTGGGCCGAGGATGTCCGGCCACGCGCACCGACGGCACCCGGCGACGCTCGTTCTCGCCGCCGCGTTGGCCTGTGCGCTGGTGTGGCTTGGCGTCCTCGCCGCCACGAATGACGATCCGATCTCCCGGGGCGACCACGCCGGGGTCGCCGTCACGCAGCAGAGCGTGCAGCACTTCGCCCAACGCGTCACCGCCCGGCCGGGGCACATCAGGGTGGGGGTCACCTCCGCTTCCCAGGGCGCGGCCGGCGGCGCCGCCCTGCGTGCCACGGCCATCGTCCTGCAGGCCCTGTTTGGCCTCGGCGCGGTGGGCTGGCGGGTCACGGCACGGCACCGAGCACAGCTGCACGGCGTGCGCGCGCCGCCGGTCCTTTCCGCGCGGTCACGCCTCTCGCGCCGGCAACTCGCCGCCGCCAACCTCTCCATCGCCTGACCGGTCGGTTCCCGACCGCTCCACCGCCGGACACGTCCGTTCCGGCCGCATTCCCGTACCAGCCCTCCGTTCCTGGAGACCAGCATGTCTGGCACACATTTGCCCACCCCCGAACCACCACGCCCGGAACTCCTGCTCAGCCTGCCGACGCTGCGCGCGCGGCTCGAGGAGCAGCGGCAGTTCCGCATCGAGCAGATCGCCGCGCTCATGGGCGTCGGCGGCGCGCACGCCGGGTCCCTGGACGGCGTCCCCGGCGTCGATTCCGCCACCGACAACGCACAGAGCCAGGTCACGGCCGCCCTCCTGGCCGGCGCGCGGCGGGCACTGACCGACATCGAGACCGCCCTGTACCGCATCATGAACGGTCAGTACGGCTCCTGCCTGCAGTGCGGGGCACCGATCGGCATGCAGCGGCTGCGCACCCTGCCGCAGACGGCGCTGTGCGCCGACTGCCACCGGGCCCGTGGCGCCCGCGCCACCGAGGCGTCCGCCGCGGGACCGAGCCGTGGCGTGCCGGCCCGTCCGGCCTCGGTACCCGGCCCGGCCTCGACGCCCAGCCCGGCGTCGGTGCCCCGTCCGGCCTCGACGCCCGAGGGTGCGCCGGATGCCATGGCCGCCCCGACCGAGGCCGATCCGGCGGCTGGGGCCGATTCGACGGCCCGCACCCCGTCCGGATCCGTCGGGGCCTGATTCGTCGGGGAGGCTGGGCCCGGGTGCGATATCCGGCCCGCCTCCCCACGCGCGACGCATTCGCCGCGAATGGCCATCCCGATCGGCGGTCCGCAGACCGATCTCGGACAGCTATGCCGCGCGGCGGAGCGTTCGCGCGCTCGAATGGGGTCGCTCGCCGGGTCCTCGCAGATCGCGGCCGCATCATCGCCGAGCGGCGCCACCGGCCATTACGTAGACTTCACTCGTCAGGACAGCCACGTGTCCTACCAACGCCCGGGCCCCGCGGCCGATCGACTGAGGTGATCAGGGCATAATCGCCGCCAGAATATTTCACATATTTGGTTTCGCCAACACTTGGGACGACGCAGCGCCTTTCGTATTCTGTCAATAGCCCTTTATGTGGCGGAAGCGAGCATTTCAGATGGCGAATCCTCAGGTACGCAGCCTGACGGGGGAGCAGTGGCACCTCGTCGATCAGGTGCGTGCCGAGTGGCTGACGCACGCGCTCGCGACGAGGCCCGCCGATCGTGCCGCCGCCGAGTATGCCATCGCCCGCCTGTACGAGCTGCGGGGGCTCGGACCGCCCCGGTTCGTCTGGGTGGACTCGCCGGCCAGCGGCAGCCTTGCCCTGTGGCTGCTGTCGGGAGTCACCACCGAGGAGGGCACGCCGCTGACCGCCACGCTGCGCGAGGCGCTGTCCGACCCGCTGTGGGACGCCCTGGGCGGCCGGCTGCGCGACTCCGTGTCGGCGTCGCTGGCCGAGTCCATCGCGGACCTGCTGCCCCGGACCGGCCGGCCGCGCGATCTGCTGCGCGACCCGTACCGTTCGTTCGCCGAGGCGGCGACCGGGCTGTTCGGCCTCGACCTGCTCAGCGGCTACCCGCCCTGGTGGGAGTGGGCGACCCTGTTCCGCAACGTGCGGCGCATGCCCGAGCCGGTGCGGCGCCAGCGGCTGCGTGACGCGTCGCTGGGCGACGCGCTGCGCCGCGCGGTCGACCGGCAGCTGCACCCGTCGCTGCGCCGGACGATCGAGCGCTCCTGGGCACCGATCGACCTGGAGAACGTGCTGCGCGCGCAGCGTCAACTGCTGCGGGACGCGCTGCTGACCAAGCTCGGCGACCCGGCCGGCTGGGAGGGCGACGCGGTGCGGTCCTCGCTCGCGCGGTCGCTGCGCGCGTCGGCGACCGCCCAGCGGGGCGGCCTGGGCGAGCTCGGCTGGGTCGCGCGGTACGACCTGTACCACCGGATCGGTGCGGTCGATTACCACCCCAACGCCCTGCTGCGGCTGAACCTGGTGGCCGACGCGGTGCGGGCGGCCGGCCGCTGGTGGCCTCACCCGGCGGCGTGCGTGGTGGCGGAGCGGCCCTTCCGGCTGGCGGTCGAGCAGACGGAGTCCGGCCTGCGGCTGCACAGCGCGCAGGGGCCGGCGCTGGCCTACCGGGACGGCTTCGCCGGGTACGCGTGGCACGGCGTGCCGGTGCGCCCGCAGGTCATCGGCGGCGAGGTGACCGGCCGGGACTGGGAGCGGGAATCGGAGCCGGACGTGCGGCGGGCCATAGCGGAGCGGATGGGCTATGACTGGCTGCTCGGCCGGGTGCCGGCTCAGCGGATCGCGACCGACGAGTCCGGCACGCTCTGGCAGCTGCCGCACGATCTCGTCCTGCTCGAGGCCACGGGCGAGGCGCCCGGCGTACCGGGGCCGGCCCGGCGCCGGGTGGTCCCGGCGCCGCCCGGCCAGCGGGTACCGCGCGACGCCGCACGGGTGGCCTTCGGCGCCGAAAAACCCTGAACCCACCCTTCGCTTGCTCCCGCGCGGGCCTCCGGTAACCACCCGTGCCGCGGTCCGGCCACTGTGCCGGCGACACTGTGCCGGTGGGCTCGACGGCGGTCGGCTCGACGGCGGTGGCGGCGTGGCGGCGGCGGCGGTGGCGGCGTGGCGGCGGTCACGTCCGCCGGGCAGGTTGCCCCTCTCCGAGGTCTTGAATGATCCGCTCGGATTGGGGATGATTAAAGACGATAAAATCGTTCATAAGGGGCGGATGACACGGAGCATCCCGCGCGGCGGGCCTCTCGCCCCGAGGGGAGGCGTCGGGTGACCATCACCCCGCACCGGCGGCCCCTGCAGCCGATGCTGCACGACCTCACGGTGACCGTGCGCGCTCCGGTCAGCGCGCTGTCCGGCCAGGATGGCCAGATCCGCGCGCGCGGCGTGCAGGGCGTCTTCTACGCCGACTGCCGCGCGCTGTCCGAGGCGGTGCTGCGGATCGACGGCATCGAGCCGGAGTCGGTTCTGCACACGCTGGACGGCCCGCACTCGGCGTGGTTCGTGGCGCTGGTCCGCGGGTTGGGCGACACCGGGCCGGACCCGACCGTGCGGGTGGACCGGCTGCGCCGGATGGCACCGGATGGGCTGTCCGAGGAGATCCGGCTGGCCTCGACCGCGTCCGCTCCCGTGCGCGTCACCGTCACCGTCGACCTAGGCTGCGACCTGGCCGCGATGAGGTCGGTTCGCCGGGGCGGCACCGGAGTGTCGCTGCCGGCCCGGCGGGCCGGCGCCGACCTGGTCTGGTCGACACCCGGCACCTCGGTGCGCGTCACCGCCGAGGGCGCCGAGATCTCTCCCGCCGCTGATTCCGCCATCGACCCCGGTATTGATCCCGCGATTGACCCCGGTATGGACCCCGGTATTGACCCCGCAGCCGGTTCCGCGGTGGGGGACGGGTCGGCGCGGGCCCGGCTGAGCTGGCCGGTCGACCTGCCGCCGGGCCGGACCGTGACCCTGCGCTGGCGGGTCCGGGTGGCCACGATGGCCGCCGTGGTCACCGCGGCCGACGGGCCGGTCGAGTGGTCCACCCCCGAGGTGGTCGCCGACGACCGCCGGCTGGTCCGGCTGCTGCACCGGTCGATGGCGGACCTGGCGGCGCTGCGCCTGGCCGAGCCGTCCGGCCCCGGCGACACCTTCCTCGGCGCCGGCGTCCCGTGGTATCTGACGCTGTTCGGCCGGGACAGCATCTGGGCCGCCCGGATGCTGCTGCCGACCGGCACCGGGCTGGCCGCCGGCACGCTGCGCGCGCTGGCCCGCCGGCAGGGCGCGCGGGTCGACCCGGTGTCCGGCGAGGAGCCCGGCAAGATCATGCATGAGCTGCGGTACAGCGGCGTGTTCGCCGTGCGGGCGGGCGACGCACCGGCCGCGTACTACGGCACGGTCGACGCCACGCTGCTGTGGATTGCCCTGCTGCACGACGCGTGGCGGTGGGGGTTGCCCGAGCCGGAGGTGGCCGCGCTGCTGCCCCAGCTGCGCGCGGCGCTGGGCTGGCTGGACCGGTACGCCGACCTGGACGGCGACGGCTTCGTCAGCTACCTCGATCGCGATGGGAGAGGGCTGGCCAACCAGGGCTGGAAGGACTCCGGGGACTCGGTGCGCTTCCGCGACGGCACGATCGCGCGGGGCCCGATCGCGCTGTGCGAGGTGCAGGGCTACGCGTACCAGGCCGCGCTGCACGGTGCGGCGCTGCTGTCCGCCTTCGATCAGCCCGGGGCGCGGCACTGGCGGGAGTACGCGGCCGACCTGGCGCGGCGGTTCCGGGCGAGATTCTGGGTGGACGGGCCGCTCGGGCCGTACCCGGCCCTGGCTCTGGATCGCGACGGCCGCCCGGTGGACTCGCTGACCAGCAACATCGGTCACCTGCTGGGCACCGGCCTGCTCGACGAGGCGGAGTCCGGGCACGTGGCGCGGGCGCTGGCCGGGCCCGCCCTGTCCGGCGGCTACGGCCTGCGCACCATGTCCACCGAAGACGCCGGATTCAGCCCACTGTCCTACCACTGCGGCTCGGTGTGGCCGCACGACACGGCGATCGCCGTGGCCGGGCTGGCCCGGGCCGGGTTCGGTGCGGAGGCCGCCCGGCTGGCCGACGGCGTCCTGGCCGCGGCCGAGTCCTTCGGGTACCGGCTGCCCGAACTGTACGGCGGCGACGACCGCGAGACGCCGGGCCGCCCGGTGCCGTACCCGATGGCGTGTCACCCGCAGGCGTGGTCGGCCGCCGCCGGGGTGGCGATCCTGGCGGCGGCGCTGGGCCTGGAGCCCGACGTACCGGCCGGGGAGTTGCGCCTGCGGCCGATGCCCGGTGCGCCCCTGGGCGCCATCGCGGCGCGGGGGCTGCGGGTGGCCGGGGCGGCGGTGGGCGCCACGCTGGACGGCACCGGCCGGATCATCGTCGACGGGCTGCCGGGCTCGGTACGGGTGGTGGGCCCGGCGGCGCCGGCGATCCCGGCCCAGGCGCACGACGGCGGGCCGGGCCCGGCCGTGCCGTCCGTGGCCGTCGCCGGGCCGGGTGGCGGACCGCCGCCGAACTAGCGGGGCAGTGGCTTGGCCATACCGACGTCATCGACGTACCGACCGTCGATCAGGAACTCGTCGACACCGCGGTTCTCGATGGCGTACCCGTGGCGCTCGTAGAGCCGGATCGCGGTCGGGTTACTGCCCAGGACGCTCAGGCTCAGCTTCCGGGCGCCCTTGTCGACGGCCGTCCGTTCGGCCGCGGCCAGCAGCGCCGACGCGACGCCCATCCGGCGCGCGTCCGGTGCCACCACCAGCCCGATGATCGCGTAGACGCCGTCGCCCTCGACCAGTTCGTACTTGGGTCGTGTGCAGACCCGGCCGACCAGCTCCCCGCCGAGCTGCGCGACCAGGTGGTGCTCCGGCACCTTGCTGTCGCGGAAGAACGACTCCCGCTGCTCGGTGTGGAATGACGGAAAGCCCGACCCGGCGGTCCACGACGTGGCGTCGAGATCGAGCAGTGCGGCGTCGTCCGCGAGCGTCGCGGGGCGCACCAGGGGAGCCCAGTCGACCGCGAGCTCGTCCTGCGTGGCGAAGCGCAGCAGGTGGCGGGCGATGACGTCCTGCACCCCGGTCAGGTCCTCGGCGTTGCTGGCCCTGGCGACCAGGTCGATCCGGTCGGCCGACGGCACGAGCGAGCACGCGCCCAGGCTCAGCGTGACGCTGCCGCGTCCCTCGTCGTCCAGGTCGGCGGGCGCCCCATGGCTCAGGTGGGAGACCAGCTGTTTGACGTAGCGGTCGGGGCGGGTGGTGGCGATCCGCGCGGCCGAGTAGTACATCGATCATCGCCCTTCATGCCGTTGGGGAGCGGTCGGCTCCCGCCGGGGTGGCCGGTGACATCGGGGGCAATGGTCAACACTGATTGTCGATCTGTCAACCGGCGGGAAACTGTCCCGGATGGCGCGGCCCGGTAACGGCCCCGCCGAACCGGTACGCCTCCCGCTGGGTCGGGTTGCGCGGGAACGAACGAACGCCGCTTTTCGAATGCGCGCATTCGCCGGTATCGGGCTCGCCCGGTGCGTCTCGCGGCGAATCGGAAACCGCACGATATCCGGCGTCTGGGATGAGCGGGCGCACCGAACGAATTGGCGGCCATGCAGGCCGGGAGGCGTCGTAGCGGAGCACGGGATTCGATAGGCGAGGCGTGACATCATCCGGGTGGAAACGTCCACGTACCTGCCTATCCGGTCGATGTCTCCGCCGATCCTTCAAACCCTGATCTGTCGTGAGCCGGGTCACGAGAAGAGCGCGATAAGGCGCCGAGCGAGCCTACTTCGATGCGGTCTGGCCAGCTAAAATAGATGTCAATCGTTCATTGTGTCATGCAATTAATTCGTCTCGATTGTGCTGAGCCAATAATCCTGGAATGCCCTTTAGAGGGGGTCGGTTGTACCGTGGCGTCCGTCCCCCGAAAAGAAAAGGAACCATTGTGCTGGTCAACTTCGACCGTGCCCGGCGATGGCTGTCAGCCGTCGCGAACTGGGCACTGGTCAACCTTGACCGCGCCCGCTCCTGGCTTCTGAGCATCGGACATCGGGCGCGTCCGTATGGCGACCGCGCGAGGCGCTGGCTGCTCGCCGGTGTGGCCTGGATCATGATCCGGACCGCCCGGCCCCGCCGCTGGCTCGCCGAGCGCAGCCGTCCGATTCTGGCCCGACTCGCCCCGTACGGGCGGTGGCTGCTGGCCCGCGTCGACCGCCTCCAGCAGTGGATGCCCGGCATCTCCCGGCGGGCCGTCCTCGGCCTGCTGCTGGTCGCGCAGTTGGCCTGGCCGGCCGCGTTCCACGCGGTGAGCGCCGAGGCCGCACAGCCGGCGAAGGCGCCCGTGGTGTCGGCCGTTCCGGGGCTCGCGCCGCAGGCCAAGTCGGCGAGCCAGCCCCAACCCCAGGCCCAGCCTCAGTCGCAGGCCCAGCCTCAGCAGCAGGCCAAGCCGGGCGCGGCAGCGCCGGCCACCCCCGCCGCCATGGCGCCGAGCCCGGGGCAGCTGATGCCGGAGGGCATGCCCATCGACCAGTCGACCTTCATCCCGACGGTCGAGCAGATGGACAACGCTCGCTCGATCGTCGACACCGGGCAGCAGCTGAACCTGCCGCCCCGCGCGTGGGTGATCGCCGTGGCCACCTCGCTGCAGGAAACCAAGCTGCACAACTACGGCAACCTCGGCGCGGGCAACGACCACGACTCGCTGGGCCTGTTCCAGCAGCGTCCGTCGTCCGGGTGGGGCACGCCGGCCGAGCTGACCGACCCGCACTACGCCGCCTCCGCGTTCTACGACGCGCTGACCCGGGTGCCGGGCTGGCAGAACCTTCCGCTGACCGTGGCGGCGCAGGACGTGCAGGTCTCCGCGTTCGGCGACCGGTACGCGCAGTGGGAGAAGCAGGCCACCGACATGGTGCTGGCGACCTACCACATCGGCCCGTACTGGGACGTGGCACCGTAGCGCACCACCGTTGCGTGGGGGCGGCCGGGCGACCGGCCGCCCCCACGCCGTCTCCGGGGGGCCCGCGGTGCCGGGCCCTCAGCCGACCAGGGTCTTCACCGCCGCGGTGAGCTCGGTGATGCCCCTGCGGGCGTCGGCGAACAGCATGCCGGTCCGCGGGTCGGCGTACAGCTCGTTGTCGATGCCGGCGTACCCGTGGCCCATCGAGCGCTTGATGACCACCACCGCCCGGGCCTGATCGACGTCCAGGATGGGCATGCCGGAGATGGGGTTGCCGGGCCGGCGGGCGACCGGGTTGGTGACGTCGTTGGCGCCCACGACCAGGGCGACGTCGGTCCGGGCGAACTCGGGATTGGCCTCGTCCATCTCCTGTAGCTGCGGGTAGGGCACGTTGGCCTCGGCGAGCAGGACGTTCATGTGCCCGGGCATGCGCCCGGCCACCGGGTGGATGGCGTAGCTGACCTCGATGCCGCGCGCCTCCAGCAACTGCCCGAGCTCGGCGAGCTGGTGCTGTGCCTGCGCGGCGGCCAGGCCGTACCCGGGCACGAACATCACCTTGCTGGCGTACGCGAGCTGGATGGCGACGTCGTCGGCGGACACCTCGCGGACGTGGGCGTCCCGGCTGGTACCGACCGACGGGGCGTCACCGGTGCCGAAGCCGCCGACGATGATGCTGGGGATGGACCGGTTCATCGCGTCGGCCATCAGCTTGGTCAGGATGGTGCCGGACGCGCCGACCAGGGCACCGGCGATGATGAGTACCGGGTTGGCCAGCACGAACCCGGCCATCGCCACGGCGGTACCGGTGAAGGCGTTGAGCAGCGAGATGACCACGGGCATGTCGGCTCCGCCGATGGGCAGCACCATGGTGACCCCGAAGCCGAGCCCGCACAGCACGAGCAGCACCAGCGCCACCCGGTCGCCGGGCGCGGCGACCAGCCAGCAGCCCCCGCCCAGGAACCCGGCGGCCAGCACGCCGGTCAGCGCCCGCGCGCCGGGGAACACCAGCGGCTGGCTGGGTATCCAGCCCTGCAGCTTGCCGGCGGCGATCAGCGAACCGGTGAAGGTGACGGTGCCGATGAGGATGTCCAGCGCGGCGGTCACCGCGACCGAGGTACCCGCGCTGGTGCCGTCGGTCAGGTCGTTGACGGCCAGCAGGGCGGCGGCGGCCCCGCCGACGGCGTTGAACAGGCTGACCAGTTGGGGCATGGCCGTCATCGCGACGCCACGCGCGGCGTAGAGGCCCACGGCCCCGCCGAAGGCGGCACCGGCCAGCAACACCACCACGCCGACCGCGGTGATGCTGTCGTCGTGGATGAGCACGGCGCCGGTGACGAGCACGGCGACGGCCATCGCGGCGGCGGAGAGCTGATTGCCGCGCCGGGCGGTGGCGGGGGAGTTCATCAGGTGCAGCCCGAGTACGAAGCCGGCCGCGGCGGCCAGATATACCAGGCGGGTGGCGGTGTCGAAGGCGCTCATGCCGGATCCTCGCTTCGCTGGCGGGGCTGCGGGGTGCGGGCCCGGAACATGCCGAGCATCCGGTCGGTGACCACGTACCCGCCCACCACGTTCGCGGTGGCGAAGGCCATCGCGACGAACGCCAGCAGGTACCCGGCCGGCCCGTGCGCGGTGCCGGCGATGAGCATCGCGCCGACCAGCACGATGCCGTGGATGGAGTTGGCGCCCGACATCAGCGGGGTGTGCAGGGTCGCCGGCACCTTGCTGATCACCTCGAAGCCGACCAGCAGGCTGAGCACGAACACGGTCAGGTCGAACATCAGGTCGGCGCTCATCGGGCACCTCCGCCGATGCGCACCTGTCCACCGCTGGTAACCACGGTGGCGGCGAGGATTTCGTCGTCGAGGTCCAGGCGTGGCGCCCCGTCGCGGACGAGGTGTGCCAGCAGGGCCGCGATGTTGCGCGCGTACGCGGCCGAGGCACCCGGCGCCATGCTCGAGGGCAGGTTGCCGGCGCCGATGAGCCGTACCCCGTCGGCGATCAGCACGCTGCGGTCGGGCTCGGACCCCTCCACGTTCCCGCCGCGCGGGCCGGCGGCCAGGTCGACCACGACCGAGCCGGGGCGCATTCCCTTGAGCGCCTCGCGGGTGACCAGCAGCGGGGGTTTTCGGCCCGGTACCAGCGCGGTGGTTATCACCACGTCGAATTCACCGATGCGCTGCTGCAGCGCCTCCTGCTGGGCGTCGCGCTCGGACTCCGACAGCGCCCTGGCGTAGCCGCCCTCACCACTGCCTACGCTGACTCCGGCCAGGTCCAGGAACCGGGCGCCCATCGAGTGGACCTCGTCGCGCGTCTCCGGGCGGATGTCGTAGCCGGTCACCTGCGCGCCCAGCCGGCGCGCGGTGCCGATCGCCGACAGCCCGGCCACCCCGACCCCGAGCACCAGCACCTGCGCCGGTTTCGCGGTGCCGGCGGCGGTCATCAGCATCGGGAAGTACCGGCCGTACGCGTCGGCGGCCACCAGCGCCGCCTTGTACCCCGCGATGCTGGCCTGCGAGGTCAGCGCGTCCATCGACTGCGCCCGGCTCAGCGTGCGGGGCAACAGGTCCAGGCTCACCGCCTCCACGCCGCGCTCGGCCAGCGCCCTGAACAGATCCGGGTCGGCCAGCGGCTCCAGCATTCCCACCAGAACCTGACCCCGGCGCATCCGCGGCACCTGGTCGCCGGACGGCGGCCGGACACACGCCAGCACGTCGGCCCGCTCGTACAGTTCCGCCCCGGCGACCGGTACCGCGCCTACCTCGGTATACGCGCTGTCGGGCAGGAACGCGCCGGTGCCGGCGTCGTTCTCGACGAGCACCTCGCAGCCCAGGTCGCGAAGCCGCGGTATCACCGCGGGTACCACGGCTACCCGGTGCTCACCAGGTTCGGATTCCTTCACCACACCGATGCTCGTCGTCACGAGCGCCTCCCATCGACAACGCTGTCTATGGGTGAACATTAGGCACCGGCGAGCGGCGCTGCCCACCCCATCCCGGCGTGGCGGCAATCGGCGCGGGGGGCCGAGCCGTGGTGTGCGCTACGGTGCCGAGCCCGGCCGGACCAGCCCGACCTCGTAGGCCAGCACGACGGCCTGGACCCGGTCGCGCAGGTCGAGCTTGGTGAGGATGGCCGACAGGTGCGTCTTCACGGTGGCCTGGCTCAGGCTCAGCCGCTGCGCGATCTCGGCATTGGACATCGCTCGGGCAACCAGCGTGAGCACCTCGACCTCGCGGCTGGTCAGCGCGTCCAACCGTTTGGGCCGCCGGCCGCCGGGCAGTTGGTCGGCGAAGCGGTCCAGCAGCCGCCGGGTCACCGTCGGCGCGAGCAGCGCCTCGCCCCGGGACACCACCCTGACCGCCTCGGCCAGGTCGGCGGGGCGGGTGTCCTTGAGCAGGAAGCCGCTCGCCCCCGCGCGCAGCGCGGCGAACACCGGCTCGTCCAGGTCGAACGTGGTGAGCATGATGACCCGCGCCGGGTTGCCGGCCGCGACCAGCCGGCGGGTCGCCTCGATGCCGTCGAGGCGGGGCATGCGCACGTCCATCAGGATCACGTTGGGGCGGTGCCGTTCGGCGAGCACGATCGCCTCCAGCCCGTCGGCGGCCTCGCCCACGACCGACAGGTCCTCGCGGGCGTCGATAATCATGGCGAGGCCGGCGCGGACCAGCTCCTGATCGTCGGCGATCAGTACGCGTACGTTCATCGGGCCGAGCTCAGCGGCAGGTGGGCGCGGACCAGGAAGCCGCCCCGTGGGCCGGGCCCGGCGTCCAGCGTGCCGCCCAGCAGCCGGGCGCGCTCCCGCATGCCGACGATCCCGTGGCGGGTCCCCGACGTGGCCGCGCCGCCGGCCGACCGCGTCGTACCGTCGTCGGCGATCTCCAACTGCAGCGCCAGCGGCGCGTACCGGACGGTGACGTCGGCCCTGGTCGCGTGCGCGTGGCGCAGCGTGTTGGTCAGCGACTCCTGCACTATGCGGTACGCGGACAGATCGACCCCGGGCGGCATGGGTCCGGCGCTGCCCTCGGTGCGCAGCACGACGGTCAGCCCGGCGGCGCGCAGCGGGGCGGCGAGGGAGTCGAGCTGGGCGAGCCCCGGCTGCGGCGCGTTCGGTTCGTCCGACTCCTCCGGGCGCATGGTCGAAAGCAGGGTGCGCAGCTCGGACAGGGCGGTACGGGCGGCGGCCTGGATCCCGCCGAGCGCCTCCCGGGCCCGCTCCGGCCGGGCGTCGAACACGTCCTCGGCGGCGGCGGCCTGCACCACGATGACCGACACCGTGTGCGCCACCACGTCGTGCAGTTCCCGGGCGATGCGGGCGCGCTCCTCGGCGATGATGCGCCGCCGCTCCGCGTCGCGGCGCAGGAACCGGGTGCGGGCCAGCTCCCCGAGCGACCAGGACAGGGCCGGTCCGGCGATGGCCAGCAGCAGGTCCCGCCACCCGCCGCCGGAGGCCAGCACCCACGGCGTGGGGACGATCAGGATGCCCAGCGCCCACAGGGTCACCCGGGGTGGCCGCAGCATGCTGAACGTGATCATCGGGGCCGACGCGAGGCCGAACCAGGGCAGGTGCGGCCCCAGGATCTGCAGCCCGAGTCCGGCCAGGATGACCACCGCCATGGCGCGTTCGGGGTGGCGGCGCATCCAGATCAGCGCCCCGCCCTGCACCACCGCCAGGGCGAGCGCGGCGGCGGTACCCACGGCGGTGTGCGGGCCGCCGGGGACGATCGGGATCAGGACGGCCAGCACCGCCGCGATCAGCGCGGCGAACAGGATGTCGCCGACCCACGGACCCTCGGATCGACAGGAGGCGTTGGGGCGCACGCTGCGAAGCATAGGTGGCGCGACCGGCGTGGTCATCGGTCCCGAGGCTGAGCCGGGACGCGGGCTCATCCTCGCGACCGAGCCGGCGCCGTCCGTCGGAGGTACTCGCGCGGTGCCGCGACTCCTTCCGCGGATCGAGCCGAAGTCCGGTCCGCGGACCGATCCGGTCGGGCCGGCCGGACTCCTACCTTTCGGGTCGACGCCGTTTGCCGTTCCTATGGGAGGTACCCGTGTCCACGACTGTCCGGGCCGGATCGCGGCCCCGTTCGGGCCCCCGCGACCGGATGCTCGCCGTGGCCGCCACGGCGGTCGCGACGCTGACCGTCTGGGCGGTCGCCGGGCCGCTGGCCGGGGTCAGGCTCGCGGTCGACTCCGGCGGTGACGTCTACCGCGTCGGCCCGGCCGAGGTCGTGGTGGTGAGCCTGCTGGTCGGGCTCGCCGCCTGGGCGCTGCTCGCCGTGCTGGAGAGGTTCAGCCGCCGGGCGCGCGGCATCTGGACCGCCATCGCGCTGGCGGTGCTGGTGCTGTCGCTGGCCGGCCCGCTCGGCGGGGCCACCACCACCGCCACCGTCTCGCTGATGTGCATGCACCTGGCGGCGGCCGCGGTCCTCATCCCGCTGCTCGCCCGCACGGCCGGGCGCCTCGGCTGAGGACCGGGACCGCCGGGAAGCGCGACCGCGGGGGAGCGCGGCCACCGGGGAATGTCCCCCTCGACCGCGCCGCGGCGCGGGCGCGCACCCCCCACGCTTCCCCGCTTGAGCGCCGCGGTCCGGGGACCTGGCCCCGGTTCCCGGACCGCGGTCATCGGGACAACGGCGCTCAGGCCGCGGCGGCCCGCATGCGCTGGGCGAGGGTCCGGCCGTGCGAATCGGCGACGACGTGGGCGTTGCGGCGGGACTCGTCGGCCAGCCCGACCAGCGACGCCATGGCCGGCACGGCGCCGGCCAGGGTCAGTTCGGCCTCCACGACGTGCAGGTCCAGGCCCCACAGGTCGCCGAGGACGCGCCGCAGGTACGGGCCGGCGTGGTCCCACCCCTCCCGCGGGGCGCCCGGGCCGTACCCGCCGCCCCGGACGAGCACCAGGACGCCCGGCCGGCCCGCCAGCAGCGGACTCTCGGCGGAGGTGCCCCCGGGGTTAGCGATGATCAGGTCGATCCACGCCTTCAGGTACTGCGGAACGCCGTAGTTGTACAGCGGAGCGGCGAACAGGTACGCGTCGGCGTCGAGCAGTTCGTCGAGCAGCGTCGTGGACAGCGCCACCGCCTCGGCCTGCTGCGGCGTGCGCTGCTCGGCGGGGGTGTGCCAGCCGCCGACCGCGTCGCGCCAGCTGGTCGCCGGCAGTGGCTCCTGACCCACGTCGCGGCGGACCACCTGGGCGTGCGGGTGTTCGGCTCGCCAGGCCTTCTCGACGGTATCCGCGACCTCGCGGCTGATCGATCCCTCGGTGCGAATGCTCGCATCCAGGCGGAAGAGGCTCACAGGAACTCCTTGGTATTGCAGATCTACTGGCAAGCAGAAAGTCTGCCACGCAGAACATCTCCCTCGCAACTCTTCCGTGCTGGAGCGGCTGGCCAGGTACTATGGGCGGATGGCAGCGTCCTCGGTCCCCTCGGCCAGCGCCGACGCGCCGGCCGGGCCGTGCGGCCCCCTGGACAGTGATCTCGGCTGGGCGCTGGGCGCGGTCTTCCGGTCGTATGTCAAGGAGGCCAACGTCGCGGTCGCCGACCTGCCCGGTGGACCGCGCGGATACCAGGTCCTCGCGGCCGCCGCCACCACCGCCCTGGGGACCCAGCTCGCGCTGGCCAACGAACTCGGGATCGACCGCACCGTGATGACCTACCTGCTCGACGACCTCGAGCGGGCGGGCCTCATCGTGCGTCAGCCCGACCCCGCCGACCGCCGGGTGCGCCGCGTCTGCGTCACCGAGCCGGGCAGGACCCGGCTGACCGAGCTGGACGAGCGGCTGCGGCTGACCGAGGATCACCTGCTCTCGGCCCTCGACGAGGCGGACCGGACCACCTTCCGGGACCTGCTGCGGCGCCTGGCCACCCACGCCAACAGCCGGCATCCGATGACCGACGCCTGCCAGGCCGTCCAGGAGACCGGCATCGTCCAGGACGGGCCGCAGGCGGCCACGCCGCGCCGCACCCGCCGCCGTTAGGTGCCACGCCCACCCGCCCGGTTCGGCGGGTCGGGCGGGCGTTCGCGCCGATCGTTCGGGCGGGGCCCATCGTCCGCCCGCGGGGTGGCCGCGCAGCAGGGCGACCGGTGGATCACGGCGTGGGGCCCAGGCCGCGCGGGCGAACCGGCCGCCGCCGGCCGGCCCGCCCGGCCGTGCCGAAACCGCCCTCCGAATATCGATTCGACACGGCGAAGGCAATAGGGTGTCGGTGGACATCCCCACCCCGAGACGGCGGCTGCCATGATCGAGAACATCACCCGGACGCCCTCCGGCGCCGGCCACGCACGGCTCGGCGTCGCACGGTCCGCCGCCGCCCGTGGGGTGGCGCCGCCGGGCCTCGCCACCGCGCCGGCCGGCGCGGGGTACAACGGGTGACTGCCGAGACGGCGACCGGTGAGCTGTCCACCGCCGGTTGGCCGGGTGCCCGCGCCTTCGCCCGGGCCTGGGCGGGCGCGATCCTGGGCACCGGTTATGTGCCGCTGACCCGCGAGGAGATCGAGTCGCTGCTGCAACGGTTCACCGTGCGGCTGGCGGACGTGCTGGACGGGGCGCCCGGTGGTCCGGACCGGGCGTACCAGACCGGGGTCGACCTCGTCGCCGCGAACTTCGCCGCTCCCGAGGCGCTGGGCCGCACCGTCGCCATCCTCAACGACCGGCTACTGGCCTGCCTCAACCTGCCCGAGGCGCCGTACCGGGCCGGGCTGGACCGGCTGGTGCCGGCCCTGATCACCGGGTACACCCGGGCGCTGCGCGACCGCACCCTCGACGAGCAGGAGGCGATCCGCCGGGCCGCGCTGGTCGCCCGGTCCCGGGCCGAGGCCCGACTGCGCGCCAGCGAGGACCAGCGCCACTACGCCAGCCAGCACGACCCGCTGACCGGCCTGCCCAACCGGGTGCTGTTCATGGAGTGGCTGGCCGGACTGTTCGCCGACGCGACGCCGAGCCGCCGGCTGGCCGTGTGCGCGGTCAATCTGGACCGCTTCGACCTGGTCAACGACACCCTCGGCCAGCAGACCGGCGACGACCTGCTGGTCGCCGCCGCGCGCCGGCTCGGCCGGCTGGCGCGGGCCAGCGGGTACCGGCTGGCCCGGCTGGGCGGCGACGAGTTCGGCCTGATCGTCGAGAACACCACCGGGACCGCGGACGCCGCCGCCATCGCGGACGCGATCCTCGAGGCGTTGAGCGACCCGATCCAGCTCGACGGGCACCGGCTGACCGTGACCGCGAGCGTCGGCATCGTCGAGGAGTCGGTGGACGGCACCGACCCGACCGAGGTGGCCCGGGCGGCCCGGATGAGCCTGCACTGGGCCAAGCTGGACGGCAAGAGCCGGTGGGTGCTGTACGACCCGCACCGCAGCGCGCGCTACGTCGCGCGGTACACGCTGTCCGCGGAGATGCCGGGGGCGCTGACCCGGGGCGAATTCGCGCTGGTCTACCAGCCGCTGGTCGACCTGGTCGACGGTGCGACCCGGGGTGCCGAGGCGCTGGCCCGGTGGCGCCACCCGGTGCACGGGGTGATCACCCCGGACGGGTTCATCGACCTCGCCGAGGACACCGGGCTCATCGTCCCGCTGGGCCTGCGGCTGTTGCAGCAGGCCTGTGCGCAGGCCGCCGACTGGCACCGGCTCAGCCCCGACGCCCCGTTCATCAGCGTCAACCTGGCGGTCCGTCAGCTGCGCCACCCGGGCCTGCTCGAAGAGATCCGCGGCGTGCTGGACGAGACCGGGCTGGCGGCCGAGCGGCTCCAGTTGGAGATCACTGAGAGCGCGGTCATCGGCACCGACGACGGGACCATCGGCACCCTGCACGAGCTGGCGGATCTCGGGGTACGTCTGGCCATCGACGACTTCGGCACCGGGTACGCGAACCTGGCGTACCTGCGCACCCTGCCGGTACACGCGTTGAAGATCGATGGTGCGTTCGTGCGTTCGCTCAAGCAGCCGGGTACCGACCCGACCGGCGAGGCGATCCTGTCCACCATGGTGTCGCTGGCGCACACGCTCGGGCTGACGGTGACCGCGGAGGGCGTGGAGACGGCGGAGCAGGCGCAGGCCCTGGCCGAACTGGGCTGCGACGTGGGCCAGGGCTGGCACCTGGGGCTGCCCGGCGCACCGGAGCGGATCACCACGCTGCTCACCACTGTCAGCCGCTGAGCCGGCCGGCCCGGCCGCCGACCCGTTCGCGCGACCCGCGCGGCCCGGCCCGCGAAGCCGACCGTTGGCCGGCCCGGCCGCGAAGCCGACGGCCGCCCGCGCGGCCTGACGCGGATGCGCGACGGCCCCGGGCCCGGTAGCGGTGAGCGCTACCAGGCCCGGGGCCGGGCGTGGGTCGGGCTACGACTGGCTGCTGAAGGCGGCGTCGAACGCGGCAGTGGGCGGGTCGAAGGCGAAGCGCCGCACGAACTCCAGCGCCTCCGGCGCGCCGGCCAGCCGGTCCATGCCCGCGTCCTCCCACTCGATCGACAGCGGCCCGTCGTACCCGATCGAGTTCAGCGCCCGGAAGCAGTCCTCCCACGGCACGTCGCCGTGGCCGGTCGAGATGAAGTCCCAGCCCCGGCGCAGGTCGGCCCAGGGCAGGTGGGACGCGAGGCGGCCCCGGCGGCCGTCACCCGTGCGCACCTTGGCGTCCTTGCAGTCCACGTGGTAGATCCGGTCGGCGAACTCCAGGATGAAGTTGACCGGGTCGAGCTCCTGCCACACGAAGTGCGACGGGTCCCAGTTCAGGCCGAAGGCCGGCCGGTGCCCGATGGCCTCCAGCGTCCGGCGGGTGGTCCAGTAGTCGTACGCGATCTCGCTGGGGTGTACCTCGTGGGCGAAGCGCACGCCGACCTCGTCGAACACGTCGAGGATCGGGTTCCACCGGTCGGCGAAGTCCTGGTACCCGTCCTCGATCATCGACGCCGGCACCGGCGGGAACATGGCCACCGTGTGCCAGATGGACGAGCCGGTGAACCCGACGACGGTACGCACGCCCAGCCGGGCCGCGGCCCGGGCGGTGTTCTTCAGCTCCTCGGCCGCCCGCCGGCGCACCCCCTCGGGCTCCCCGTCGCCCCAGATCCGGGACGGCAGGATGCCCTGGTGGCGCTGGTCGATCGGGTGGTCGCAGACGGCCTGCCCGACCAGGTGGTTGGAGATGGCCCACACGTTGAGGTTGTACTTGGCCAGCATGGCCCGCTTGCCCTCGACGTACCCGTCTTCGGCCAGCGCGCGGTCGACCTCGAAATGATCGCCCCAACAGGCGATCTCCAGGCCGTCGTACCCCCATTCCGACGCCAGCCGGCACACCTGCTCGAACGGCAGGTCGGCCCACTGGCCGGTGAACAGGGTGATCGGTCGCGTCATCGCGTCTCCTCCATGGGTACTGACTTAGGCGTGCCCGACGGCTGTCCAGCCCGAGCCGTTCGCCGCGCTGCGCTCGACGGCGTCCAGGACGAGCTGGACCTGCAGCGCGTCGTCGAAGGACGGCCGGGGGTCGGTGCCGCCGGCCACCGCCTCGATCAGGTCGCGCATCTGGTGGGTGAAGCTGTGCTCGTACCCGATGAGGTGGCCCGGCGGCCACCACGCCGACAGGTACGGGTGCTCCGGCTCGGTGACCAGGATCCGGGTGAAGCCCTGCCGCGCGGACGGCGCGGTCGCGTCGTAGAACTCCAGCTCGTTGAGGCGTTCGAGGTCGAAGGCGGCGGAGCCGAGCGAGCCGTTGATCTCTACGCGCAGCCCGTTCTTGCGGCCGGTGGCGAACCGGGTGGCCTCGTACGTGGCCACCGCCCCGCCTTCCAGCCGGGCGAGGAACAGCGCGGCGTCGTCGACGGTCACCGGCCCGGTGCCGGCGGCGATGCCCGCCTCCTCGGCGGCGGGCGACGCGGACGCCTCCGTCGCCGGCGGACCTGACGGCGCCGGGCCGGCCGACGCCGACAGGCCCGACGATTCGGCCGGCAGCGGGCGGCGCTTGATGAACGTCTCGGTCAGCGCGCTGACTCCGGTGATCCGCTGGCCGGTGACGTACTGGGTGAGGTCGACGATGTGCGCGCCGATGTCGCCCAGCGCGCCGGACCCCGCCAGCTCCCGTCGCAGCCGCCAGACCAGCGGGAACTGCGGGTCGGTGATCCAGTCCTGGAGGTAGGCCGCGCGCACGTGCCGGATCTCGCCCAGCCGGCCGTCCTCCACGAGCCGGCGCAGCAGGGCCACCGCCGGCACCCGCCGGTAGTTGAAACCGCACATCGCCCGGACGCCGGATTCGCGCGCCGTGGCCGCGGCCGAGGCCATGTCGCGGGCCTCCGCCACGCTGTTGGCCAGCGGCTTCTCGCACAGCACGTGCTTGCCGGCGGCCAGCGCGGCCAGCGCGATGGTGGCGTGGCTGTCGCCCGGGGTGCAGATGTCGATCAGGTCGATGTCGTCGCGGGCGACCAGCTCGCGCCAGTCGGTCACGGCCTGCTCCCAGCCCAGCCGCTGCGCCGCGGCGTTGACCTTCGCCGGATCGCGCCCCGCCACGGCCACCATCGAGACCTGTGACGGTAGGTCGAAGACACGGTTGACGGTGCGCCACGCCTGCGAGTGTGCCGCGCCCATGAACGCGTACCCGACCATGCCAACCCGCAGCCGCGCCTTGTCGGCCGTTGTCACGCCTGCCACCCCCTGCCGCTCGTGGATCCGTGGACCGATCCACCCCACCCCGGCTCGGGTGGCGGCGTCAGGGGACCATCGGGCGCTCCAGGGCTCTGGACCACGCCGGGGACTTTAGGCAATATCGCTCGGTAGGTAAAGAGCTTCTGAGGTTTTGAGGCGAACTTTTATTCGTCTCGGCAAAAGTCTCTCGTCATGCGAGCTCCTCGTCACGCACCGGTGAAGCCGGGCGCCGCGACCTCCGGCAGGGCCATCTCGAGGTAGGTCATGCCGCCGACCGACAGGAAGACCCGGTCGGGTGCGCGGATCACCGTGAACAGCACGTTCTCGCAGCCCGGGCAGCGGGCCACCAGCCCAGGCGCGCGGTCGTACACCCGCAGCTCGGCCATCGGGCCGACCAGTCCGCACCCCGCGCACCGGCCCCGGGCGCTGGTGATGTCCATGGTGAAGATCTCCTGGAGGATCCCGGCCGCCTCGTTGCCGTCCACCCAGCCCTCGCCGTCGATCGGATCCTCGCTGATGTCGCTCATGGCGGATCCTGTCTGGCGCTCGGTCATGCGCTCAACCTCCGGTCGGGCCGAACCGTTCGGTCTTGATCCGCTGCGCCTCGTGGCCCTGCGAGACCAGCAGGTTCGCGGTCGACTCGACGAAGCCGGTGGGGCCGCAGACGAACACCGCGGGCGCGAAGTCGGCCGGCCAGCCGACCTCGGTCAGCAGCGGGGCGTCCAGCCGACCCGGCGGGCGGGGCCAGCCCGGCGGCGCGCTGCGGGTGTACGCGAAGGCCACGTCCAGCCCGCGGTCGTCGCGTACCCGGCGGCTCAGCTCCCGCGCGTAAATCACGTCCTCCGGCGTGCGGCTGGAGTACACGAGCCGGAACGGCACCCGACTGTTTGCCCCCGCCCGGCCCCGGACCATCGACATCAGCGGCGCGATGCCCGACCCGCCGGCCACCAGCAGCACCGGCTCCACCGACTCGGGCTGCCAGGTGAAGTACCCGCCGACCGGCCCGCGCACCTCCACCTGGTCGCCGGGGCGGGCGATGTCGCACAGGTACGGAGACACCTCGCCGTCCGGCACCCGTTGGACGGTCAGCTCCAGCCGGTCGACCTCGGGCGCCGACGCGATCGAGTAGCTGCGCTGCGTCGAGTACCCGTCCTCGGCGGTCAGCCGCACGTCGACGTGCTGGCCGGCGACGTGGCCGGGCCAGCCGGGGACCTCCAGCAGCAGGGTGCGGGCGGTCGCCGTCTCGTCGTTGACCTGCGCGACGGTGGCCGGCTGCCAGGTCAGTCGTCGGTGTACCGCTGCTCGCGCCACGGGTCACCGTAGTTGTGGTAGCCGGCGTTCTCCCAGAAACCCGGCGAGTCCTCGTGCCTCAGCTCGATCCCGCGCACCCACTTGGCGCTCTTCCAGAAGTAGAGGTGCGGCACCAGCAGCCGGGCCGGCCCGCCGTGCTCGGGAGCCAGGTCCCGGCCGTCGTACCGGTGGGCCACCCAGGCCTTGCCGTCGCGCAGGTCGGCCAGGGGCAGGTTGGTGGTGTACCCGCCGTACGAGCGGATCAGCGCGAAGCGCGCCTGCGTGTCCACGTCGGCCAGCAGGGTGTCCAGCGACACGCCCTCCCACCGGGTGCCGAGCTTGGACCACCGGGTGACGCAGTGGATGTCCACGGTCACCCGCTCGCTGGGCAGGGCGCGCAGCTCCGACCAGGTCCAGGCGTAGCGCTGCCCGGTCTCGCTGGCCAGAACGAACTCCCAGCGCTCCAGGTCGAGTCGGGGAGTGGGGCCGGCCGACAGGACCGGGAAGTCCTCGGTCAGGTATTGCCCCGGAGGCAGGTTGAGGTCGCGCCGGCCGCGACCGGTGAACCCCCGCGTGATCACACCCATCGGACCCCCTCGGGCGTGAACCTACCTCATCCGGGGATGGCGCACTCCGGCCTCCGTCAACTCCGCGGCCCCTGTCAACCCCGGCCTCCGCCAACTCCGCGCCTCCGCCGACTCCGGCCTCCGTCAACGCCGGCCTCCGCCCACGCTCCTCTTGACATCGACGCAGAGATGGACTTCTCTTAGTTAAGTTTCCTAACCGACGTTCATCAACGTCTCACCCCCCATTCCGTCCCGCCGAGGAAGAGGTTCCATGCGACGCACCCGTGCACTCAGCGCCATGGGAGCGGCCGTCGTCGTGGCCGGCGCGGTCGCCACCCTGGCGATCTCCCAGTCGGCCCAGGCGGCCACCGGCGCACCGCTGCCCGCGCACGTCTTCGCGCCCTACTTCGAGGCGTACCAGGGCGACAGCCTGTCCGGCCTGGCCCAGCAGTCCGGCAACAAGTACCTGACCATGGCGTTCATCCAGACCCCCAGCCAGGGCTCGTGCACCGCGTACTGGAACGGTGACCCGAGCATGCCGCTGGCCTCGTCGACCTTCGGGTCCGACATCTCGGCGATGCAGGCCGGCGGCGGCAACGTGGTGCCGTCGTTCGGCGGGTTCGCCGCCGACGACACCGGCACCGAGATCGCCGACAGCTGCACCAACGTCGCCTCGATCGCGGCCCAGTACGAGAAGGTCATCACCACCTACAACGTGACCCGCATCGACCTGGACACCGAGGACAACTCGTTGACCAACAGCGCCGGCATCGACCGGCGCAACAAGGCCATCAAGCAGGTCGAGGACTGGGCGGTGAGCAACGGCCGCACCGTGCAGTTCGTCTACACCCTGCCGACCACCACGCACGGGCTGGACTCCAAGGGCCTGGCCGTGCTGCAGAACGCGGTGGCCAACAGCGCCCGGATCGACGTCGTGAACATCATGACCTTCGACTACTACGACGGCGCCAGCCACGAGATGGCGAACGACACCAAGACCGCGGCGGCGGGCCTGGTCGGCCAGCTCCAGCAGCTGTACCCGGGCAGGACCAGCGCCCAGTTGTGGGGCATGGTCGGGGTGACCGAGATGCCGGGCATCGACGATTTCGGGTCGGCCGAGACGTTCACCACCGCGGACGCGCCCGCGGTGGAGAGCTGGGCCGCCAGCCAGGGCATCGCCGAGCTATCGTTCTGGGCGTTGCAGCGGGACAACGGCGGCTGCCCGGGCAGCGGCGCCTCGGACACCTGCTCCGGGGTGCCCCAGTCGACCTGGCAGTTCAGCCATGCCTTCGAACCGTTCACCTCGGGCGCCGGGACGTCATCGCCCACGCCGCCCCCGACGCGCAGCGCCTCTGCGTCCCCGACGCCGAGCCACCCCGCGTCTGCGTCCCCGACGCCGAGCCACCCGGCGTCGCCGACGCCGACCCCGACCGGCGGTGGCGGCACCGGGGTGACCAACGGTGGCTTCGAGTCCGGCTCGCTGTCGCCGTGGACCTGCACCGGCGGCCTGGGCAGCGTGGTGTCCTCGCCGGTGCACTCCGGCACCAGGGCACTGAAGGCGGCGGCCAGCAGCTCCGATGACGCCCAGTGCACGCAGAGCATCACGGTGACGCCCAATCACGCGTACACGCTGAGCGCCTGGGTCGAGGGCAACTACGCCTTCATCGGCACCACCGGCGCGGCCTCGGACGTGAGCACCTGGACGGCCTCGGCCCCCGGCTACACCAAGCTGTCGGTGAGCTTCACCTCGGGCTCCTCCGGCCACCTGCAGATCTGGGTGCACGGCTGGTACGGCACCGGGACCATCGACGTCGACGACGTGACGGTCGGCTGACCGTCACCACGGCAGCGCCAGGTCGCGGCGCGCACGCCCGCAAGGCAGTGCGCGCCGCGACGGTCGGCTCACGCCGTCGGGCCGGTCACCTGGCCGGAACCATGGCGAACCGTTCGATCACGGCGGCGCAGAACGCCGGCAGGTCGGCGGGGGAGCGGCTCGTCACGAACTGGCGGTCCACGACGACCTCCTGATCCAGCACCTCGGCCCCGGCGTTGCGCAGGTCGGTGCGGATGCTCGGGTACGAGGTCAGCCGCAGCCCCTTCACCACGCCGGCCTCCAGCAGCGTCCACGGCCCGTGGCAGATGGCCGCGATCGGCTTGCCGGTCGCCGCGAAGGCCCTCACGAACTCCACCGCGTCGCGGTTGACCCGCAGCCGGTCCGGGTTGACCGCCCCACCGGGCAGCAGCAGCCCGTCGTAGTCGGTGACGACCGCGTCGGAAACCACCGCGTCGACCGGAACGCTGCCGGCGTCCAGAATGTCCGACTGTTTCGCCATGATCTCGCCGGGGTGGATGGACAGCAGCTCGGTGGTGGCACCGGCGCCGTGCAGCGCGCCACGGGGCTGGTCCAGCTCGATCCGCTCCACCCCATCGGCGGCCAGGATCGCGATCTTCTGACCCTGCAGGTCGTGGCCCATGGTGACGATTCCTCCTCGGATCGCGCTTGTTCTGCCGTCCCCATCGGGTACCCGGCGCGGCGGGGGCTACACCGGTCGGTCGGCCCCGGCCTGCACTACGCTGCCGGCGTGGCGGATCAGATCGAGGGCGAACGGTTCTCCGGTGAGGACTGGTACGGCGAGGATCTCGCCGGCCGCCGGTACGCGGGGTGCGAATTCTCCGGAGTCGACCTCACCGAGGCCACCAGCGCGGGCACCACGTTCACCGAGTGTGTGTTCCGCAACGTCAAGTTCAACGCCTCGCGGCACGCCGACTCGGCGTTCCTGCGCTGCGAGTTCCTGCGCTGCAACCTGTTCGAGACGCGGTTCGACGGCTGCAAGCTGGTCGGCAGCCGGTTCCACGAGTCGCAACTGCGCCCGCTGCGCGTCGAGGACGGCGACTGGTCGTTCGTCTCGCTGCCCGGCGCCGACCTGCGCGGAGTGACCATCCGGCGGGTACGCATGCGGGAGGCCGACCTGTCCGGCGCCGACTGCGAGGGGGCCACGATCGTCGACGTCGACCTGTCCGGCGCCCGGCTGGGGCGCATCGGGCTGGTGCGCTGTGACCTGCGCGGCAGCGACCTGTCCGCGCTGGATCCCCGGGACGCGCGCCTGGCCGGCGCGATCATCTCGCCGGACCAGGCGATGGTGGTGGCAGGGGCGCTCGGCTTCGAGCTGGGTTGATCGGTTGATCTTTCCGCCGGATCTGCCCTTCGACCCGGCTGGTACGCGAGAATAATCCGCGTGACCGACGACCCGTACCGCTGGCTGGAGGATGTCGACGCGCCGGGCGCCCTGGACTGGGTGCGGGGGCGCAGCGACCGGACCGTGGCCGAACTGGCCGGCGGACCCCGGTTCGCCGCCCTGCGCGACGGGATCCGGCAGGTGCTCGACGACGAAAACCGGATACCGTTCACCACCTGGCGCGGCGAGCACCTCTACAACCTCTGGAAGGACCGCGACCACCCGCGCGGGCTGTGGCGGCGCACCACCCTGGCGGAGTACCGCACGCTTCAGCCGCGCTGGGAGGTCCTGCTCGACGTGGACCTGCTGGCCGAGCGGGAGGGCGAGAGCTGGGTGTGGCAGGGCGCCACCGTGCTGCGCCCCGGCTACCAGCGCTGCCTGATCAGCCTGTCGCGCGGCGGCGCCGACGCCTCGGTGGTCCGCGAGTTCGACCTGACCAGCCTGACCTTCGTGGCTGACGGCTTCACCCTGCCCGAGGCCAAGAGCGAGGTGGGCTGGATCGACCTCGACCGGATCTACGTCGGCACCGACTTCGGCCCCGGCTCGCTGACCTCCTCCGGATATCCGCGGGTGGTCAAGCAGTGGCGGCGCGGCACGCCGCTGTCCGAGGCGACGGTGGTCTTCGAGGGCGCCATCGACGACGTGGCGGTGTCGGCGGTGCACGACCCGACGCCGGGGTTCGAGCGCGACGTGGTGAGCCGGTGGCGCGACTTCTTCAGCGTCCAGCGCCACCTGCGGGTGGTCGGGCCGGACGGCGGGGCGCGGCTGGTCCCGATCCCGGTGCCGGACGACGCGGTCGTGGACCTGCACCGGGAGTGGCTGCTGATCCGCACCCGCACGCCGTGGACCCGCGACGCCATCACCTACCCCGCGGGCTGCCTGCTGGCCGTGCGGCTGGAGGAGTTCGTGGCCGGCGGCGGCGAGCCGACGGTGCTGTTCGAGCCGGTGCCGGACACCTCGCTGACCGATCACTCGTGGACCCGCAACCACCTGATCATGACGGTGCTGTCCGACGTGCGCAGCCGGCAGCTGCTGGCCACCCCGGGCGAGCACGGCTGGACGCTGGGCCCGCTGGTGGACCCCGCCGCGGCCGCGGACGGGGCGGGGCTGGCCGAGGGGCACACCGAGGTGGCCGACACCAACCCGGACCACACCGACGAGTACCTGCTGTCGACCAGTGGGTACACCCGACCGGCGACGCTGCGGCACGGCACGGTCGGCGCCGATGGGCCGGAGATCCTCAAGGAGGAGCCGGCCTTCTTCGACGCGGAGGGCATGTCGGTCCGGCAGTTCTTCGCCGTCTCCGCGGACGGCACCCGGGTGCCGTATTTCGTGGTGGCTCCGCCCGGCGATGGGCCGACCCTGCTGACCGGTTACGGCGGGTTCGAGCTGGCCAACACGCCCCGGTACAGCGGGGTCATCGGGCGGGGGTGGCTCTCGCGGGGCGGCCGGTACGTGGTGGCCAACATCCGGGGCGGCGGCGAGTACGGACCGGCGTGGCACCACGCCGCGATGCGCGAGCGGCGTCCCCGCGCGTACGAGGACTTCGCCGCGGTCGCCACCGACCTGGTCGAACGTGGTATCACCACCCGGCAGCGGCTGGGCATCGAGGGCGCCAGCAACGGCGGGCTGCTCACGGGCGTCATGCTCACCCGGTACCCGCGGTTGTTCGGCGCGATCGTGAGCCAGGTGCCGCTGCTGGATCTGCGGCACTACCACGAGCTGCTCGCCGGCGCGTCCTGGATGGCCGAGTACGGCGACCCCGACGACCCGGCGGACTGGGCGTACCTGAGCGAGTTCTCGCCGTACCACAACGTGCGCGCCGGGCAGCCGTACCCGCCGGTGCTGTTCGTGACCTCCACCCGGGACGACCGGGTGCACCCGGGGCACGCCCGCAAGATGGTGGCCCGGATGGACGAGCTGGGCTACGACGTCCACTACTACGAGAACGTCGAGGGGGGCCACGGCGGCGCCGCGGACAACGCGCAGCTGTCCTTCAAGTGGGCGCTGGTCCTGGAGTTCCTGTGGCAGCACCTGACCGTCCCGCCGCACGACACGCCGGCGGCTACAGCTGCTCCCGCACCCGGACGAGCTGCGGATTGACCAGGGCCGCGTAGCCGACGAACACGGCCGAGGTCACGGCGAGGACCAGGGTCGGGGCGGAGGGCACGCCGATCACCACCGCGATCGGCGTGGCCCCCAGCGCCCCGATGGCCAGCCGGTACCGGTGCAGGCGGCCCAGCGCGAACCAGTTCAGCCCCAAGCCGCACGCCATCCAGCCGATGAGCGACCCGCCGTAGACCAACCGCACGCCCAGCGGCATGGTGTGCGCGCCCCCATCCACCTCGCGGGCCGCCTCGCCCAGTCCCCAGCCGATGAACAGCACCGCGACGCCGGCAGGGGTGTGCAGGTAGGCGTACGCCTGTCCGTTGCCCAGCCGGCGGACCGGTAGGCCGCTGGCCACGAACGTGGTGTAGATCCACCAGATGCCGATCGGCGGCAGGATGCCCAGGCTCGCGGCCACCAGCGTCCGGATGGGCGGATGGGCGGTGGGCACCGCGTCGCGCAGGTTGGTCAGGGTGGATCCGAGCAGGATGATGGTGAATTGCCCGAGACGCTCGGGCAGGTGCGAGACATGCACCGGGTACCGGCTGAGCCAGCGCCGGCCGAGCCACGGCGTGGCCAGCTCGACCCCGAGCGCGATGATCCACAGCACCGGCCGGATCTCGATCGGCAGGAACAGTGAGGTCAACCAGAGCAGCCAGCCGGTGCCGAAGCCGGCACCGTAGACGGCCACCAGGTCCGCATTGGACCGATCGGCGGTGAGCACCCGCAGGTACATCAGCAGCAGGGCACCGCGCACCACCAGGTACCCGATCGGCAGCAGCACCCCGACCGGGACGTCGCGCACGCCCAGCGCGATGGCACCGGCCCCCGCCCCGGCGATCAGCACCAGCAGCCGGTGCGGCACGTCGTCCGGGTCGAAGCGGGTGTCGTAGAACGCCTGACCGATCCAGGCCCACTGGACCAGCACGAACAGGCCGATGGCCACCCCGATCCGGGCGGCGTCCGGGCTGCCGGTGCCCAGCCGGGCGGTCACGCCGGACAGCGCCAGCACGAAGACCAGGTCGAAGAACAGTTCCAGCCAGGTAGCGTGCCGCTCCTGCTCCGCGTCCGGGCCGCCGGGGTAGCGCAGGCGCAGCCGGTCGGCGATCCGGGACAGCCGGGTCACCCACACGCCGCGCTCCTCGCCCCCGCACCAATTACCGTTGGTAATCATCGCGTAGCCGGCCGCGGTTCGTCCCCGGACCCGGCGTTCCGCGTTCGCGGGTACCGGTCGCGTCAGCGCGGCGCGCGGTCTTCGAGCCTCGTTCACTCCGCGTTCGCCCGATCGCACGTTCCCGTTCGCCGGCCGCGTCGTCTCCCGCTCGTGTCGCGGAGCCTTCACGTTCACGTTCGCGCCCTGCTGGGGGGTCGCGGCGTTCACGTTCCGGTCCGCCCGGCCGGCGTGCCGCGCGACCCCGCCGCGGCGGGTCTCCGCTGGCCGCGCGCGTGGCGCCGGTCGGCGGCCCGTGCTCACCACATCCGGCGGCGCGCGGGCCGGCCGGGGCGGGGTGTCGTGGCGCACATCACCAACGCCCGCCCGATGCCGACCACCCTCGCCGGTAACAGGCGGTGTGGGCTACGGTGCTCGCACTGACTGCGGTGGTTTGGGGCCGGAGGCGCGGTAGCGCCGGGCGGGATGGGGGTGACGGTGACGCCAGGTGGGCAACAGGGCCCCCTCGGCGGTGGCCATGTGCTGCTGACCGGGGCGACCGGCTTCCTGGGACAGGCGGTGCTGGAACGGTTGCTGCGCGACCGGCCGGATACCCGGGTCAGCCTGCTGATCCGTGGCCGGGGCAGCTCGTCGGGCGCGGACCGACTGGCCGGGCTGCTGCGCAAGCCGGTCTTCACCGAGCTGCGCAAGGCGATCGGCGCGGAGGCGCTCGCCGCCGCGGTCGCCGAGCGGGTCAGCGTGGTGGACGCCCGGCTGGGCAGCACCGACGTCGTGCTCCCGGGCGACCTCAGCGTGGTCATCCACTGCGCGTCAACGGTCTCCTTCGACGAGCCGATCGACGGGGCGTTCAACACCAACGTGCGCGGCGTGGTGGACCTCTACGACGCGGTGCGGGCCTCGGGCTCCAACCCGCACGTGGTGCACGTGTCCACGGCGTACGTGGCCGGGGCGCGCAAGGGCACCGTGCCGGAGACGGCGCTGGATCACGACGCGGACTGGCGCACCGAGCTGGCCTCGGCGTCACGCTCGCGTGAGCAGGTAGAGCAGGACTCGCGGCGCCCGCCGGCCCTGCGCCGGGCGTTGGCCGAGGCGCGGGACGAGCACGGCAAGTCGGGCCCGCAGTCGGTGGCCCGGGCGGCCGAGGAGGCCCGGGTCGACTGGGTCAGCAAGCAGCTGGTGGAGTACGGCCGGCTGCGCGCCCAGAGCCTGGGCTGGCCGGACGTGTACACGCTGACCAAGGCGCTGGGCGAGCGGGTGGCCGAGGAGAAGCTGACCGGCGTCATGCCGCTGTCGGTGGTCCGGCCGGCGATCGTGGAGAGCGCGCTGCGCCACCCGTACCCGGGCTGGATCGACGGCTGGAAGATGGCCGACCCGCTGATCATCGCGTACGGGCGGGGCATCCTGCCGGAGTTCCCCGGCCTGCCCGACGGCGTGCTGGACGTGATCCCGGTGGACATCGTGGTCAACGCCATCCTGGCCGCGGCCGACGCGCCGCCGCCGGCCGACGAACCGGCCTATTACCATGTGGGCTCCGGCGCCCGTAACCCGCTGACGTTCCGTGCCATGCACGAGAACATCCGGGAGTACTTCACCGACCACCCCATGCCGGACGGTGGCCGGGGCCAGATCAAGGTGCCGGTCTGGGACTTCCCGGGCGCGAAGCGGGTCGACCGGATGATGCGCACCGGCGAGCGGGCGCTGTCGGTGGCTCAGCGGGCCCTGATGGCCGCGCCGCCCAACTCCCGTACCCGCCGCTGGCAGGACGATCTGAAGCGGGAGCAGGACCGGCTGGACTTCCTGCGCAAGTACTCGGAGCTGTACGGGGTCTACACCGAGGCCGAGGTGATCTACACCGACAACCGGCTGCTGTCGCTGCACCGGTCGCTGCCGGCCGAGCGGCAGGACGAGTTCGGTTTCGACCCGGCAGTGATCGACTGGTCGCACTACATCCAGCAGGTGCACTGCCCGGCGATCACCGCGACGGTGCGCCGGGCCACCTCCGGGCGCAGTTCGGGGGCGCGGGCCCTGCCGCCCGTGGCCGAGTCGCACGACGGCGAGGTGGCGGCCGTGTTCGACCTGGAGGGCACGATCGTGGCCTCCAACGTGATCGAGACCTACCTGTGGGCCCGGCTGTCCGACCTGAACCGCGGCGACTGGGCCGCCGAGCTGATCGACCTGGCCCGCCGGATGCCCCGGTACCTGTCGGCCGAGCGCCGCGACCGTGCCGAGTTCCTGCGCCGGTTCGTTCGCCGGTACGCCGGCGCGAACGAGGCGGCGCTGGCCCGGCTGGTCAACGAGCGCGTCGGCGACGCGCTGCTGCGCCGGGCCAGGCCCGACGCGATCCGGCGGATCCGCAAGCATCGCGCGGCGGGGCACCGCACCATCCTGATCACCGGCACGGTCGACGTGCTCGTCCAGCCGCTGGCGGTGCTCTTCGACGAGGTGGTGGCCAGCAGGCTGCACACCCGCGACGGCGTCTACTCCGGCTTCCTGGAGTCTCCGCCCCTGGTCGGTGAGGCGCGCGCGGCGTGGCTGCGCCGGTACGCCGGCACGGCCGGGGTGGACCTGTCCCGCTCGTATGCATACGGCGACAGCTACTCCGACCGTCCGCTGCTGGAGGCCGTCGGGCACCCGGTCGCGGTCAACCCCGATCCGCAGCTCTACCGGCACGCGCGGTCGCGACAGTGGCCGGTGGCCCAGTGGACCGCGTACACCCTGCCGGCCGGCGACGCCCTGGTGGAGACCCTGGCATGATCATCACGTTGGAGTACTACCGCTCGATGACCCGGTACGTCGCCGGGCGCGGGGTGACCTCGACCCGGGTGGGTGGCCGGGCGGCGGGTGTGTTCGCCGCGAACCTGTCCCCGCTGCGGCTGATCAACCGGCCCGACCCGGACCGGCCGGGGCACGGCTGGACCCGGGTGCGCCCGCTGCTGTCCGGCATCTGCGGCTCAGACCTGGGCCTGCTCACCGGGCGCAACTCGCCGTACCTGTCGGCGCTGGTGTCGATGCCGTTCACGCCCGGCCACGAGGTGGTCGGCGAGACCCTGGACGAGCTGGACGGCCTGCCCAAGGGCAGCCGGGTGGTGATGGACCCGGTGCTGGGCTGCGAGCCGCGGGGCGTGCGGGCCTGCCCGTCGTGCGCGATCGACGAGCACAGCCGCTGCGACCACATCACCGCGGGCATCGTCTCGCCCGGCATGCAGACCGGTTACTGCGCGGGTACCGGCGGTGGCTGGAGCCGGATGCTGGTGGCGCACGGCAGTCAGCTGCACCGGGTGCCGGACTCGCTCGACAACGAGCAGGCGGTCCTGGTCGAGCCGCTGGCCTGCGCGATCCACTCGGTACGTCGGGTGCCGATCCCGCGGGGCGCCAGCGTGGTGGTGGTCGGTGCCGGCACGGTCGGCCTGCTCACCGTGCTGGCCCTGCGCGAGTGCACCGAGGCCGGACCGATCTACGTCATCGCCAAGCACGGACACCAGCGCGAGCGTGCCCGCGAGTTGGGCGCCACCGAGGTGCTGTCGGCCAACCGCGCGGCCCGCGCGCTGCGCCGCGCGACCGGCGGCTTTCTGGCCCACCCGGAGCGCGGCGAGGAGTTCCTGCTCGGCGGCGTGGACATGGCGTTCGAGTGCACCGGCGGTTCCGGCCTGGACACCGCGCTGCGGCTGACCCGTGCCGGCGGTACGGTGCTGCTATCCGGCATGCCCAACGGATCGGTCGACCTGACGCCGGTATGGTTCCGCGAGCTGAATCTGGTCGGCGCGTACGCCTCGGGGGGCAGGGACTTCCCGCACGCGCTGGAGCTGGCGGCGCAGGCGCCGTTGAAGGGGTACGTCGACGCGGTCTACCCGCTGTCGCGCTGGCGCGACGCGATCGGCCACGCCGCGGCCGCCGGCCGGCTGGGCACCGTCAAGGTCGTTTTTGACCCGACCCGGGATTGAGGGAGAGGAAATCGATGAGCGAGCGCCAGCGAGCGAATCATAGGCCGCGGGCTGCGCGTCAGCGGTACCTCGGGCTGGGACGGGTGACGGCATGAGCCGCCCCGGTTTCGTCCTGGAGGTCGACGAGCGCACCCCCGCGCTGCTGATGCACCAGGGGGAGGGCTTCCGGCTGGAGAAGCTGCCGCTGGGCAGCCGGGTGGTGTACCCGCCCGAGTCGCTGCCCGGCCTGCGCGACGTGGACGCCCGCATCCGTGAGGCGCTGCTGAACCCGCTGGGTAGCGAGCCGTTGCCGGACCTGCTGCACGCCGGGATGCGGCTGACCATCGTCTTCGACGACCTGTCCATCCCGCTGCCGCAGATGCGCACGCCCGACGTCCGCCAGCGGATCATCGAGCAGGTGCTGGAGATGGCCGCCGCGGCGGGCGTCGACGACGTGGAGCTGATCGCCGGCAACGCGCTGCACCGCCGGATGACCCCGGCGGAGCTCAAGCGCACCGTCGGCGAGCGGGTGTTCCGCTCGTTCTTCCCGCACCACCTGCGCAACCACGACGCCGAGGACCGGGCCAACCTGGTCGAGGTGGGCCACACCAAGCACGGCGAGGTCGTGGAGATCAACAAGCGGGCGGCGACCAGCGACCTGATCGTGTACGTCAACGTCACGCTGACCGCGATGAGCGGCGGCCCGAAGTCGGTGTCGGTCGGACTGGCCTCCTACCGCAGCCTCAAGCACCACCACAACGTGCACACGCTGCGGCACTCGCGCTCGTTCAACGACCCGCCGAACTCGGCCATGCACCACTCGTACCACCGGATGGCGGGCGTGCTGGACGAGCACGTCAAGATCTTCCAGATCGAGACGTCGCTCAACAACGACACGTTCCCCACCCAGCTCGGCTTCCTCAACAAGCGTGAGTGGGAGTGGACGCTCAAGGACCAGGCCGCGTACCTGGCCGTCAAGCGGGCCAACGACCTGACCCCGGCCAAGCAGCGCCGGCAGATCTGGCACCGCACCGCGGCGCCGTACGGGATCACCTCGGTGACCGCGGGCGACCCGGGCGCGGTGCACGAGGTGACCCTCCAGCACGTGCTGCGCCAGCAGCTCACCGAGGTCAACGGGCCGTCCGACATCGGGATCTGGGGCCTGCCGTACATCTGCCCGTACAACGTCAACTCGATCATGAACCCGATCCTGATGATGAGCCTGGGCCTGGGCTACTTCTTCAACCTGTACCGGGGCCAGCCCCTGGTCCGGCCCGGCGGCGTGGCGATCTACTACCACCCGGTCAGCAACGAGTTCCACCCCGTGCACCACCCCAGCTACATCGACTTCTACGAAGAGGTGCTGGCCGAGACCACCGACCCGGTGGCCATCGAGGCCAAGTACGAGGAGCAGTTCGCCACCGACCCCTGGTACACCCACCTGTACCGCAACAGCTACGCGTACCACGGCGTGCACCCGCTGTACATGTGGTACTGGGGGGCACACGCCCTGGAGCACCTGGGGCAGGTCATCGTGGTCGGCGGCGACCGGCGCACCTGTGAGCGGATGGGCTTCCGGGCGGCAACCACGCTGAACGACGCGCTGGAGATGGCCCGGGAGAAGGTGGGCGGCAGCCCCACCATCACCTACCAGCACACCCCGCCGCTCGTCATGGCCGACGTCAGGTAAGGGACGGGAATGGGACTGTTCCGCGAAGCCCGGGTGCTCACCGCCGGCCGAGACTGGCGGGGGCGCTCGCGCACCCCGCGCTCGGCGGCCGACCACCAGCCGCCGGACGAGCCGCGCGAGTTTCCCACCGGCTGGGCCCGCACCCCGGCCGCCCGGGTGGCCCGCCGCGGCCTGCAGCGCGGGGTGCTGACCCCGCTGACCTGGAGCCAGACCCGGCCGGAGGTCACCGGCCGGGAGGGCCTGGACGCGACCAAGGGGCCGGTGGTGCTGATCGCCAACCACGCCAGCCACCTGGACACTCCGCTGATCCTGGGCTCGCTGCCCGAGCACATCGCGAAGCGCACGGCGGTCGGCGCGGCGGCCGACTACTTCTTCGACGCCCGCTGGCGGGCGGCGGCGACCGCGCTGGTGTTCAACGCGTTCCCGGTCGAGCGGTACCGGTCGCGCCGGCTGCGTAGCCTGGCGCCGCAGTTGCTGGCCCGGGGCTGGAGCCTGCTGCTGTTCCCCGAGGGCACCCGCAGCGAGGACGGCTGGATGGCCCCGCTGCGGATGGGCGCCGCGCAGCTGTGCGTCACCCAGGGCGTCGCGGCGGTACCGGTGGTGCTGCGCGGCACGTACGCGGCCATGCCGCGCGGTCGCAACTGGCCGCTGCCCGGCCGGCCGCGGGTCGTGGTGCGCTACGGTGCGCCGGTCAAGCCGGAGCAGGGCGAGAGTGCCCGGCTGTTCAACCAGCGGCTCGGCCAGACCGTGTCCCGGCTGTGGGCCGAGGAGGAGATGGGCTGGTACCAGTCGCTGCGCGCCCAGGCCGCCGGTGAACTGAGCATGCCGACCGGCCCGCAGGCGGCGGAGTGGCGCCGGATGTGGGAGTCGACCCGCCCGGTCACCCGCCCCGGACCGCCGCCCGCCTGGCGCGACGGCGCCTGATGCCACCCGCGCACCACCCGGGTACGCGTACCCGGGTGGTCATCCACTTCCGTTCGGCTACGCCGGTCCGTCCGTGTCACGGGCCGGCGTAGCCGGCCAACGCGCGGCGGCCCGACCCGGCCCGGCGGCCGGTGGCTTCCCGTGCCCGGCGGCGACGACCGCCGGGCACTCACCCGTCGCACCCGCTGGCTCGGGCCCCTCTTGGCCAGGCGCCTCTCGTTGCGGTCCGGCTCCCGCCGGCTCAGCCCTCGCGCCAGCGGGCCGGGTCGGGCAGCAGCTCGTTCATGGAGCCGGAGCGGAAGGCGGCCACGCTCAACGGGACGCCCGCGAAGCCGGCCTCGTTGATCGCCTCGGCCAGCGCCGGGTCGGCGCGCACCGGCCCCACCAGCTCGGCGTCCAGCTCCACCCGTACCGCGTCGCCCAGGTCCCGTACCCGCAGGTCGCGCACCGGGTGGCGGTGGGTCAGCAGCCCGCGTACCGCCGCCTCGGCGCGCTCGACCCGGGCCAGCCTGGCGGGGCTGATCGTCACGCCGAAGGCGATCCGGCTGGACAGGCAGGCGGCTGCCGGCTTGTCCCAGGTGGGCAGGTCCCACAGCCGGGCGATGCCGCGCACCGCCTCCTTGTCCAGGCCGGCGTCGGCCAGTGGGGTCCGCGCCCCGCGCTCGGCCGCCGCCCGGATGCCCGGCCGGAACCCGGCCGCCAGGTCGGAGGCGTTGGTGCCGGTCACCACGGTGTCGAAGCCGTGCGTGGCGGCGTGCTCCCGAGCGGCGTCCAGCAGCGTGCTCTTGCAGAAGTAGCAGCGGCGCGGCCCGTTCTCCCGGTAGCCGGGGTTGCTCATCTCCTGGGTGGCCACGGAGTGCTGGGCGACGCCGAGCTGGGCGCAGAATTCGGCCGCGGCGTCGCGCTCGGTGCCGGGCAGCGCGTCGGAGACCGAGGTGAGCGCGGCGACATCGTCGGTGCCGAGGGCGCGGACCGCCGCGGCCAGCACCACACTGGAGTCCACGCCGCCGGAGAAGGCGACCAGGGTCCGGCCGTAGCCGGCGAATTCGGCGAGCAGCCGATCGGCGAGGGGACCCACATCACGGCTGGGGGAGTGCATGGCGCAACGGTACCGGAGATCATCGGGCGACGCTGCGGCGGAGGACACCCCTCCCGCCTCGGCGCCGGACGGCCAAGCGCCGCCGCCGGCCCCGGTGCTGTGGGTGGACGCGGGCAACGGCGCGGCCGGCGACATGCTGCTCGCGGCCCTGCTGGACGCCGGGGCGGATCTTGACGGGGTACGCGCCGGCCTGTCCACGCTGCCGGTCGAGCCGATCGAGCTGGAACTGGAGCCGGTACGCCGGCACGGGCTGCGCGCCAGCGCCCTGACCGTACGGGTGGCCGACGCCCCGGCGCAGCGCCACCTGGCCGACCTCGAGGCGATCGTCGGCGGCGCGCCGCTGCCCGAGCCGGTGCGGGACTTCGCCCTGGCCACCTTCCGCCGGCTGGCCGACGCCGAGGGCCGGGTGCACGGCATCGACCCCGAGCAGGTGCACTTCCACGAGGTCGGCGCGCTGGACGCGATCGCGGACGTGGTCGGCTGCGCCCTGGCCCTGCACCAGCTGCACCTGCTGGACGCCCCGGTACGGGTCGTGTCGCCGATCGCGCTGGGCTCCGGTACCGTGCGCGCCGCCCACGGCGTCATCCCGGTGCCGGGGCCGGCCGTGCTGGAGCTGCTCACCGGTGCCGGGGCGCCGATCCGGGCGCACCAGGCGGAGTTCGAGCTGTGTACGCCGACCGGGGCCGCGCTGCTGGCCACCCTGGCCACGAGCTGGGGCGCCGTGCCGGACTGCGTACCCCGGGCGGTCGGCGTCGGGGCGGGGCGGGCCGATCCAGCCGGCCACGCCAACGTGCTGCGGGTACTGGTCGGCCAGCCGCGTACGGCGCCGGTGGACTGGCTGGAGGGCACGCTGTACCAGCTGGAGACCACCGTGGACGATCTGGACCCGCGGATCTGGCCGGACCTGCTCGACCAGTTGCGCGGTGCCGGGGCGGCGGACGCGTGGTGCGCGCCGGTCCTGATGCGCAAGGGGCGCCCGGGCCAGGTGCTGACCGTGCTGGCCGAGGCGGACCGGGTCGACCTGCTGTGCCGGATGATCTTCGAACAGACCACGACGCTGGGCGTCCGGGTCGGCCAGGTGCGCCGGCGCTCGCTGCGCCGCGACCAGATCGAGGTGCCGGTGGGCGGGGGCGTGGTGCACGTCAAGCGGGGGTTCCTGGGCGACCGGCTGGTGACCAGCCAGCCCGAGTACGACGACCTGCTGGCGCAGGCCCGGCGTGCCGGGGTGCCGGTGGCCAGCCTGCTCGCCGAGCTGGACCGGGCGCTGGGCGACGGCTGACGCCGGCCCGCCGGGACCGCGAGACCGGGGCTCCGAGACAGCAGCGGGCCGCTCTCCGGGCGGGCCGGGCTGCTCTCCGGGCGGGCCGGCCGTGAGCGCGTCAGGCCAGGAAGTCGCGGATCAGCGCGCCGGTCCAGGCCGGGCGTTCGAGGTGGATCTCGTGCCCGCAGTCCAGCTCGACCATGCTGAGCCGGGGGCCGAGCGCGTCCTGGCCGACGGCCACGTACTCCGGGCTGACGGCGCCGTCCCGGGCCGCCACGACCAGCAGCGTCGGGGTGCCCGGCGGCGGGGTGGGCGCGGGTTGGAGCAGCTCGTACCGGGTGGCCGCGACCGCCTCGGGCAGGTACCGCCAGCGCCACCGGCCGTCGCGCCCCCGCTCCAGGTGGTCCTCGACCTCGGCGGGGACCAGGTGGGCGACGGTCCGCGGCCAGTGAGCCGCACGTGCCCCGGCCGCGGCGCGCGGGTCGTCGAAGACCGGGGTCTGGGTGGGGTACTCGATCTTCGCGCGGATCGCCTCGTCCGGTACCCCGGTCTCCGGGGCCAGCAGCACGAGCCGGCTGACCCGGTGCGGCACCCGGCGGGCCAGGTGGACCGCGACGGTGGCGCCCAGCGAGTGGCCGATCACGGCGAGCCGGTCCACCCCGAGCCCGTCCAGCAGCGCCACGATGTCGGCGACGTGCCGCGCCAGCGTCCATGGCGGGTCGGTCGGCGAGCCGCCGTGGGCGCGCAGGTCGGGCGCGTGTACCCGCAGGTGCGGCAGCTGCTCGGTGGCCAGCTGCCGGAACCGGCGCCCGTGGCCGGCGAGCCCGTGCAGGGCCAGGACCGGCCGCCCGTCCGGCGGGCCGAAGCTGTGAAGACGTAGCACCCGGTCATGATCGCCGCTGGCGGGGGTGCGGGCCAGCGCGGCTCGCCCGCCGTTCGGTCAGTCTCGATCGGTCGCCGCCGCCCTGGCGGTCGGTTCCAGGAGTGTCAGTCCAGGACCTCGGTGCGCAGCTCGTGCGCGCCGTCGGCGCGGGTCGCCTCGTAGTAGATCCGGTACCGGCCGTCGGGCAGGGTCAGCACGCTGAGGTAGCGCAGCCCGTTCGGGGGGTGCGGAGAGCCCAGCGGCGGCGCGTCGTCGGCCCGGAGCGCTCCGAACAGCCCGTCGGGCAGGCGCCCGCCCCGGGCGGTACCGGTGCGCTCCTCCCAGTTCTCCGCGGCGCTGGCGCGGCCGTCGTAGCTGGCCAGCAGCCCGTCGTCGTGGGCCAGCACCGAGGTCAGCCGCACCCCGCGGGCGTCCCACTGCCCGGCCTGGCCCTGCAGCACCGTGCCCTGCCAGGCCCAGTCCACCCCGTTCGGGCTGATCGCGTAGCGGGTGGTCATCCGGTCGGCGTTCTCGTCCGACTCCAGCGGATGCACGGAGGCCCACAGGTGCCAGCGGCCGGAGTCGTGCAGCAGCACCGGGTCCTTGACGCCGATCGTGTCGTCACCGGGCAGCACGGTCTTGGCGGGCGCGTCGGGCAGGTTCTCCGGCGCGTCGGCCTCGAGCAGGTCCACCCGCCAGTGCTTGGTGCCCGGGGTGGCGGCGCTGATGTACAGCCGCCACCGCCCGTCCGGGGTCACGGTCAGCGCCGGGCGCTCGAGCGACTCGGCCCCGAACCGGTACTTCTCGATCAACCCGAGCTGCTCGAAGTGCACCCCGTCGTCCGAGCGGGCCAGCACGTTGCCGTACCCGCGCCCCTGCCCGATGCGCAGGCGCAGCCGGTAGGCGAGGTACACCACGCCGTCGACCAGCACCGCGCTGGGCGCGCCGGCCCACGCTCCGGGCCCCGCCTCCGGGGGCGGGACCACGACGGTGGACCCTTCCCATCGGGGAGTGGGCATGGAGTGCGCGAGGCCGGACACCGAGGACTCCTTCGGCACGGACGGGGACATGGCGGGCCCGATCCGCTGCGAGGGGCCCTCAGTCGGGTACTAACGTATTGTGACCTGCGGAAAGCCAGTCCGAATACGAGTTGCCCGTCACGCGCTCCAGCAACGCGATGTCATCGACAAAATAGGGCAAAATCGCGGCGCGCTGGGCCCGCGTCAGCTTGGGTCGGCGGTCCTTCCTGCGGTGCAGCAGGCGCAGCAGGGGCTCGCGGAAAGTGCGCCGCAGCGGCACGGGGAAGTGGTACCCGATCCGACCGCCGAGGCGCAGTGTGGCGCGCAGGGCGTCGTTGACCGCCGTCTGGGCCGGGTACGGGATCACGTTCTCATCCGGCACCCGATCGATCACGCCGGTGGTGACCCCGAGGAACGAACACACCTGATCGAGCGTGTCGGTCGGTCGGTCCCGAAGATCCCGGTAACGCAGCACCAGCACCTGTTCGCGCGGGAACAGGCTGTACAGGTGGGTCAGCTGCTCGCCGTAGCGGCCCTGCCCGACGTAGTGCCAGAAGTGCGCCCAGCCGGCCGCCCGGCGGTACGGCTCGGCCCGACAGGCGGCCACGAAGTCCGACTCCGGCTCCAGCCCGGCCGCCCAGAGGTGGGCCCAGTTGGAGTGTGCCCGGTCGACCGGGTCGCGCAGCATGGCGACGAGCCGGGCGTGCGGGATCAGCTGGCGGATGCGCTCCTGCGCCCGCAGGTCGTACAGGTAGAACGGGGTGGCCTCGCCCCGCGTGACGCCCGGCGGCGCCGCGGCGAACAGTGCCTCGTACGCGTCCCGGCGCCAGATGTGCTCGCCGTAGGTCTGCCGGTCGCCGGGGCCGCCCCGCTGCCGGGGTGGCGGCCCGTCGGACAGGAAGAACTTGGGTTCCTTGACACCCGGCAGGAACAGCTGCGGGTGCCGGACCAGGGCGGCGTACAGCGCGGTCGTGCCCGCCTTGGGTACGCCGATGACCAGGAAGTCGGGTAGCGCCACGGGAAGACCTCCTTGTCCGGCACTCGGGAGGTCAAACGCGACGGTCGACCGAGGGTTACCGGGTGCTGAACAATCCGACCCATGGATACCCAGAGTTAGGGTGGATCATGGCATCGGTGACGGAAGCGGAGGCGCGCTCCCGGTTGGCCGCCGCCCGGGTGGCCACGCTCGGTTCGATCTCCGGCGACGGGGCCCCGCACCTGGTGCCGGTGACCTTCGCGCTGGACGGCCCGACCGTCTGGACCGGGCTGGACGCGAAGCCCAAGCGCACCGGCGAGCTGCGCCGGCACGTCAACATCCGGCGCCGGCCCGAGGTCAGCCTGCTGGCCCAGGAGTGGGACGAGGACTGGTCGCGCCTCTGGTGGGTGCGGGTCGACGGGTCGGCCGTGGTCACCGACGAGCCCGAACAGGTCGCGCGGGCGGTGGCGCTGCTGCGCGAGAAGTACCGCCAGTACGCCGAGGTCGAGATCGGCGGGCCGGTGATCCGGCTGACGATCTCGACCTGGCGCGGCTGGCGGTACGCGGGCTGAGCCGCCGCGGGCGGCCCAACCCTTCAGTGGCTCAGGGTCAGCGGCCCAGCCTGGACCGCACCATGCCCCACACCTCGTTGATCTCCCGGACCCGCAGCGCCAGCGCGGCCGCGATGTAGACCACGATCAGCACCAGCCCGCCGGCCAGCAGGCCGACGAGGCTGCCGACCTTGCCCAGCCCCAGGTAGTGCTCCAAGATCAGGGCTACCAGCAGGGTCGGTAGGGCGGCGATCACTCCGGCGACGACCAGCTTGCCCAGCGTCGCCCCGTCCTCGCGCAGCCTCAGCGACCCGACGCGACGGCGCAGCAGCCAGTACCCGGCGACGGCGCAGAGCACGAAGGAGATCGCGTTGCCGACCATCAGGCCGGCGTCGACCCACACCACCGGCAGCGTGACCAGCAGGATCAGGTCGACCGCGATCCGCACGCCGGCCACCGGGAAGTTGAGCAGCGCCGGTGTCTTGGTGTCCGGCATCGCGTAGAACGCGAACAGCTGCAGCTGGCTGATGGCGAACGGCACCAGGCACAGCCCGGCCCCCGCGATCACCCAGCCGGTCTGGATCGCCGGCTTTCCCGAGTAATCGTGCCAGCCGAACAGGGTCACGGCGAGCTGCCGGCCGAGCACGATGAGGGCGACGCTGATCGGGATCAGGATCACCGAGGAGAGCCGGGTGCCCAGCGAGAGGTTCCGGACCAGATCGCTCCAGCGGCGCTCGGCGGCGGCGACGGACATCCGGGGCAGCAGCGCCACCGTGATCGAGACCGCCACGATGCCGTTGGCCATCATGAAGATGAGGTACGCGTTGTTGAAGATCGCCGGTCCGGGGGCGAACTGGCCGTCGACCTTCTGCGAGCCGGCGCGGTTGGAGATCCACAGCACGATCACCAGCGCGACCTGACTGGCCACCACGTAGACCAGCATCCAGCTGCTGATCCGGCCGAGCTCGCGCAGGTGCAGCTTGCCCCAGTCCCACCGCAGCTTCCACCGGAAGCCGACCTTGCGCAGCGCGGGCAGCAGCCCGATCGTCTGCACCAGCATGCCCAGCGTGGTGCCGATGCCGAGCACGAGGATCTGCGCGGTGCTGATGTTGCCCGGTGTCGGCGGGTGACCCTTCGTGGGCAGCAGGATGAACAGCACGCCGGTGGCGATAACGACGATGTTGTTGAGGATCGGCGCGAACATGGGCGCGGCGAAGTGGTCGCGGGTGTTGAGCACCGCCGCCATCATCGCGGCCGCCCCGAAGAAGAAGATTCTCGGCAGCAGCAGGTAGCTGAAGACCGTGGTCAGGTGCAGGGCCGCCGGCGTGGTCTTGTCATTGGAGAACATCAGGCTGATCAGCGGGGCGGCGGCCACGGCGAGCACGGTCGCGATGCCCAGGAAGACGATGGACAGGGTGAGCAGCCGTTGGGCGTAGGCCTCACCGCGGTCGGTGTCGCGGCGCCGGGCGCGAACCAGCAGCGGCACGAACGAGCTGTCCAGGACGCCGCCGAGCAGCAGTTCGTAGATCTGGTTGGGAACGGTGTTGGCCAGGTTGTACGAGTTGGAGACGGCGAACGCGCCGAGCGCGGCCGCGAACACCGCGGTGCGCACCAGACCGGTGAGCCGGCTGAGGATGCTGCCGGCCGCCATGATCGCGCTGTTGCGGGCGACCGACCGGCCGCCCTCGTCGGGCTCCGGACCCCGGTCCGGCACCGTTTGCTGGCCCATCCCGCCGGGGGGCGCCGAGCCGTCGGGCTGGTACACGGGCAGGACGACGGTGGCGTCTGCGGGCACGACCGGCAGCAGTACGGTCGCGTCGGGGTCGTACCGGGGGGTTCCGGCGGGCCAACTCATGCCCTGACCCTATCGACTTGCGCTGGTACGGATCAGTCCGGACCGGGCACCACGCGGCTCGGGGAATCCGGACAGCCGGGAGCGATCCAGTCGGTACCCTCCGTTGACAATGGGAGGGAAGACGGCCGCTAGGCGACGAACTGGTTCTGGACGAAGGTCAAGATCATCACGCCCTGCACCGGCAGCGCCGCCATCAGGTAGAGGCGGTCGAAGGTCTGGTTGCGGCCCATCCGTGCCAGCACCATGAACACCGGTACGCACTCGAGCGCGAAGCGCCACAGGGAGCTGAGCGGGTAGTCGGTGCGCAACGGGCTGAGCAGCGGCAGGGCGATGTCCATCGCGGCGAACAGCACCAGGTAGGACTGCTCGCGCCCCAGCCGCCACCGGCCGTCCAGGGCGAGGTAGAGCAGCGCGAGCACGGCCAGCGCCGTGCCGAGATTGATGATGTTGCGGATCTCGGTGGGGGAGAGCAGCACCGGGGCATGGACGATCATCCGGGTGACGTCGATCAGGGTCGTCCACGGCGCGCTGAACCCGCTGCGCGACCAGACGCCCTGCGCCGCCTGGAAGTACAGCGGGTCGCCGAACGTGCGGGCGCAGTACCAGGCGTAGGCGACCAGTCCGGCCGGGGCCAGCCCGGCCCAGAGCAGGTCGGGCCGGATCCGGCGCGGCGAGAAGCCGCGCTGGCGCAGGTACTCGTAGACGAACACCACGGCCAGCAGGGCGCCGGCCAGCCGGGTACCGCTGGCCAGCCCGGCCAGCACCGCGGCCAGCCACCAGACCCGGCGGCGCATGCAGTACAGGGAGCCGACGGCCAGGGCGAGGAACAGCGACTCGTTGTACGCGGCGATGAGGAAGAAGCCGGTGGGGAAGGCGAGCAGGTAGAAGATCGTGCGACGGGCCACCTCGGCGCCGAGGATCTCGTCGGTCAGCCGGTGGATCACGACCAGCGCGGCGTAACAGGTCAGCACTGCCACCACCAGGGCGGCCACGAACGCGTCGCCCGGCACCAGCCGGTCGGCGCCCCTGACCAGCAGCGGGTACAGCGGGAAGAACGCCGCGCCACGCGGGTCGTATCGGTACCCGGACTGCGCGATGATGACGTACCAGGTGGTGTCCCACCGGTGCCAGTTGTCCAGCACCTCGCCGAGCGTCCGGGGCGCGTCCCGGAGCTGTTCGAACGGCAGCCAGGCCACCGCGGTGACCAGGACGCAGGCGAGCAGCCCGCCGAGCCAGGTCCACAGCCCGAACAACAGCGAGCCGCGCCAGCCCCCGGAGCCCCGGGCGTCGCGGTCGGCGGTCCCGGCCGGTGGGTCCGGGACCCGGGAGTCCAGAGTCGGCGGGTCCGGTGCGGCGGTGTGGTCCCCGGCCGCTACCGCGTCGCCGGCTATGGCCTCGGGCACGCCGTCAATATAGGGGTACCGGCCGCCGCTCGCCACGTGCCGCCGGTGCCCGCTCGGCGGCCGGTGTCGAGGCCCAGGTCAGACGCCGACGGGCTCGGGTGCGCGGTGCCTGCCCCGGTGCTCAGGCGCCTTGACCGGCTCCACCGACAGGTGCGGCATCCGGCGACGGGCCGGGAGACCGAGGCGTCGGTGACCGAGCCGGAGTTCACGTGCCACCCGATGATGTCCGAATCGCCGGACTGGCCGGGAAAGGCCGATTGGAGCAGGTTGAGCGCGTGCGTGGAATCGGCACCGGGAAGGGAGAAATCATTCCGAGTAGCCGGTGCCGGCGCCCCGCCCGCCGGCGCCGAGACCGATCAGGGCGGCTACCCAGATCACGAGCACCAGGTACTTGTGGCGGAAACACCACCGAGCGATCCCGGCCATCCCTCACTCTCAGTTAATTGAACGGCCGGTACCGACCTCGCGAAAAAGTAGCGTAGCGTTCCGAACAGATGAGAGGAAACCGTGCGAATCGCCTTTCGCGAAGCTGGGAGATCCGTATCTATGGCACGGACGTCAGGGAGCGTTGCGGACCAGACGCGGCAGCGGATCATCGAGGTCGCGCGTGACCTGTTCGTCGAGCGCGGTTACCAGGGCACTTCGGTGCGGGACATCTCCGAGCGCCTGGGCATGACCAAGGGGTCGATGTACTACCACTTCGCGTCGAAGGATGAGCTGTTCGGCGCCCTGGTCACCCCGCTGGCCGAGGAGCTCGGCGCGTTCATCGCCGAGGCCGGCGCGACCGGGCGGGTGGGCCCGGGGCTGCTCGGCCGGCTGGTGGACCTGTTCGACCGGCAGTCCGGGATGCTGGGGCAACTGCTCGGCCGGCCGCCGGGGACCCCCGAATCGGGGCGCGAGCACCTGCTGCGGATCCGGATTCCGGCGTTGGCGCTGGCCCTGGCCGGGCGGGACGGGCCGGCGGCCATGCTGCGCGGCCGGTGCGCGCTGGGCGTCATCGAGGCCGGGGTGCGTTCGGCGCGCCGGAATCCGGGCCCCTCCGCCTCGGGCCCGGCCTGCCCCGGTGGCCGCGGACCGGCCGGCCGCGCACCGGTCGGCTCCGGGCCCGATGCCGCGGCCGGCGCCCCGGTTCGCGGCCGGCTCAGCGAGGCGGACAGGCGGTACATCGTCGACGCGGCGCTGGCCGTGCTGTCGACACCGGCGGGCTGAGCCCCCGCCGCCACCGGGTGGCGGCAGGCCGACCCGGGTGGGCGGGACTCAGCGCTTCAGCCCGGCGGACACCGCGTCGGCGAGGCTGGTGGTCGGCCGGCCGGCCAGCCGAGTCAGGTCGCCGCTGTCGGTGTCCAGCTCTCCCTTGGACAGCCCCACGTCCGCGTCGGCCATGGCCGTGGCGTAGCTATCCGGCATGCCGCTGTTGATGAGGGCCTTGGCGTAGTCGTCGGGCGGCATGTCGCGGTACACGACCTCGGTGCCCGTCTGCCGGGAGATCTCGTCGGCCAGCTCGGTGAGCGTGAACGGCTCGTCGCCGCCCAGCTCGTACACCGCGTCGCCGGTACCGCTGCCGGCCAGCACCGACGCCGTGGCGGCGGCGTAGTCGGCCCGCCCGGCCGCGGCGACCCGGCCGTCGCCGGCCGCACCGATGATCACCCCGCTGTCCAGGATCTGGCCCATCCGCGAGGTGTAGTTCTCCACGTACCAGCTGTTGCGCAGGAACGCGAACGGTATCCGGCTTTCGCGGATCATGTCCTCGGTGGCCCGGTGTTCGGCGGCGAGTGGAACGTCGCTGCTGTCCGCGTGCAGGATGCTCGTATAGGCGATCTGCCGGATGTCGTGCGACAGCGCGGCGTCGATCACGTTGCGGTGCTGTTCGCGGCGGTGCCCCGCCTCGCTGGAGGAGATCAGCAGCAGCCGGTCGGCGCCGAGGAAGGCGCGGCACAGCGTGTCCTGCTGGTCGTAGTCCGCCTGCCGCACCTGCAGCCCACGATCGGCGAGATCGGTCGCCTTCTGCGGATCCCCAACCGCCGCGATGATGTCCGAGGCGGGTACGCCCCGACCGAGCAGCTCGTCGATGACGAGCCGGCCGAGTGGCCCAGCGGCCCCGGTGATAGCGATGATCACTTGCTCCCCCTGGCTCCTGGTTCCGGTTGCCGGGGTCTTACCCGAACCTGGGCCAACTATTTCGATGCCGCCGGCCCGAGCGGCGGGGAGCCGGCGGATCGGGCGGGAGGGCCGGACCCGTCCGAAACGGGATGATGTGCCCAAACGCCCCGCGCGACCGCCCGCCGCAACCGCGCCGCCGCCCGCCGCCCCGGGACCGGCGCCGCTCGTTTCCCCCGCCGGTTCCCGCCGATCACGCATTCGGAAATGAATTCGCCGCCGGTCGCCGATCAATCGGCCAGAAAGCGCCGCCAATGTCGCCGAGTGGTTGACGATCCGCTCGACTCGCCGTTACCGCGCGTATTAAAACCGCCGTATTCGCCGATGAGGCGTTCGGATCGTGCACGCTTATGCCATCATTGGACGCAGCAGTCCCCGAGCGACCCGGAGGCGAATGTGGCCCGAAAAGTTCAAGTTCACCTGCTGGACGACATCGATGGCGCGCAGGCCGACGAAACCCTGAAGTTCGCGCTGGACGGCACCAACTACGAAATTGACCTCTCGACGCGGCATGCCGATAAGCTGCGCAAGTCTTTGGAGAAGTACGTGCAGTCCGCCCGGCGGGTGGGCCGCGGCCAGGTAGGTGCGGCCGGTCGGCTGAAGGCCACCGCGCCGGCCCGGTCGGATCGCGTGCAGAACCAGGCTATCCGCGATTGGGCCAGGCGCAAGGGAATGGACTTGAGCGAGCGGGGTCGCATTCCGCGGGCCGTCGTCGAGCAGTACGAGGTCGAGGCCGGCCGCTAGCCGCCGATCAACCGGACCGGTCCGCGACGCCCCCGGGGGTCGGCGTCGCCATTCGGATCGGCCCTCCGAATCACCGAGGCTATTGCGCGGACCCGGGCCCAGCTATCCGCGTACGGCCGGAGTTCCCCGCCTGAGGTGTGTGCTTGGGATAGCGGGCGTTACCCGCCGGTCAGGCGTGCCCGGATCCGGACCGGGCGCTACCGAATGGGCCGGCCGGGGCCCGTGCCGATCAATGCGCGAGATCGGTCGGATCGGTGTTCGCGCCGCACAGCAGGATCCCGACCCGCTCGCCGGGCTCGGGGCGGTACGCGCCGGTGACGGCCGCCGCGACGGCGGCGGCAGCGGCGTGCTCGACGACCAGCCGGAACCGCTCCCACATCAGCCGGCGGGCCTCGACAATGTCCCCGTCGGCGACCAGAACGCTGCGTACCTCGGTGTCGACCGCGACCCGGTAGGCGATCTCGCCGACGCGGCGGGCGCCCAGCGAGTCGGCGGCCACCCCGGACACGTCGACATCGACCGGGTGCCCGGCGCGCAGCGCCGCGTGCAGGGTGGGGATGGTCTCCGGCTCCACGCCGACCACCCGGGCCCGGCCGGCCAGCGCCGCCGCGACGCCGGCCAGCAGGCCGCCGCCGCCCACCGCGAGGATCACCGTGTCCAGCCCGTCGATCTGGTCGAGCATCTCCAGCGCCACGGTGCCCTGGCCGGCGCAGATCTCCGGCTGGTCGTACGCGTGGCAGAACAGCGCACCGGTCTGCGCCGCCCGCGCGAGGGCCGCCTCGTTGGCCTCGGCGTACTCGTCGCCGACCTGGCGTACCTCGGCGCCCAGCGCCTTCAGCTTGGTGACCTTGTGGGCGGGCGCGGTGAGCGGCACGTACACCTCGGCGGGCACGCCCAGGGTCCCGGCCGCGTACGCCACCGCGAGGCCGGCGTTGCCGCCGGACGCCGTCACCACGCCGGCGCCCAGGCCACCGGTTTCGGCGGCGGCCAGCACCCGGTTGAACGCGCCGCGGGCCTTGAACGAGCCGGTGTGCTGCAGGTGTTCCAGCTTGAGCCAGGCCGGGCCGGCCAGGCCGAGGTCCGCGCCCCCGACGGGGGCGACCGGGGTGCGCCGCACCCGCCCGTCGATGCGCCGCGTGGCGGCCTCGACGTCCGCAAGCCCGATCATTCCCAGCCTCCCCGCATCCGTCCGCCGGCCCACCACCGGGCCGGGAACGAACCTACCCCGCCGGCCCGCCGGCACCCCCGCCGGTGGCCGCCCCGGCCCGCCCCGCCCGCGCCGCGAGGGCGGCACCCCGGGCGGGCCGGCCTGGCGACACCGCGGGGCCCGGGCCCCGCCGGATCGGCGGCACCCGGGCCTTGTCAGACGCGGGCCGGCAAACCCCGGGCCCCGCGGCGGAGACCCCGCGGAGGAGTCCCGGCGGTGCGGGCCCGGCGGCGGTCTGGCTCAGGGCACCGTCACCCCGTGCAGGGTCGGCGGCCCGACGGTCGGGTCCAGCTCGCCGGCCTGGTCCACGCCCGGCGGCGTGAGCGTGTCCATCACCTTGGGCGCCGTGCCCGGGTCGATGCCGCAGACCGGTGAGGTGCCGCCCGCCGCGCACAGCCCGAACTGATACGGCTGCGGGGTGGCCGCGAAGCCTCGCGCCTGGTCGGCGCTGAACCCGTCCTGCCCGTGCAGCGCGACCGTGAACACCCAACCGCTGGTGGGGTGACCCAGGGCGGCGGACGGCACGGCGATCAGGATCGAGCCGGTGGCCTGGTTGGCGGTGACCGAGACGGTACCGAGGCCGTGCCCGGCCGTGTCGACGAAGGCCGGGTCGGCGAAGCCCTGCACCTCGATCCGGCTGGACCAGGCCGAGTCGGCGGCCACCCCGTAGCCGCGCGACGGGTACGGCGCGGCGGTGGAGGAGGCCGTGGCGCCCGGGTCGCGCACGTACACGTCGAGCAACTGGGCGCCCAGCGGCGAGCCGAAGGTCGGGGTCAGGTCGCGCAGTTGGGCGCGCAGGTAGATGGTCGCCCCGGCGTCGATGACCTGGAACTGTCGGAGGTCGAAGGCCCCGTCATGGAAGTCGGCGGCGGTCGGGTACGTGTAGCTGCCCGGCCCGTGATCGTCGCCGGCCGGGTCGTCGGCGGACAGCACCGCGGTGCCGGGCAGCGCGCTGGACACCACGCCGACGCGGGCGTACCCGGTCGCCCCGCCCAGCGACGCCGCCGCGGTCAGCACGTTGGTGCCGAAGCCGACCGGTACCGTCGCGGAGAAGTCGCCGTGCCGGTCGGCGGTGGCCGACGCGACGGTGGTGGCGGCGCCGATGTCGGTCGGCGTGGCGGCCACCGACACCCGCGCGCCCGCCGCGGTGCGGCCGGTGACGCGCACCGTGCCGGCGCCGGTGGTCGAGCCGTCGGCGGGGCCGGTGACGGTCAGCGGCAGGGCCGCCGGGGCCTGGTGCGTCACGTACCGGTCGCGCACCACGGCCGGCTGCTCCACCGGCCGGTCCCCGCCTTTCGCCCGGTCTGGCTCGGCGCGCCCCACGCCGTGCGACGACCCGGACCCGTCGCCGGACAGTGACAGGATCAGCCGCAGCTCCTGGGCCTGCGCCCAGGTCAGCGGGGAGGCCGAGCCGGCGGCGTGCCCGGTGGTGAACCCGATCGACGCGGTCGCCGGGTCGGTGCCGTACGGCGACGCCGGCAGGTTCGGGTCCTCCCAGACCTGCTCGGGCACCAGGCCCACCCCGGACGAGCCGTCGATCATCCGGTTCAGCTGGGCCCGGGCCCCGGCCCGGTCGCCGGACTGCAGCTGCTGCTCGCCGCGCTCCCCGGACAGCACCGGCCACGGGTGCCCGGAGCCGGCGTTGCCGGTCGGCCAGGGCTGGCCGTCGACCGGGCAGCCGGTCGGGTCGGGCGTGTAGCAGTCGCCGTACCCGTCCTCGCTGCCGGCGGTCGAGGTGCCGTACCGGTACTCGCCCTGCGGGCGGCCGATGACCTGATCGACGATGGGTAGCGAGCGCCGCACGTCGGGGTCGTCGGCGGGCAGGATGCCCAGCCGGGTCAGCTCCAGGAAGCCGGCGTCGACCACCGCGCGCTGGTCGGCGGTGACGCTGCCGTTGCCGAGGTTGTACTCGACGGCGGCGTCGGGGTCGCCGGTCTTGGACAGCCGGATGAAGTAACGGCCGTCGCCGTACGGGCCGGTGCTGGTGACCGTCCAATCCTTCACCGAGCGCTGGAACGCGTCGGCGGTGGACCGGTACACCCGGGCGGCGTCCGGGTCGTGCTGGACGTCGGCGATGGCGCCGGCCGCGACCAGTCCGGCGATCTCGGCGGCGATGGTCGAGGGGGAGTAGCCGCTCTGTTCCTCCCAGCGCTCGCTGCCGAACGAGGGCCCGTGCGCGACCACGAAGTCGGCGGCCCGGCGGATGCCCGGCCAGAGCGAGGCGTCACCGGCCAGCCCCGCCTGCCAGGCCATCAGGATCGGGTACGACGACTCGTCGAGCTGGTCGCCGCCGGTGTCCGGCGCGGTCTCGCCGTTGAGCAGGGAGTTGCGCGGGAACCGGCCGTCGGCCAGCTGCTGGCTGCCGAACAGGAAGCGCACCGTGTCCCGGGCGGTGGCCAGGTCGCCGTCGGCGAGCAGGCCGGTGAACGCCTCGTACAGGTCGCGGGAGAACACCTCCCGGTAGGAGCCGAAGTAGACCGGGGAGCCATTGGGGGTGTCACCGGCGCTGACCGCCTGGCCCCAGGGGCTGGCCAGGGAGGCGACCACCGCACCCGGGAAGGTCTTGTCCTCGCTGGCCTTGAGCACGTTCGCCGACAGCCAGTACGCGTCGGCCCAGCCGGCCGGCCGGCGCAGCTTGGCGTCGTACCCGCGCCAGCCGTCCCGGTACTTGGCGTAGGTGGCGTCGAACGGCCGGCGCAGCGCCGCGCCCGCGGTGGCGACGGCGCCGCCCGCGTCCCGGCCGAAGCCCAACGCCAGCGTGGCGGCGCCGGAGCGCAGGTCCAGCCGTGCGGTGGACACCACGTTGCCGTCGCTGGCGGCCGGGTCGTCGGCGGTCAGCCGGCCGGCGGCGTCCAGCTGGGCCAGCCCGTCGCTGCCGGTGCCGACGAACCCGGTCGTGCCGGCGAGGAACGGCCGGTCGGCCCGCAGTGCGAGGGCGTTCGGCACCGCGTAGTCCCGGTTGGTCGCGTTGGTGACGGTGTTCGGGTCGGTGGCCACCAGCGCGGTGGTGGCCGGGTCGATGCTCGCGTCGTCGGCACCGCCGTTGGTCGCGCCCCCGCCCCCGTTGCCGTTGACGCTCGGGTCCAGCCGGACGTAGAGCTTGAGCGGGCCGGCGCCGCGCGCGGGCAGCAGCCGTACCCGGACCACCACGGCGTCCCGGTCGGGGTCGGTGACGTAGTCGGTGACCAGCCGGTACCTGCCGTTGTGGGCGGTGCTGGTGACCTCGCACGCCATCCCGGTGGAGTCCAGCGAGCGGACCGTGTAGCTGGTGTCGCGCGACTGCAGGTCGGTGAACCCGGTGCCGGTGACCACGAACTGCATGCTCTCGACGTTGGTGTTGTCGATGGTCGGGCTGTACACGTCGGACAGCACGCCGCCGGCCACTGTGTACCAGACCTTGGAGGAGCGCCCGGCCGACGTGCCCAGGCAGTCCTTGCGGGCCAGGTCGAAGTGGGACAGGGTGCCCGGCCCGGCGGGTGCCGCGGCGGACGCCGGCGCGATCGCGATCGCGGGGCCGGCAACGACGACGCCGGCAAGGACGATGCCGGCCAACGGGGCGCGTCTCATGGCGGCATTCGAGCACGTTGTTCGATGCCTGGCAATATCACGGAGGGGGTCGGTCTCACTCCGGCGAGGTGATGACCGCTCACCCCGCCCCGCCGCACGATCGATGAGCGGTGCCGTGACCTGCCGCGTCGTGACCCGGCCCGCCGTGATCCACCCGCCGTGACCCGACCCTCCGCGGGGTCCGGCCGGCGATCGGAGAGAGGGGACAGAGCGGATGACCACGCCGTTGCAGGTGTCGCCGGCCCGGCTGACCGTGCCGGTCCAGGAGTACGACCACGTGTGCGGTCCGGACCAGGCGGCCGTGACCCTGGTCGAGTACGGCGACTACCAGTGCCCGTACTGCGCGGCGGCCCACCCGATCATCAACGACCTGCTGCGCGAGCGACCCGAGACGCTACGGTTCGCCTTCCGCCACTTCCCGCTCACCAACGTCCACCCGTACTCGGAGATGGCGGCCGAGACCGCGGAGGCGGCCGGGGTCCGGGACCGGTTCTGGCAGATGCACGCCTGGCTCTACGAGCACCAGAATCAATTCCAGCCGGCGTTCGTGGCCACCGCGGTCGACCAGGTCGGGCTGCCGGGTGACACGGTGGCCCGGGAGGTCAACGAGCACCTGTACCTGGATCGCGTCCAGCGCGACTTCGCCGGCGGGATCCGTAGCGGCGTCAACGGCACCCCGTCGTTCTTCATCAACGGGATCCGCCACGACGGTGGGTACACGCTGGGCGAGCTGATCGAGGCGGTCGACTCGGCGGCCGGCCGGGACTGACCCCGTCCGCCGCCCCTACCGCCGGGCACTGTTTCTTACCCGCCCGTTCCTACCCGCCGGCCGCCGTCCGCACCGCCGGTCGGGGAGACCTGCCGCGAGAGCCCTGCCGCCGGTGGCGGCTTCACCGCGGGTCGAGCACGCCGGTGCCGGCCACCTCCGTCAGCGCCGCGATGTGCTCGTCGACCGTGCGCAGGCCGGCCTTCATCGTGTTGACGGCCACGTGGGTGGCGCCGGCGTCGCGCCACTGCGCGGCGGCCCGGGCCACCGCTTCGGCGCCGCCGTGCCCGTAGTGGATCCGGCCCTCCATGCCCAGCGCGGCCGGGTCGCGTCCGGCCTCGGTGGCGGCCCGCTCGATGATCTGCCTGGCCTCGTCCAGCTCCGGCCCCGGCTGGACCTGCGGCAGCCACCCGTCGGCGAGCCGGCCGACCCGGCGGTACGCGGCGGGGGACTGTGCCCCGAACCAGATCGGGATGGGCCGCTGCACCGGCAGCGGGGCGATCCCCGCGCCGGTGACCGTGTCGTACCGTCCGGTGAAGGTGACGCTGCGCTCGGTCCACAGCCGGCGCAGCAGCCCGACCTGCTCGGCCAGCCGCCGGCCGCGCTGGGAGAAGTCCTGGCCGAGCGCCTCGTACTCGACGGCGTTCCAGCCGATGCCCACGCCCAGCCGCAGCCGGCCCCCGGTGAGCAGGTCGACCTGTGCGGCCTGCTTGGCGACCAGCGCGGTCTGCCGCTGGGGCAGGATGATGACGCCGGTGATCAGGTCCAGTGAGCTGATCGCGGCCAGGTAGCCGTAGAGCACCATCGGCTCGTGGAAGGTGGTGTCCACGTCGTACACCCCCGACCAGCCCGGATGCGCCGCCGGATCGGCGCCGACCACGTGGTCGTAGGCCATCAGGTGCCGGTAGCCGAGGTCCTCGGCGGCGGCCACATAGGCGCGGATCGCGCCAGGATCGGAACCGATCTCGGTCTGGGGAAAGACGACGCCGACTCGCACCCGGTCAACCCTACCGGCCGGGCCCCGTCCCGCCCGCCGGCCGCCACGCCGAACGTCGGGCGCTCATCGTGATTAGGGCGCTACCTGGGGTGATGGTGAAAACCGGTCGCGCCGGCAGCGCCCCTGGCCGGACGGCCTGTCGGGGTCCGATATAGTGGCCCGGCACTGGAAGCGTCATCGCGAGTGGGCCGGGGGGAGTGCGTGCTCTGGTGATGACCTCTGAGGTGACCAATCGGATCTGGACCGTGCCGAACGTCATCAGTTTCGCGCGGTTGCTCGGCGTGCCCCTGTTCCTGTACCTGTTCCTCGGCACCTCACACGAGGTCACCGCCGTGGTGGTGCTCGCGGTCGGCGGCAGCAGCGACTGGATCGACGGCTACCTGGCCCGCAGGCTGAACCAGGTCAGCCGGCTCGGCGCGCTGCTCGATCCGGTGGCCGACCGGCTCTACATTCTCGCCACGCTGTTCGCGCTGACCGCACGCCACGTGGTTCCGTGGTGGTTCACCGCCGCGCTGCTGCTGCGCGAGCTGGTCCTGCTGGTCTTCCTGCTTGTTCTGCGCCGCTACGGGTATGAACCGCTGCCGGTGCACTATTTGGGGAAGACCGCGACCTTCATCCTGCTCTTCGCGTTCCCGGTGCTGCTGCTGGCCCACGCCAGCGCGGGCGCGGCGCACGTGGCGTGGCCCGCCGGCTGGGCCCTGGCCTGGTGGGGTCTGGTGCTGTACTGGGCCGCCGCGGCGCTGTACGTCATCCAGGCGTCTGGCCTGGTCCGCGCCGCCCGACGGGGCAACGCCGCGACGCGCCCGACGGCGGTTGTGTGAGCGTGCTGGGCGGGGGCGGAGCGCCGAGCGGTCGGGGCGGGTCCCAGGACGGCGGGCTCCGGGACGGCGGGCCCCCGGGCGGCGGGGCCGGTCCCGACGCGCCGGCCCAGCGCAGGTACACCCCCGATTTCGTCACCGACCTGTTCCGCAATCCGCTGGACCCCGGGTACGCCGAGGCGGCGCGCCGGCGCGCGGAGCGGGGCGAGCCGTCCCGCCGCAGCCGGCTGAGCGCCCGGGTGGCCCGTACCGTGGTCCTGGTGCTGGCCGGCGGGCTGCTGGCGGTCGCGTACCACCAGACGGTCGCCAGCACGCCGGAGAGCGACCAGATCCAGTCCAGCCTGGTCGGCGACGTCCGCAGCCGCCAGGCCGAGACCGACGCCATGCAGAAGCAGGCCGACGAGCTTCGCGACCAGGTCAGCAAGCTGCGCGACGACGCGCTGGGCGACGGCGACTCCGGCGCGCTGCAGACGCTCGAGGCCATGACCGGCGTCATCAAGGTGCGCGGCGACGGCGCGGTGGTGCGGCTGACCGACGCGCCACCCCAGATCGACCCGGTCAGCGGGCAGCAGACCGAGAACCTGGGCAAGGTGCAGGACCGTGACCTGCAGTCGGTCTGTAACGAGCTGTGGCGCGACGGCGCGGAGGCGATCGCGATCAACGGCGAGCGACTGACCGCCACGTCCACGGTCCGCACCGCCGGCGAGACGATCCTGGTCGACTTCCGGCCCATCACCTCGCCCTATCAGGTGGTCGCCATCGGCCCGGACGACCTGCAGAAACGCTTCGACGGGTCGTCGACCGGGGAGCTGTTCCGGGAGCTCGCCACCGACTACCACATGCAGGTGTCCGTGAAGTCGCAGAACGACCTCACGGTCGCCGCCGCGGCGGACCCGCAGCTGCACTACGCCAAGCCGTTGACGAGCGCCACTGCGTCAACCCCCTCGACCGCGGCGAACCGCACCAGCGGCTCGCCTGACCCGTCACCCTCGGGAGGACGTTGATGTTCGCGGTGCTCGCGCTGATCGCCGGGGTGGCGCTCGGCGTGGTGTTCGAGCCGTCGGTACCCCTGGCCCTGCAGCCGTACCTGCCGATCGCCGTGGTGGCCGCGCTGGACGCCGTGTTCGGGGGCATCCGCGCGAAGCTGGAGGGCATCTTCGACGACAAGCAGTTCGTCATCTCGTTCGTGTCCAACGTGCTGGTCGCCGCGCTGATCGTGTACCTCGGCGACCAGTTGGGCGTGGGCAGCCAGCTGTCCACCGGGGTGGTCGTGGTGCTGGGCGTGCGCATCTTCGGCAACGTGGCCGGTATCCGCCGGCGCCTGTTCCGGGCCTAAGGTTGCCGAGATGACCGAAGACCAGCAGCGGCGGGCCGCCACGGACGCGCCCGAGCCACCACCGGGCCCGGCCTCCCCGGAGGCGGTGTCGCCCGATCCGGCGGCACCCCCCGAGCCCGGGCGGCCGGATTCCGCGCCGTCGCGGTCGCTGGCGCCGCCCGAGCCCGTGGTGCCTGAGCCTGTGGCCTCGGGGCCCGTGGTGCCCGGGCCGCGGTCGGACTCGTCCCCAAGCGAGCCGCCCGACCCGCCTGATGGGCCGCCGGCCGCGCGCCGGCCGCACGCCGAGTCGTCGCCGGCCGAGGAGCCCGGCGCGATCGACCGACACGCCGACCAGCACGGCGCTGGTGACGACCGTCCCGGTGACGATCGCGGCGGCGACCGACCCGCCGACGACCGGCCCGGCGGGCCGGCGACCGGCGGTATCCCGCGCCGCCGCCGGATCTCCGCGGCCGGCGCCGTCATCGGGCTGCTGCTGGGCCTGCTCGGCTTCGCTCTGGTGGTGCAGCTGCGCAGCAACTCCGCCGAGGACCAGCTGTCCTCCGAGCGCCCCGAGGACCTGGTCCGGCTCCTGTCCGACCTGGACTCTCAGAAGGACCGCCTGGGCCAGGAGATCAGCCAGCAGCAGACGCTCAAGCAGCAGCTGACCGCCGGTACCCAGAGCCGCCAGGCGGCGCTGGACCAGGCGAGCCAGCGCGCGGACGCGCTGGGCATCCTGGCCGGCACGCTGCCCGCCGAGGGGCCGGGCCTGCGGGTGCAGTTCAGGGCGGCGAGCAAGGCCATCCGGGCCTCCGACGTGCTCGACACCGTGGAGGAGCTGCGCGGCGCCGGTGCCGAGGCCATGCAGATCTCGGGGAAGGCGGGCGCCGTGGTCCGGATCGTCGCGTCCACCTCCTTCGTGGACGGCGCGAACGGCACCCTGGTGGTCGACGACGAAACGCTCAACGGCCCGTACACGATCACCGTGATCGGTGATCCATCGACCATGCAGATCGCCCTGAACATCCCGAGCGGGGTGGTGGACACGGTGCACAGCAACGGCGGTACGGTGTCCGTCATCGCGCCGGGTACCGTCCAGGTGACCGCGCTGCACCAGAACACTCCGCTCCGGTACGCCAAACCGGTCAGCTGACACAGAAGGACGGCCCACGTTGATTCCCGACGGCTTGCGTTACACCGCCGAGCACGAGTGGGTCGCGCCTGGCGTGCCCACGGTCAAGGTGGGCATCACTCACTTCGCTCAGGACGCGCTCGGCGACATCGTCTTCGTCCAACTGCCCGAGCCGGGCACGGCGGTCGAGGCGGGCCAGTCGCTGGGCGAGGTCGAGTCGACCAAGAGCGTGTCGGAGATCTACGCGCCGGTGGGCGGCACCGTGGTGGCCAGCAACTCCCGGCTCGGCGACGAGCCCGAGCTGCTGAACACCGACCCGTACGGCGATGGCTGGCTGGTCGAGATCGAGCCGGACGCGTCGGCCAATCTCGATGAGCTGTTGGACGCCAACGGCTACCGGCAACTGACCGAACAGTAACCCCGGGCGCCGAGCCCCGTTGATCTGGTGGGTAGTTCTCCGCGCGTCCGGTTGACCCCCCATTTCGACCATGGCTAGGCTCGCCCAGTCGACCGTGAACCCTGCGGTCGCGCGTCAGGACAACGTCGAGCGGCAGCGAAGCCGCGTACCGGCGACTTCCGGCGCCGGCCGATGACCCGTGAGGTGACTTGCGATGACGCGCCCAGACGACGAGTTCCCCCCGCTCGACGTCACTTCGACGCTGAACCTTGGCGCCCTAGACGACGTGCTCGAGGGTCCGGACGCCGACGTCGCACCCGGACGGATGTCCGGGTCGCTCCCGCCGGGCATGGCACTGCTCGTGGTGCGGCGTGGACCGAATGCCGGTGCCCGCTTCCTGCTCGATCACGACGTGACCACCAGTGGCCGGCACCCGGACAGTGACATCTTCCTCGATGATGTCACCGTCTCCCGCCGCCACGCCGAATTCCACCGGGAGGGTGGCACATTCACCGTCCGGGATGTGGGCAGCCTGAACGGCACCTACGTCAACCGGGAGCGGGTCGAGGCGGCCACCCTGTCCAACGGCGACGAGGTCCAGATCGGCAAGTTCCGGCTGGTCTTCATCGCCGGCCCGCGACCAGACGAGGGCCCCTGAACGAGGGCGAGATGACGGGTTCGCCAGCGGCGGCCGCGAGTGCGCGGCCGCCGGCGCTGATGAGCATCGGTGAGGTGCTCGAACACCTGCGTACCGAGTTTCCCGACGTGACCATCTCCAAGCTGCGGTTCCTCGAGGCCGAAGGGCTGGTCGAGCCGCAGCGCAGCGCTGCGGGGTACCGCAAGTACGGCCGGGCCGACCTGGCCCGGCTGCGCTTCGTTCTGGCCGCCCAGCGCGACCACTACCTGCCGCTGCGGGTGATCCGCGAGCAGCTGGCCGCGCTGGACCAGGGGGAGTCGGCCGCCGCGCTGGCCCGGGCCGCGTTCGGGGTGGCCGGCCAGGACCCGACTCCGGCCGGGGTGGCCGGGCCGACCGTGACCGGCCTCGCCGGCCGCCGGCCGCCGCTGATGGCGGTCGACGAGCCGGTGGAGCGCCCGGAGCCGGCGGAGCTGAGGCTGTCCCGCGAGGAGCTGCTGACCCGGTCCGGGCTGGCCGAGCCGGTGCTCGCCGACCTGGAGCAGCACGGCCTGCTGCGGGCGCGCGCCGGCCGGTACGACACCGACGCGCTCGCGGTGGCCCGGGTGGCCGCCCAGCTGGCCGAGTACGGCCTGGAGCCGCGGCACCTGCGGGCGTACCGGGCCGCCGCCGACCGTGAGGTGGGCTTGTTCACACAGCTCGTCGCGCCGCTGGCCCGGCAGACCACCCCGGCCGCCCGGGACCGCGCCGCCGAGGTGGTGCGGGAGCTGACGGCGTTGTCCCAGCAGCTCCATTCGGCGCTGGTCAGGGCCGGTCTGCGGGACACCCTGGGGCAATAGTCCAGCGATCATGCACTACTCTTGGTATGTACGGTGCGCGTCGCCGGCGCAAATACGTGGGGTCCGTCCCCGCTTTCGCGCGTGTACCGTGCAGAGAAGGGGAAACGAGTAATGCGGCGTCGCCGGCAGCGGTGGCGCGGTCCAGCGGCCTGAACGACATGTCACGGAGGCGGCGGTGCGTGAGCTGAGCGTGGTCGGGGTTCGGGTCGAGTTGCCCAGTAACCAGCCGATCGTGCTGCTCAAAGAGGTCGACGGCGACCGGTACCTGCCGATCTGGATCGGTGCCGTCGAAGCGACCGCGATCGCGTATGAGCAGCAGGGAGTCAAGCCACCTCGCCCGCTCACCCACGACCTGATGCGCGACATTCTGGCCGCGCTGAAGGCCCCGTTGAACGCGGTCGAGATCGTTGAGATGAAGGAGAACATCTTCTTCGCGGATCTGCTCATCGGTGACGGGGTGCGCGTTTCCGCCCGGCCGAGCGACTCGATCGCGCTGGCGCTACGGGTGGGTGCGCCTATTCGTTGCACAGACCAGGTCCTCGCGGAGAACGGCATCGTTATCCCGGATGAGCAGGAGGACGAGGTCGAGAAGTTCAGGGAGTTCCTGGACCAGGTCAGCCCGGAAGACTTCGCCGGGTAGCGCCACAACGCGCGGATAGTCCGGCGTGTCGCGAGGAGAGCTCCCCGACGCGCGGCCCGTTCCGGTATAGCGTGTTCCTCACCGCCAGTCGGTCTGGCTCACGAGCGGGAGGGCAGTGGCAGTGGATCAGCCGCAGGACCCGAACGGAATCGATGCCGAGGAAGGCTCGGTCGGCTATCGCGGCGTGACCGCGTGCCACGCTGTCACGATCAGCTACCGGCAACTGGACTACTGGGCACGTACCGGACTGGTCGTCCCCAGCATCCGGGACGCCTCGGGCTCGGGTACCCAGCGGCTGTATTCGTTCCGGGACATGGTCGTGCTCAAGGTCGTGAAGCGCCTGCTCGACGCCGGGGTCTCCCTGCAGAACATCCGCAAGGCGATCGAGGCGTTGCGTTCGCGGGGGACCGACGATCTCGCGCAGATCACGCTGATCTCCGATGGGACGACGGTCTACGAGTGCCGGTCGCCGGAGGAGGTCGTGGACCTGCTGCAGGGCGGCCAGGGCGTGTTCGGCATCGCGATCGGTGGCGCGTTCAAGGAGATCCAGGGTTCGCTGGCGCACCTGCCCGCGGAGCGGGCGGCGGGGGCCGGCCCCGGCGAGGTTCCGAGCCAGTCCGACCCGGCCGGCGACGAGGACAGCGGCGTGATCGCGGACGAGCTGGCCGCCCGTCGGGCCCGGCGCCGGGCCGGCTGACCAGCGCGACCATCCGCGTCGGGCCGTCCTCGGCCTTCGACCGCCACCGACCGGTCCGCACCGACCCGTCCGCACCGCATTCGAGCGGCTCGGTGGCGATCAGCCCCTTCCGCACCAGGAACTCTCGCCTGCATCCTCCGTCCGCGCATCCAGCGATGGCCTCGTCGCCCATGCTTGGCCAGCCTCTGACCTAGCGTCCTAGGATGCCTTAGGGGGAGTGGTCCGGCCCTCGTCCCGACATCAGGGGTTCCACCCCTGATGTCGGGACCGGGTTCCGCCGGCGGGAGGTTCCGCTGGTAGCGTGGAGATCGCCGATACGCCAGCGCGGGAGAGTTCATCGGACCGGTCACGGGTCGATGGCGCCGAAGGGGCAAATCCTCCCCGGAACCTCTCAGGCAAAAGGACCGCGACTCGGGCAGGCACCTCTGGAGGGCACCGTGACGACAGAGGGGGAGGGCTAGCCAGACGCCCCGCCTCCCCCCCTGGAGCCAGACCAATGAGCGACCTGCCCTTCGCCCGCCGTCACATCGGCCCCGACCCGGATGGAATCCAGCGCATGCTCGGTGCCGTCGGGTACTCCTCGGTCGAGGAGCTGATGGATGCCGCGATCCCCGAATCGATCCGCTGGCACGGCACCCTGGACCTGCCGCCGGCCGCCACCGAGGCGGAGGCGATCACCGAGTTGAAGTCGCTTGCCTCACGCAACCAGGTACTGACCTCGATGATCGGGCTGGGCTACTACGGCACCCACACCCCGGCCGTCATCAGGCGCAACGTGCTGGAGGACCCGGCCTGGTACACGGCGTACACCCCGTACCAGCCGGAGATCAGCCAGGGCCGGCTGGAGGCGCTACTCAACTTCCAGACCATGGTGTCCGACCTGACCGGTCTGGACAGCGCCAACGCGTCGATGCTCGACGAGGGGACCGCCGCCGCCGAGGCGATGACGCTGACGCGCCGCTCCAGCAAGGCACGCTCGCAGGTCTACGTGGTGGACGCGGACACCCTGCCGCAGACGGTAGCGGTGATCCAGACGCGGGCCTGGCCGCTGGGCATCGAGGTGCGGGTGCTCGACCTGGAAACCGAGGCGCTGCCCGAGGAGTTCTTCGGCCTGCACCTGCAGTACCCGGGCGCGGGCGGGGCGATCCGGGACCACGCGGCGCTGATCGAGGCGGCCCACGCCAGGGGCGCCCTGGCCACGGTCGCGGCGGACCTGCTGGCCCTGACCCTGCTGCGGTCGCCCGGCGCTGCCGGCGCCGACGTCGCGGTGGGCACCACCCAGCGGTTCGGGGTACCGATGGGCTTCGGCGGGCCGCACGCCGGCTACCTGGCGGTACGCGCCGGCCTGGAGCGCACACTGCCGGGGCGGCTGGTCGGGGTGTCCCGCGACGCGGACGGCGCGCCGGCCTACCGGCTCGCGCTGCAGACGCGCGAGCAGCACATCCGGCGGGAGAAGGCGACCAGCAACATCTGCACCGCGCAGGTGCTGCTCGCGGTGATCGCCGGCATGTACGCGGTCTACCACGGTCCGGAGGGGCTGCGCGCGATCGCGGGCCGGGTGGCCGGGCGGGCCGCGACGCTGGCGGACGGGCTGCGGGCCGGCGGCGTGCGGCTGGCCCACGACGCTTTCTTCGACACGGTCACCGCGGTGGTGCCCGGCGAGGCCGAGCGGGTGGTGGCCGCGGCCGAGGCGGCCGGGGTGAACCTGCGCCTGGTCGACGCGGACCGGGTGGGCATCGCCTGCGACGAGACCACGACCATCGGGCACCTGCGGACGGTGTGGGCCGCGTTCGGCGTGGACGCGCCGGCGGTCGAGGAGGCCGAGCCCGGGGAGGGGCTGCCGGGCAGCCTGCCGGAGCCGCTGCGGCGCACCGGGCCGCTGCTGGGGTACGAGGTGTTCGCCAGCCACCGCAACGAGACGGCGATGCTGCGCTACCTGCGCCGGCTGGCCGACAAGGACTACGCGCTGGACCGCGGGATGATCCCGCTGGGCTCCTGCACGATGAAGCTCAACGCGACCACCGAGATGGAGCCCATCACCTGGCCGGAGTTCGCCGACATCCACCCGTTCGCGCCGGCGCACCAGGTCGCCGGCTACCGCGAGCTGATCGACGAGCTGAAGCGGTGGCTCGCGGAGGTCACCGGGTACGACGCGGTCAGCCTGGCGCCCAACGCCGGCTCGCAGGGCGAGCTGGCCGGGCTGTTGGCGATCCGCGGGTACCACCAGGCCCAGGGCGATCACGATCGCGACGTGTGCCTGATCCCGTCCTCGGCGCACGGTACGAACGCGGCCAGCGCGGTGATGGCGGGCATGCGGGTGGTCGTGGTGGCCTGCGACGCGGACGGCAACGTGGACCTGACCGACCTGGATCGCAAGATCACGGCTAACGCCGAACGGCTGGCCGCCATCATGGTGACCTACCCGTCGACCCATGGCGTGTACGAGACCGGGATCGCCGAGCTGTGCGCGAAGGTGCACGACGCCGGCGGTCAGGTGTACGTGGACGGCGCGAACCTCAACGCGCTGCTCGGGTACGCCCGGCCGGGCCGGTTCGGGGCGGACGTGTCCCACCTGAACCTGCACAAGACGTTCTGCATCCCGCACGGCGGCGGCGGCCCGGGCGTCGGGCCGGTGGCGGTGCGCGCGCACCTGGCCGGGCACCTGCCCGAGGCGATCGCGTCGGCGCCGCACGGCTCGGCCGGCATCCTGCCGATCCCGTGGGCATACCTGCGGATGATGGGCCCGGAGGGGCTGGTCGCGGCGACCGGCACGGCGGTGCTGGCGGCGAACTACGTGGCGGCCCGGCTGGCCGACCACTATCCCGTGCTCTACACCGGCAACAAGGGCCTGGTGGCGCACGAGTGCATCCTGGACCTGCGGCCGATCACCAAGGCCACCGGGGTCAGCGTGGACGACGTGGCCAAGCGGCTGATCGACTACGGCTTCCACGCGCCCACCATGTCGTTCCCGGTGGCGGGCACCCTGATGGTCGAGCCGACGGAGTCGGAGGACGTGACCGAGCTGGACCGGTTCGTGGACGCGATGATCGCGATCCGGGCGGAGATCGACAAGGTGGGCCGGGGGGAGTGGCCGGCGGGCGACAATCCGCTGGCGGGGGCCCCGCACACGGCGGCGTCGGTCAGCGCCGACGAGTGGGCTCACCCGTACCCCAGGTCGGTGGCGGCGTACCCGACCGGTACCGCGGAGGGGAAGTACTGGGCGCCGGTACGGCGGATCGACGGGGCGTACGGCGACCGGAACCTGGTGTGCTCCTGCCCGCCGCCGGAGGCGTTCGCCGAGTAGCCGGCGGTGTGACCGTTCGTTCGGCGGGTCGTCAGCTGGCGACCCGCCGAACGCGTCCGTACCCGCCGCTGAATGCGGCTCCAGTCGCGCTCAGGGGTTGCCTGTGTGGCCTGTGCTCGCCTCGCCAGAGAACGGCTGCGGCTGCGCTCAGGCGGGGCAGAGGGTGTGCGGGGCCGGGCCGCGGTGGGGAGCCACACTGCTCCCGTCGGGAAGCAGTTCGCCGGTGTCCTCGAAGAAAATGACGCCATTGCAGAGGAGGCTCCACCCCTGCTCAGGGAATGAGGCGAGGACGCGGGAGGCGTCCCGGTCGATCGCGTCGGCGGGCGGGCAGGGTGGTTGGTGCTGGCACATCAGGGGGCTCCGGGCGGTACAGCTAGGCGTTGGATGGTGGGCGAGTATCCGGGGGTTGTGGCTACGCTCACATGACCAGTGACGCACGCTACTCTGCCGAACGACGCCGTTTCGAGCAGGTGACGGCACTAAGACGCAAGAATCAACCCTTCGGCTGACCATGGTCGACCTGGTCGTACCACGCCCGCCGGACGCCCTGTCCGTTAAGGAGTCGCTCGCGCACTCTGTGTCCGTTACTCGTCTCTGGAAGCGTTCCCAGGCTCGGCCGACGGTGGGCCGTCGGGCTGGTCGGGGTCGGTGAATCGAACGCTGACGTCCTGCTCGGAGCGCGGCCGGCGACGGGTCTGCCAGGCGTAGGCCCGGAGCACGTCGCGGTCGGCGGGGGTCAGCGGTGGCGGCACCACGCTGCGCGGCCACAGTCGCCGGGTGCGCACCACGTCCGACTCGACCAGCAGCAGGGTCAGCTGCGCCTGCAGGTGTAGCCAGGCCAGCAGGCCGATGACCACACCGAAGGTGCTGTACAGCGCCTGCGCGTGGCGCACCTGGTGGGCGACGAGCAGGGTGCCGAGGGCCAGCAGCAGCTGCCAGAGCACGGCGGAGACGCAGGCGGACCGGGTGAAGTCCCGGTACGGCACGTCTCGGGCGGTGGCCAGCCGGAACGCGAACAGGAAGATGCCCACGTTGATCACGGCGGAGCCGAGGAAGGCCGCGGCGCGGACCGTCAGGCCCAGTTCGCTGGTGGCGCTGCCGATGCCGGACAGCAGGCCGGTGACCAGCACGGCGACGCCCACGGACGCCAGCAGGGGGATGCCCCGAATGGACGCGACGAGGAAGTTCGGGCGCTGGGCGTAGGGCACGTTCCAGACTGTGTTCATGGCGTTCTGGATGGCGATGGCCACCCCGCGGGCGCCCCAGAGGCTGATCAATACGCCGATCGTGAGCACGTACCAGTGCCCGCGCAGCCCGTTGGTGCGCAGTTGCTGCCCGATCACCGGGAATTCGACGAGGGCGGAGTGCACCAGCCGGTGCTGCAGGTCGGCGTTGCCGCGCAGGGCGTAGCCCAGCAGCGAGGTGAAGATCAGCAGCAGCGGGAAGACCGACAGGAAGCCGTAGTAGGTCAGCAGGGCGGCCAGGTTGCTGCCGCTGTCCTCCTGGTACTTCTTCACCACCGCGTAGGGGTACGCGGCCCAGGCCCAGCGCTGCTGCGCCCGATCGATCGGGCGCAGCAGCTTGCCGACCAGGTCCATGCCCCGCCGATTCCCGCTCCACCCCGCCGCCAACCATCGGCCCCGCGGTGTGAGCCATTTCAATCGTGCACAATCGAATCGTGCCCTACCATTGGGGCCATGGGGAACGATCTGCGGTTGGGCGGGCAGCTGTGCTTCGCGCTCTACGCGGCGTCCCGTGCCATGACCAACCTCTACCGGCCCGTGCTCGAGCCCCTCGGCCTGACCTACCCGCAGTACCTGGTGCTGCTGGTGCTCTGGGAGCACGGCGACACCACGGTCAAGGACCTGGGCGCGGAGCTCATGCTCGACTCCGGCACACTGTCGCCATTGCTCAAGCGGATGGAGTCCGCCGGCCTGGTGCGCCGGGTACGGCGGCCCGAGGACGAGCGGTCGGTGCTGGTGCGCCTGACCGACCAGGGCGCGGCGCTGCGGCGGCCTGCCACCGCGGTGCCGGACGCCATCGCTGCCGCGGTCGGGCTCGCCGAGGACGAATTCGGCGACCTGCGTGACCGGTTGGGCGCACTGACCATGGCGATCCATCAACCCCGAACGGCGGAAAGGCGATCATCATGAAGGTGCTGTACACAGCGGAGGCCCGCTCCACCGGCGACGGACGCAGCGGAAAGGTGGCCACGTCCGACGGCCAGTTCCAGGCCGACCTCGCGGTCCCCACCGAGATGGGTGGACAGGGCGGCGGCACCAACCCGGAGCAGTTGTTCGCCTCCGGATACGCGGCCTGCTTCCATTCGGCACTGCGGGCGGTCGCGCGCCGCGAGCACGCCGAGGTCGAGGGCTCGGAGGTCGACGCCCGGGTGGGCATCGGCCCGAACGGCTCCGGCGGCTTCGCGCTGACCGTCGAGCTGTTGATCTCGCTGCCCGGCGTCGATCACGACCTGGCCGCCAAGCTGACCGAGCAGGCCCACCAGGTGTGCCCGTACTCGAACGCGACCCGCGGCAACATCGACGTCACGCTGACGGTGCGCTGAGCGCCCAGGGTCCCGCCGCCCGCTCGATTGCCGGCCGGGCGCCGGGACCCTGGCGTCGCCGTGGGGCCCGGCGTTTCGGTGGGGTACGCCGCGCGGCCGCTGCCGGAGCCTCAGGCCACCCGGCGCTCGGCCAGTTGCTGGCACGCCACGCAGGAGGTCGCCGACGGGAAGACGGCCAGCCGCTCGACCGCTATCGCCGACCCGCAGCCCTCGCACCAGCCGTACCCGCCGTCGCGCAGCCTGACCAGGGCGTACTCGACCTGCCGCCGGCGCTCACCGATACTGTGGATCAGCGACAGCGCCCGTTCCCGCTCGGACGCCTTGGTGCCACTGTCGATCTCGTCGTCCCCGGCCCGGTCGGTGTTCTGCTCCCGGCGCATCGCCTCCACGGCGACGGTCGCCTCGTCGTACTCGACGCACAACTCGTCGTACCGGTCCTGGAGCAGCACGCGGATCTGCTCGGTCTCCTCGGGACTGCGTACCCCGCGCTCGGCTGTCGCCGTCGCCGTCGACGTGCCCGGCCGGCCGGTTCTCTGGTTCTGACTCTTACTTCGCACGACCCCCACCGCAGCCCTCCTGTGTCCCCGACGGATCTCATTCGGCGCCATCCGAGTGGTCCCGGTGGCGCCGCGAAGCCCGCCATACCCGCCCGGTTGACGGCCAAAACACCCAGATCGGGGGTCGGCGGATGTGATTGATCCTCGGATCGCGGGGGTACCAGGCGCCGACATACGAATTGCCGAGGAGGCGATGATGCCCAACGAGACCTCGTCCATCACGATCGCCCTCGTGCTGCTGATGTGGGCGCTCGGCGTGCTGGCGTTTCTCGGGACGCTGATCTGGTCCCGCGCCCACCCGGGCGAACTGCGGCGCTGGGCCCACCGGCACAGCGGGCAGGTCGAGCCGGCCGTGGCGCGGCGGGCGGCCACGGCGCGGGTGCCCGTCGGCGGGCGGGGGCGCGGGGCGTGACCAATGGGGGATGAGCAGCCCAGGCGCCCGTACCGCTCGGATGAGGACGAGCTGGACGGGCGGGACTTCGCCGAGGAGCACGACGACCTGACGCACGCGGACTCGTTGCGCGGCGGGCCGGAGCGGGCCGTTGACGAGGCGGTGCCGTCGGGCCTGGCCGGCCAGGACCCGAACGACGCGAGCCGCTGACCCCGCCCTCTGGTGACCCCGCCCTCTGGCGGCCCTGGCCCTCTGGTGACCCTCGCCCCCGGTTGACGCCCCGCCTCACCTGTTCCACGCCGCCGGTGGCGCACGCGCCACCGGCGGTCGCGCTGTGCCCTGAGCCCACACCCAGCGGGCCCCAAGTGGGCGGACCGCGCGTCCCCTGAGCCCGCGGGGTCGCGTCGCGGTGGGGCGCGGCCTCCGCCGGGGCCGGATTGGCTTGATCCGCTCGCGGGTAATCCCGTACCCGACACCGAGGGGCGGGAGTGACGATGCAGCTGTGGCCGGGTGAGCGCTACCCGATGGGCGCGACCTACGACGGCACCGGTACGAACTTCGCGATCTATTCGGAGGTCGCCGAGGGCGTCGAGCTGTGCCTGTTCGACGAGGCGGACACCGAGCGCCGGGTGGCGCTGTCGGAGGTGGACGCCTTCGTCTGGCACGGGTTCGCCCCGGGGCTGGAGCCGGGCACCCGCTACGGGTTCCGGGTGCACGGGCCCTACGACCCGGGCCGCGGGCTGCGGTGCGACCCGAGCAAGCTGCTGCTGGACCCGTACGCGACGGCGATCGACGGCCAGGTGCGCTGGGGCCCGGCGCTGTACGGGTACGACCCGGACGACCCGGGGCGCAGGTCGGGGCGCGACTCGGCACCGTACGTGCCCCGGTCGGTGGTGACCAACCCGTACTTCGACTGGGGCAGCGACCGGCCGCCCCGGGTGCCGTACCACGACACGGTCATCTACGAGGCCCACGTCAAGGGGCTCACGGCGCGCCACCCGGGCATCCCGGAGCGGCTGCGCGGCACGTACGCGGGCCTGGCCCACCCGGTCATGATCGAGTACCTGCGGCGGTTGGGCGTGACCGCGGTGGAGTTGATGCCGGTGCACCAGTTCGCACACGACGAACGGCTGGTCGCGGCCGGGCTGGCCAACTACTGGGGGTACAACACCATCGGATTCTTCGCCCCGCACCAGCAGTACGCCGCGACGAACCGGCTGGGCCAGCAGGTGCAGGAGTTCCGCGGCATGGTCAAGGCGCTGCACGCCGCGGGCATCGAGGTGATCCTCGACGTGGTCTACAACCACACCGCGGAGGGCGACCACCGGGGCCCCACCCTGTCCCTGCGTGGCATCGACAACTCCCAGTACTACCGGCTGCGGCCGGACGACCCGGCCCTGTACGTCGACACGACCGGCTGCGGCAACAGCCTCAACGCCGGCAGCCCGCACTGCCTACAGCTGATCATGGACTCGCTGCGGTACTGGGTGCGGGAGATGCACGTCGACGGGTTCCGCTTCGACCTGGCCGCCACGCTGGCCCGGGACTTCTACGAGGTCGACCGGCTGGCCACCTTCTTCGAGGTGGCGCAGCAGGATCCGGTGGTCAGCATGGTCAAGCTGATCGCCGAGCCGTGGGACCTGGGCCCGGGCGGGTACCAGGTGGGCAACTTCCCGCCGCTGTGGATGGAGTGGAACGGCAAGTACCGCGACACGACCCGGGACCTGTGGCGCTGGCAGCCCGCCACGCTGGCCGAGTTCGCCAGCCGGGTCTGCGGCTCGGCCGACCTGTACCAGGACGACGGGCGCAAACCGGTGGCCAGCGTCAACTTCGTCACCTGCCACGACGGGTTCACGCTGGCCGACCTGGTGTCCTACGACCAGAAGCGCAACGAGGCCAACGGCGAGGACAACCGGGACGGGGAGAACCACAACCGGTCCTGGAACTGCGGGGCGGAGGGCCCGACCGGCGACCCCGACATCCTGGCGCTGCGGGCCCGGCAGCGGCGCAACCTGATGGCCACGCTGCTGCTGTCGCAGGGCGTGCCGATGATCGGCCACGGCGACGAACTGGGCCGCACTCAACGCGGCAACAACAATGCCTACTGCCAGGACAGCTCGTTGACCTGGGTGGACTGGGAAGGCGCGGACGAGCGGATGCTGGAGTTCACCCGGCGGCTGATCGAGTTGCGCCGGGAGCACCGGGTGTTCCACCGCCGGCACTTCTACACCGGGCGTCCGGTGCGCCGCGCGGCCGGCACGCCGATCCCGGACCTGGAGTGGTTCACCTTCGACGGGAGGCTGATGACCGATGACGACTGGGAAACCGACTTCGGCAGGTCGGTGGCGCTGTTCCTCAACGGGGACGGGATCAACGAGCGCGGCTCGCGCGGCGAGCGGTACACCGACGACTCCTTCCTGGTGTTCTTCAACGCCTCGGAGATCCCGCTCGAGTTCGTGGTGCCTGGACAGGAGTACGGCGACAAATGGCAGGTCGTGATCGACACCGTGGATCCGGTGCCGGCGGCCGAGCCGGACGTGGTGGCCCCCGGCGCCCGGATTCCGGTCCGCGAGCGGTCCCTGATGGTGCTGGGGAGGCTGGTCGGACCGGCGGCCGGATGACCACGCCCGGCCCGGCGGCCGGTGGTCCGCCGCAGCCTGGTCCGCTGGCGCCCGGTCCGCTGGCGCCGGGTCCGGCGGCCGGCGCGGGTCGGGTGAGCGAGCCCGTCTCGACCTACCGGGTGCAGGTGCGGCCCGACTTCGACCTGGCGGCCACCGCCGACATCGTCGACTACCTGGCCAGCCTGGGCGTCAGTCACCTGTACAGCGCCCCACTGCTGGCCGCCGCGCCGGGCTCGGCCCACGGGTACGACGTGGTGGACCACGGCGCGGTCAACCCGGAGCTGGGCGGCGAGAAGGGGCTGGTCGGGCTGGTCGAGCGGCTGCGCGGCGCCGGCATGGGCCTGGTGGTGGACATCGTGCCCAATCACGTGGGGGTGGCCGTGCCGGAGGCCAACGCGGCCTGGTGGAGCGTGCTGCGCGAGGGTCCGGAGTCGCCGTACGCGGGCTGGTTCGACATCGACTGGTCGCGGGGCCGGTTGGCGCTGCCGGTGCTGGCCGGCGACCCGGACGCGCCCGACGCCCCGGACCCGCTGGACGCCCTGGAGCTGGTCGACGGCGAGCTGCGCTACGACGGGCACCGGTTCCCGGTCCGGCCGGGCAGCCCGGAGACCACCCCGCGCGAGGCGCACCAGGCCCAGCACTACGAGCTGGTGCCCGCGTGCCGGGGCAACGCCGAGGTCAACTACCGCCGGTTCGGCGCGGTCAGCACGCTGGCCGCGCTGCGGGTGCAGGACCCGGAGGTGTTCGACGCCACCCACGCCGAGCTGCTGCGCTGGTGCCGTGAGGGGTGGGTGGACGGCATCCGGGTCGACCACCTGGACGGGCTGGCCGATCCGGCCGGGTACCTGCGGCGGCTACGCGAGGCGGTACCGGGCGCGTGGCTGGTGGTGGAGAAGATCTTGAAGCCGGGGGAGCGGCCGGCCGACTGGCCGGTCGAGGGCAACACCGGTTATGAGGCCGGCGACGAGGTGTGCGGGCTGTTCGTCGACCCGGCCGGGGAGCCGCCGCTGACCGCGATGGCGCCGGACCTGCCGTGGCACGAGGTGGCCCGGGTGGCCAGGTACGAGGCGGCCACCACCCTGCTGGCCGCTGAGCTGGCCCGGATGGGCCGGCTGGCACCGGACGTACCGGACGCCACGCTGGCCCTGGCGCAGGTGGCCTCCCGCTTCCCGGTGTACCGGGCGTACCTGCCCGACACCGGCGCGCTGGACTGGGCGCTACGCGAGACGTACGCCCGTCGGCCGGACCTGGGGGGCACTCTGGCCGCGCTGATGCCCCGGCTGCGCGACCCGGACGGCGAGCTGGCCGTGCGCTTCCAGCAGTTCACCGGCGCGGTGGTGGCCAAGGGCGTGGAGGACACCGCGTTGTACCGGTGGACCCGGTTCGTGGCCCGCAACGAGGTGGGCGGGTCGCCGGACCGGTTCAGCGTCGGGGCGGACGAGTTCCACGCCGCCACGGCCGCCCGGCACCGGCGTTGGCCGCGGACGATGACCACGCTGTCCACCCACGACACCAAGCGCAGCGAGGACGTGCGGGCCCGGCTGGCGGTGCTGGCCGAGTTGCCCGGCCAGTGGCTGCAGGCACAGGCGCGGTGGAGTTCGGCCGCGCCGCTGCCGGATCAGGCGCTGTCCCGGCTGCTGTGGCAAACCGTCGCGGGTACCTGGCCGATCTCGCGTGAGCGGCTGCGGTCGTACCTGCTCAAGGCGGCCCGGGAGGCGTCGACCCGGACGTCCTGGGACAGCCCGGGTGAGGTGTTCGAGCTCGAGCTGTGCTCGGTGGTGGATGCCGTGTACGACGACCCGGGGCTGCGCGCCGACGTCGAGGCCTTCGCCGCCCGGATCGCGCCGGACGGCTGGTCGAATTCGCTGGGGCAGAAGCTGTTGCAGCTGGCCATGCCGGGGGTGCCCGACGTCTACCAGGGCACCGAGGTGTGGGACAACTCGCTGGTCGATCCGGACAACCGGCGGCCGGTCGACTTCGGTGCCCGCCGGGCGCTGCTGTCGCGCCTGGACGCCGGCTGGCTGCCGCCGGTGGACGAGTCGGGGGCGGCGAAGCTGCTGCTGGTCAGCCGGGTGTTGCGGCTGCGGCGGCGGGCCTCGCACCGCTTCTCCGGGTACGCCCCGGTGCCGGCCCGGGGTCCGGCGGCCGGGCATCTGGTGGCGTTCGACCGGGGCGGGGTGGTGGCCGTGGCCACCAGGCTGCCGGCGCGGCTGCGCCAGCGCGGCGGCTGGGGAGACACCTACCTGCCGCTGCGGGACGGGACGTGGACCGACGCGCTGACCGGTGCCTCGTTCACCGGCCGGGCGCCGCGGGTGGCCGACCTGCTGTCCCGGTACCCGGTGGCGCTGCTGGTGTGCTCCTGACCGCCCGCCGGGGTTCACCGTCCCCACATATTGCAAACATCGCATATATTTGACGGGTGAGCGACGCGCACCAGCATGATCGTCCGGTGGCCGGAGGGGACCACCGGCTGCTCGGTGGCGCCCTCGCGCTGATCCTGGCGTTCATGGTCGGGGAGGTGACGGTCGGCCTGGTCGCCGGCTCGCTGGCGCTGCTGTCGGACGCCGCGCACATGCTCACCGACGCGGCGGCGCTGATCCTGGCCCTGGTCGCCATGCGCCTGGCGGCCCGCCCGCCGCACGGCGGTTACACCTACGGGCTGCGCCGCGCGGAGATCCTCTCCGCCCAGGCCAACGGGTTGGCCCTGCTGATCCTGTCGGTGGTGCTGGCGGTGGAGGCGGTCCGGCACCTGATCGCCCCGCCCCGGGTGGCCGGCGGCCTGGTGCTGGTCACCGCGCTGGTCGGCGTGCTGGTCAACCTGGGCGCCACGGTCCTGATCGGCCGGGCCAACCGGAACAACCTCAACATCCGGGGCGCCTTCGCGCACATCGTGACCGACCTGTACGCGTTCCTGGCCACCGCGGCGGCCGGCCTGGTGATCGTGCTGACCGGTTACCGCCGGGCGGACGCGATAGCGACCCTGGTCGTGGCCGCGCTCATGGTCCGGGCCGGGGTCGGACTGCTGCGCGCCTCCGGGCGCATCCTGCTGGAGGCCGCGCCGGCCGGCATCGACCCGGAGCAGGTGGGCGCCGCGCTGGCCGGGGTGCCGGGCGTCAAGGAGGTGCACGACCTGCACGTGTGGCAGATCGGGTCGGACTCCACGGCGCTGTCGGCGCACGTGCTGGTCAACCGGGGCGGGGACTGCCACGACACCCGCCGGGCGCTGGAGCGGCTGCTGCGCGACGCGTACGGCATCGAGCACACCACCCTGCAGGTCGACCACGCCGACGGCGGCGTGCTCCAGATCGGCCTGCGCCGCCCCCCGCACTGAGCCCACCCGGGCCGGCCCGCGCGCCCCTGGTCAGATGACGATCATCTCCGGGTACGGGTGGCGCAGGAAGTCGTGGTGCGAGATGTCCCAGCCGTACCCGCCGGCGTTGCCGAAGACCAGCACGTCGCCCACCCGCAGCCGGTCCACCCGTTGGCCGCGGGTCAGGACGTCGCGGGGGGTGCACAGCTCCCCGACCGCGTCGACCTCCACGTCACGCACCTCGGGCCGGGCGAACCCGTACGGCCAGCCGGGCGTGGGCAGCACCGTGAACGGGTGGCTGTAGCCCCACGCGGCGGGCAGCCGGAAGTGGTGGGTACCGCCGCGCAGGACGGCGAACCACCGGCCGTGGTTGCGTTTGAGGTCGAGCACCTCGGCGGCGTACCAGCCGGCCGGGGCGGCCAGGTACCGGCCCAGCTCGAAGACCAGCGGCGCGGCGGTGGGCAGCGCCCCGCGCAGCGCCGCCAGGTCGAACCGGCCGGCCCCGGCGTGGTCGATGCCGAAGCCGCCGCCGACGTTGACCTCCGGGGTCGGCAGCCCGTACCGGGTGGCGGCGCGCAGCGACCAGTCCACCGCGCCGGCGACGAAGGCGGCGTGCGCGGCGGCGTCCAGGTTGTTGGAGACCGCGTGCAGGTGGAACCCGGCCAGGTGCAGGAGGGGCTGCCCGCGTACCAGCGCGACCGCCTCGTCGAGGGCGGACTCGTCGAGCCCGAACGGGGTGGGTACGCCGGTCATCTGGTGGCTGCCGGGCAGGGCGGCGCCGGCCCGGTTGACCCGCAGCGCGACCCGGACCCGTCCGGCCTTCCCGTCCCGCCCACCCTTCCCGGCCGAGGCCAGGGCGGCCAGCCGGCGCAGTTCCAGCACGCTCTCCACGTTCACGGTGGCGCCCGCCTCGATCGCGGCGGCCAGCTCGGCGTCGGTCTTGGCCGGGCCGCTGAACGCGGTGCGCCCGGCCCCGGCCCGTACCGCCAGCTCCAGCTCGCCGCCCGAGGCCACCTCCAGCCCGTCGGCCACCCCGGCCAGGGCGGCCACGACCGCGGGCGCCCCGTTGGCCTTGACCGCGTACAGCAGCGCGGCGCCCTCCGGCAGCACCTCCCGCACGGCGGCGGCCCGCCCGCGCGCCACCCCGGTGTCGTACACGTAGGCGCAGACCGGCCGCGGCGCCGTGGCCAGGGCGCCGACCACCCGATCAGGAAGCATGCAGGGGATTGTCCACCGGGACGTAGAGGTCGCCGGTGCCGCCGTGCCGGCCGGCGGCACCGGCCTGGGCCAGCCGCATGCGCACCAGCGCCTTGTGCGGCACCCGGGGGGCGGTGAGGAACGCCCGGTCGGCCGGGTCGGCCCCGGCCTCGTCGAGCACCCGACGCACCGCCCGCCAGCCCGCCGCCTCGTCCAGGCCGTGCGCGTCGGCCAGGTGCGCGACCAGTTCGCCCAGGTGGGCCTGCAGCGCGGTGTAGCCGAGCTTGGCGCGCATCACGTCCACCTCGTCGGTGCCCACCACCGAGCCGGGCGCCAGCGGCGGCGCGCCGCCGGCGCGGGCGGCCAGCCGGGGCAGGTGCAGCCGCAGCCCGGCGAAGTCGCGGAACGCGACCCGGTGCGGGACCCCGCCGACGAACGTGGGGATGCTGTTCTGCAGGTGGGCCTCCAGCCCGACCCCGGCCGCGGCCAGCCGCAGCAGCGGCGGCAGCAGCAGGCCGGCGTAGCGGGCCAGGAACTCCAGCGGGTCCAGGCCGGCGCGGGCCAGCAGTTCGGACAGCACGCTGCCGCCGGTGACCGGTGAGGTGGCCACCAGGGCCGGGCCGGGGATCGCCACCTCGCCGGGGGTCAGCGCGCCGGACAGCCCGCCACGCACGATCGCGGACACGTCGCGCCCGTCGCCGGCGTCCACCGCCGCGCCGGCCACCTCGGGTAGCAGCAGCACCCGCGGCTCGTCGGCCAGCAGCCGGTGCAGCAGGTCCGAGATGGCCGGGCCGTTGCGGGTGCTGGCCGCGGAGATGGTGCGCCGGGTGGAGGTGACCTGGATGTCCAGGGACAGCTTGAGGTAGCGGCGCGCCCCGTGCCGGTCCGGCTCCAGCAGCACGGTGCGCAGCGCGATGGTCGGCGCGGCGCGCAGCACGGCGCCCTCGACGCGGATCAGGTCCCGGGTGGCGAACAGCCCGGCGTACCGGTCGGCCAGCACGGCCTCCAGCTGCCAGGCGTGTACCGGCTGCAGCCGGTACCCGGCCGGGGGCGGCGGGAGCCATGGGTACCCGTCGCGCAGAAGCGCGCCGAGGTCGTCGCCGGTGTGCAGGCCGGACCGGACGGCCACGAACCCGACCCCGGTGGCCGGCGACTCCTGGTCGTGCGCCAGCAGGTCCGGTACCCGCCAGCCCAGCCGGGTGCGCCCGCACGGGTGCAGGTTGTGCCCCTCGGTGGCCAGCCGTTCGAACATCAGCATCTGCTCGTCGGTGCCCAGGGTGGCGGCCAGCCCGTACAGGTCGGGGTCGCCGGCGGCGCTGGCCTGGGCGCGCAGTCGCGCGTCGATGCCGGCCCGGCGGGCGTAGCCCAGCGCCAGGTTGCCGGCGGCGTCGACCAGTTCGGCGGTCAGCGCGGCGCAGGGCACGCCGAGTTCGGCGAGGACGGTGGCCGGCCCATGGCGGTGGGGGCCGGCCGGCTCGACCCGGTCGAACCCGTGCCGGCGGGCGGGGCGCAGTAGGTGCCGGGCCCGGCCGAGGTCCTCGCGCCACGCGGCGCCCAGCAGCCTGGTGGTGACCACGTCGGCCGCCCTGGGCAGCGCGGCGTGGTACGCGTCGAGCAGGTGCGGGGCGTGCCGCGCGAGCTCGGCTCCGGCCAGGGTCACCGGGTCGGTGGTGCCGGTCATCATCGGCCTGCCAGGGGGTTGGGAAGCGCGGTCCAGATGTCGTGGAGCGGATCGGTGGCCAGCCGCATGGCGGTCATCGCCTTGACTGGCAGTTCGGTGCCGAACAGTGCCCGTTCGTCCGCGCGGGCGGTGGCGGGCAGCGTGGCGTAGGTGTCCCGGGCGGTGGTGGCGATCAGTTTCCAGCAGGTGTCCGGATCGGTGCCGTACTCGCTGTGCAGGGTCGCGGCCAGCTGCCCGACCACGGTGGACAGCACCGCGGCGAACAGTTTGGTGCGCAGTTCGGCGGGCTGGCCGCTTTCCAGGTCGCCGTGCAGGGTGAGCGCCGGCAGCCCGGCGGCCGCCAGCCTGCCCGGGTGCAGGCGCACGCCGCCGAGGTCGCGGTAGTACAGCCGGACCGGTTGCCCGGTGCGCAGCACCACCAGCGTGTTCTGCCCGTGTGCCTCCAGCGCGACGCCGGAGTGGAGCAGGCGAAGCAGCGGCGGTAACAGCAGGTGAATCAGGTCGGCGGCGAACGGCTCCGGCCGGCCGGCGTACCCGATCGTCACGGCCTCGGTCAGCAGCGCCCGGCCGGAGGCGGGCGACGGGGCGCACAGCGCGGCCAGCGGCATGACCACCTCGTCGGGGCCGGTGACCGGCGCCTGGCGGCACACCATGGCCAGGTGCCGGCTCGGGGCGCCGTCGACCAGGACCGCGCCGGCGGCGAGTTCCCGCAGCACGTCCAGCCCGGCCGCGGCGGCCAGGTCGCCGATCAGCGCGGAGACGGCCGGGCCGTTGCGCACGGCGGCCGGCGAGACGGTCCGCTGCGCGGAGGTCATCTGCACGTCGACGGCGGTCTTCACGTGCCGCGTCGGGTGGTCCAACGGTGCCAGGGTCCGCAGCGACATCAGCGGCCGGGCCGGCACCACCCGGCCGGTGGGCACCAGCCAGGGGTACCGGGGCAGGACGTGCTCGTGCTGCCACGGGTGTACCAGCAGCCGGGGCGCCAGCGGCCGCCCGGTGGCGAGCCACCGCCCGTCCGGCACGGCGTACTCGCGCAGCGCGACGACCGGCCGGTACTCGGGGGCGTAGGCGCGCACCTCGCCGGCGGACATGCCGGTGCGGGTGCGGCACAGCGGGTGCAGCGGGTGACCGTCGACGACGCACTGTTCGAGGTCGGCCAGGCTGGGGGAGCGGGTCAGGTAGGGCGGGCCGCCGTCCGGCTCGGGCTGGGCGGCCCGGGCGGCGGCGAGGTTGGTCACGCTGTCGGCCAGGTCGGCGGCCAGCTGGTCGCCGACCGGCCCCCAGCCGAGCCCGGCGACCAGGGCCGTGGGGTCGTCGTGCCCGTCGACGCGCAGCCCCTGCGGTGCCGTCGCGAACGGCTCCGCGGCGGCGGACGGCCCGGACAGCGTCCGGCCCCCGGCCAGCCGGACGGTCAGCGTGGCACCGTCGCCGTCGCGTGCCACGACGCCCGGGATCGGTTCGCGGGCCAGGGCGCCCCATACCCGCCCCAGTACCGCCGCCCGGGCGGCCGAGATCGTCATGTGGCAAGTATGGCCGTCCCTCCTGGCAACCCACTTAACCTAGCGTCCTAGGATGCCCCAGGGAGTGTGACCCCACCGGCGACGGCCAGGAAACAGCCACAACGGAATAAATACATTCCTACCGGGTCAGCGTCCGGAGGTGCCGCGCATGCGTACGGCGATCACGCCGATCACGGTGAACAGCGACATCGCGCAGCAGAGGGCCTTGAGCAGCATCGGTGCGGCCTCGCAATCACCGGGCGTGGAGTTCTTCAGGGGCGCACCGAAGCGTAGCCGGGCAACCTGGGAACGCCGCTGTTGCGGTTGCGGGTGGACACGGTGCTGGGCAGCGTGAAGGTCTACCGGGTCTGATCGGCCGGGTCCTGGTTGTCGGCGAGCAGTTGGCGGGTACGGGTCAGGAATGCCTGCCGCACGTCGTCGGGGCGCAGGATGCGCAGCGGGTGGGCGAGGCTGATCAGGTAGCGGGCCAGGCCGTCGGCGTCGGGTCCGCCGATGTCGACGATGGTGGCGTGTTCGCCGTCGGGCCGGTGTACGCCGACGGTGGGTGGGATGAGCCGGCGGGCTTCGTCGGCCGGTACGGCGAGCCGGATGGTGACGTGTGCCGGGTACGGGCGTAGCGCCATGCCCTCGGTGACCAGGGTGGTGGCCTCGGGGGGGTCGGGTAGGGCGGTTGGTTGGCCGGTGGGGGTGGCGTCGCGGATGCGGTCGACGCGGAAGGTGCGCCAGTCGTGGCGGGTGGTGTCGTGGGCGACGAGGTACCAGCGGCGGCCGGTGTAGACCAGGCGGTAGGGGTCGACGTCGCGGTCGGAGGGTTGGCCGGCGCGGTCGGTGTAGACCAGGCGGACGCGGTGCCCGGCGCGGCAACTGGTGGCGAGGTTGAGCAGCAGGGCGGGTGTGATCCGTTGGGTGGATGGTGGGGTGTGGGTGAAGACGGCGTCGAGGGCGGCGAGTCGTTCGGCGATGCGGGCGGGCAGTACCTGGCGCAGTTTGAGCAGCGCGGACAGGGCGGCCTGGTCGCTGCCGGAGACGCCGTTGAGGGCGGCGGCGCGTAGGCCGATGGCGACGGACAGGGCTTCCTCGTCGTCGAAGATCAGTGGTGGGGTTTTGGCGCCGGGGGCGAGTCGGTAGCCGCCCCAGGGGCCGACTTCGGACTCGATGGTGTATCCGAGTTCGCGGAGGCGGGCGATGTCGCGGCGCACGGTGCGTTCGGTGACGGCGAGTTTCTCGGCGAGTTCGGCGCAGGTCCAGCTTTGCCTGGTGGGCAGGAGTGACAGGGTGCGCAGTAGGCGGGCGGAGGCGTGGAGCACGGGTGTGAGTGTGCCGGACGACCAGGACTGTTTCTGTCCTGGTCTGGTCCTAGCCTCTGGGTCATGACGGAGAATTCGATCGAGGTGGCCTCGGGTGCGACGTCCGCGCCGGAGGTGGGCAAGGTGCGTTATGGCGGGGTGGGTTTCGACTGTGCCGACCCGGCCGAGTTGGGCCGGTTTTACGGGACGGCGCTGGGTCTGCCGGTCGCGGCCAGTACGGATGATTTCGTGCTGTTGGGCCGCGAGGGCGGGACGTATCTCGCCTTCGTGAGGATTGATGATTATCGGCCGCCGACCTGGCCGGAGGGTGCGGTGCCGAAGCAGGCGCACCTGGAGTTGGGTGTGGATGACCTGGACGAGGGGCAGGCGTACCTGGTGGGGCTGGGTGCCACGGCGGCGCCGTGGCAGCCTGAGCCGGATCGGTGGCGGGTGCTGCTGGACCCGGCCGGCCATCCGTTTTGCATCTCGACTCGGGCGTGAGCGGGGTGGCGGCGCAGGGTGCCGGTTGCCGGGTGGGCCGGCTGATGACGATGCGGGCGAGGCCGGGGCGCGGCGGCGAGTTGGCGGGTGTCCTGGTGGAGGTCGCCGGGGGGCTGCGCGGGTTTCCCGGCTGTGAGGTGTACCTGATCAGTCAGGACCGCGCGGACGCGGACGTGGTGTATGTGGTGGAGGTGTGGTCCGACGAGGCGGCTGTTGCCGCGGCCCTGTCGGCGGCGGGTGCTTCGCCGGAGGGTAAGGCGCGGATGACCGAGGTGTTGGCGATGGTGGATGGTGCGCCGTCGCGGGTGGATTTCGTGCCGTTGGGCGGGGTCGGGTTGGCCTGATTCCGGTGTGGGCCGGGGTGAGACGCCCCGGCCCCCACCCTGGCGCCGGTGTCCGTCAGAAGAGGGGAACGCCGGGGTCGATGCCGAGGCGGACCCGTCCGGCGGCTTCGAAGAAGCCGGCGGAGTGGTTGGCGTGTTGGAGTGCCACCATGCCGTCGCGGAAGAGCCGTTCGACGGGGTTGCCGCGGTAGATCGAGGTGGAGCTGCCCAGTTCGTACATGGCGACCAGTACCTCCCGGCTGACCTGCGCGGCGTGGCTCATCGCGGCGCGCAGGTCGGCCCGGTGTTCGAGGGTGACGGGTTGCGCGTTGTGGCCGGCGAGGTCCAGGGTGTGCGCGGCGGAGCGCAGCAGCAGCCGGGCGGCGGCCAGGGCGGCGTCGGATCGTGCGATGACCGCCTGGGTGTGTGCGGATTCGGCGAGGGTGGCGCCGGTGAAGGTGTGCTTCGTGGTCGCGAGGGCCACCGTCGCGTCGATGGCGGCCTGGGCGACGCCGAGGGTGACGGCGGAGCAGCCGGGGAACACGAGTGCGGGGATGAAGCCCTGGTAGAGGGGCCGTTTGATGCGGGCCGGCAGGTCGAAGCGGGCGACGAGTTCGTCGGGTACCAGGGCGCCCTCGACGAGGACGTCGTTGCTTCCCGATCCGAGCATGCCGCTGACGTTCCAGGTGTCCTTGATGGTCAGCTGGTCGCGGTGGAGGGTGAAGAGCCGGATGTCCGGAGTGCCGGCGTCTGTCAGGCGGGGGGTTCCGTCGTGCGTGATGACGCCCACGACGGCCAGCCAGTCGGCCCGGTCGATGCCGCTGACGATTCGCCAGTTGCCGGTGAGCAGGTAGCCGCCGTCGGTGGGTTCGGCGAGTCCGGGCATGCCGGAGTTGGCGAAGACGGGTTCGCGGCCGTCTTTCCAGATCCGGGCGTTGCCCGCGTCGTCGAGCAGGGCGCCGAGGAATCCCCAGTTGGCGTTCCACACCAGCCATGCCACGGAGGCGTCGAGGTGGGCGAATCCCTCGTACACCCGCAGCGTGGTCTCCAGGGGTGCTTCGAAGCCGCCGAGTTCGCGGGGGGTGAGCAGGCGGAACGCGCCGGCCTCGCGGAGTTGGTGTACGAGGTGTTCGGGTAGGTTCCGGTCGGTTTCCAGTTGGTCGGCGGCCGCCCTGATGGCGGGTTCGAGTTGGGCGGGCAGGTCCAGCGGGTTGGGCCGCTGGGTGGTGTCGTTGGGCATCGGGTTCTCCCGGTCGGGTGGCGCTTGGGACACCCACAAGACGCGCGGGTCGCCGGGAAGTTCGGTCGGTGGTGGGTGAGCTGGGTCACCGCGCGGCGGTTGGGGTGGCCGCGGTTCTGGGTGCGTGGAACAGCCGCAGTTGGTGCACCCTGCCGTTTTTGGTGGACATCAGCCAGGCGACGGCCGGTGGGCAGTGGTCCGGGTTGTCCGGCGGGTTGACCAGGTCCATTTCCCAGATGGTGGTGTCCCGGCTGGTGACGGCGGTCACGAATCGCTGGCGGACGCCGGCCTCCAGGTCGCCTTCCATGCCGCGGATCAGGAAGTCGCGGTCGCCGACGCGCTGCCGGCCGGAGTAGTAGGCGACGTTCGGTGCCCACCGCTCGCTGGTGAGCTGCGCGAAGCGTCCCTGTTCGGCGGCGGCCAGGGTTTCCGCGGCCTCCCGGGCGCTGGTTCGGGCGGCCGCGGCGGCGTCGTCGTGTGCCGTGTCGGCGGTGGCGGCGAGCGCCTCGGTGAGTTTGGTTCTGGCTTCGTTGAGCCGGCTGCGAACGGTGCCGACCGGTACGCCGTACAGGGCGGCGATCTGGTCGTAGGAGGGGGTGCGGGGGCTGAAGTGGCGCAGCATGACCGTGGCGCGCAGGGTGGGGGACAGTTCGTCGATGGCTCGCCAGAGCCAGTCCCGGGTGGCGTGCTGGTCGATGATCCGTTCGGGGTTCGTGTGCGTCGCGAGTGTCGTCAGGTCGGCGACGGGTGTTGTGGTGGCGGCTGAGCGCAGGTGGGTGCGGCAGACGTTGCGCACGATCGTGCGCAGCCACGCGCCGACGGAGTCGGGTTGGCGCACGTCGCCGATGCGTCGTAGGGCGATCAGTGTGGCGTCCTGTACGGCGTCGTCGGCCTCGGGGCGGTTGCCGAGCACGCTGAGGGCCACCGCGCGCATGCCGGCCCGGTGCCGTTCGATGAGCGCGCCGACGGCGGCCACCTCGCCGGCGGCCGCGGCGCGCAGCAGTCGCGGGTCGGAGGGTTCGTCGAGCAGGGTGCCGGTCATCTTCCCCAGGATACGGGGGGCGGCGGGGCGGGTCGCCGCTTCGCGCGGTGGTGCCTGGTACCGGCCGGGGTGTCCGCTTGCTGGGTCGGGTCGGGTTCAGTCGCTGTCGAACCAGGCCCAGCGGCCTTCGCGGTGGCCGATGCCGGCCTCGTCGAGCCAGGCGCGCAGGGCCCGCACGCTGCCCTCGATGCCGAGGTGGACGCCGAGTTCGCCGCGGTCGATGAGGGTGCGCAGGCAGCTGACCAGGGCGGTGCGCGGGTCGGGGTCGGGGGTGATGTCGCCGCAGCGGCGGGTCAGGGCCTGGACGACGCGCGGTAGGTCCCGTTCGGGGAAGTGCACCGAGTAGGCGTATTCCCGGCCGCCGCTGTCGGGGCGGGACGCGTAGTCGTAGTACTCGGTGATGTCGATGTCGTCGTGGGCGCCGGCGTCGAAGTCGAGCCAGATGTCGAGCACGCAGTCGGAGACGGGGTTGTGGTGGTGCAGCAGTTCGTGGCGCATGCCGGCTGGCCTCACTGCTCCGTGGGGGTGGGGTGGGTGCGTTCGCCGAACCGGGCGGCCAGCACGTAGGCGCCGTGGTCGGACAGGCCGCGGCGGGCCCGGTCGTAGCGGCCGGTGGTGCGTGGGTCGGCGTGGCCGGCGAAGCGTTGGGCTCCGCGTAGGTTGCCGTGGGTCTGGTCGAGGAACGCGGTGATGGCGCTGTGCCGCAGCCCGTGGGGGGTGAGGCGGTCGGCGGCGGGCAGCGCGGCCTGCCGGGCCAGTCGTTGGACGAGCCGGTACACGTACATGTGGTAGATGGGTCGGCCGGTGGGGGTGAGGAACAGTGGGCCGGTGGTGGGGTTGCCGCGTTCGGTGAGCATGTCGGCGACGGCTTCGGCGACCACGGGTGGCAGCGGGATGCGGTCGCGCCGGTTGCCTTTGACGTGGATGTCCAGGGTGCGGTGCCCGCCGTCGTGGCCGAGGTCCTGGACGCGGGCGCCGAGGGCGGAGCCGACGCGCAGGCCGGCGGTGAATACCAGCCGGATCAGGGCGGAGGAGGTGGCGCTGTCGGCGTCGGCGGCTTCCAGGAGCCGGTCGGCCTCGGTGGCGGTGAGCCCGACGGTGGCGGAGTAGTCGGGGTCGATTTTGGGCCGGCCGGCGGCCGCGGCGGGGTTGCGGGTGGCCAGCGGCTGCGGGTCGTCGGCGGTGTTGGCCATCAGGTACGTGTACCAGGAGGACACGGCGGCGACCCGGCGGGCGATGGTGGCCTCGGAGGCGGGGCGGCCGCCGCGGGCTGGTTCCCGGCGCTGGGTGACGATCCACGCGTCGACGTCGGCGATGCGGGCGGCCAGGGGGTCGATGCCGGCCCGTTCGCAGTGGGTCAGCCAGTCGCGCAGGTCCCGCCGGTATGCCCGCTGGGTGTGTACGGAGGTTTTGATGGTCAGCCAGGTCGCGGTGAGCGCGGCGAGCCGGTTCGCGGCGTCGCGGGTCGCGGCGGCGGTGTCGAGGTCGGTGCCGGGTGTGTCGCCGGGGGTCAGGGATCTGTTGTGGCGGTTGGCGACGGGTTGCAGTCCTGCCCCTGCGCGCGGTGTCGATCCCATGGTGGTCGTCGACCTTCCAGTCCGGCGAGATGGTGACACGGTTACCGTAGTCGCCTTCGGGTTCGTCGTGCCCGGGTGCGGGCTCGCGGCCTGCCCACCCCGCCCCGTGGCGGGTAACGCTCAGGTCAACAGGTCCTCGATGAGGTCGGGGTGGTCCGGCCGGCCGCTCTCACGCTTCGCGGTGCGGGGTCACCGTGGCGGCGGCGTCCGGGGTGCTGTGTCGAGTGAACGCCCACAGCAGGAGCCCGAGGCGTCGGATCCACGACGGCCGGCGTCCCGGAAATTCTTCGAAGAAGTCCGGGGGGAGGTGTCGGATCGGGACGGTGGTGTTCGTAGCAGGGGTGAGGCCGCCCGCAAGGGGCGGCGCCAAGGCAGAGGAACCGCGATCATGAAGCTGACGACCATGACTCAGGTCACCATCGATGGAGTGATGCAGGGAAACGGCGCCGCGTCGGATGACCGCAGGAACGGATTCGAGCGCGGCGGATGGGCCCGGGGGAAGGGCGACGACGAGACCAGGACGTTCATCACGCAGACCTACCAGCGCGCCGAGGCGTTCCTGTTCGGTCGGCGAACCTACGAGCTGTTCGCCGGCTCCTGGGGATCAATCGACCAGATGCGCGCACACCCCATCGGCGTGGCCTTGAACGAGGCCCCCAAGTACGTTGCCTCCACCACGCTCACCGCGCCGGGATGGGAGGACACGATCGTTCTGGGCGGTGACCTCGCGGCGGCCATCGGTGAGTTGAAGGCCAAGCCCGGGGGTGAGCTGCAGGTGCACGGCAGTGGCGCCCTGACCCGGTGGCTACTGGACAACGACCTGGTCGACGAGATGATTCTGATCGTGATCCCGGTGATCCTCGGCCAGGGCGCGAGACTGTTCCCGGAGACCGGTCCGGATCTCGCGCTCGACCTGGTCGAGTCGCGGGTGGACTCGAAGGGCGTGACGATCCAGGTCTTCCGGCCGGCCGGGCGCCCGCGGTATGTAACGGCCTGAAGTCCCTACCACCGATACCGAGCTGTCTTGACACACCACAGGAGATGATCTTCAGATGCGGTACCTGGTTTCCGTGATCGATGACAAGAGCAATCCCGGCAGCACGGACAGGCGGCCTGCCATCAGCGCGTTCAACGAACGACTGATCGCCGAGGGCTACTGGGTTTTCGCGGGCGGACTCGCGGACACCGACGCGGCCACGGTCGTCGACAACCGGGGTGAGCAGGCGGTGTTCAGCGACGGGCCTTTCGTGGAGTCGAAGGAGTACCTCGCCGGCGTCTGGGTGTGGGAGGCCCCCGATCTGGATGTGGCGCTCAGGCTCGCCGCCGAGGCGTCGAAGGTCTGCGATCGGAAGCTCGAGGTGCGGCCGTTCCAGTGAGCGACGTCGAGGAGGCGATCACCCAGCCCTCACCACGACGTGTGGGCGCGCCTGATCGCCACCCCGACCAGGCGCTCGGGCGACGTCGACCTCGCCGGGGAGGCAGCTGCGCGTCGATGGCCCGGCCGACCGCGCCCAGTATCCCGGCCAGCCGATCGGAACGAAGTTGGGTGAGGCCGCCGGTGGTGGGGAGCAGGTCCAGCCATTGGTCGCGCGGGTAGGGCTGCTCCCAGTCGAATCGCCACTGTCCCGGGTCGTTGAACTGCTCGGTCTCGCGTATCTTGTCGGCGATCTTCGCGTACCCCGCCCGGTACAGGTCGGTACGGCCATGAGCGCTGAACACCCCCGGCCTTGACCGTGAGGCGAGTGGCTGTGTGGCACCCGGCCTCCGCCAAAATCTGTTGGCGGAGGCCGGCGACCGCTGCTAGTTTCCCAGAGGCCGTGCGAGAGAACGAGGAGGTGGTACCCGTGAACGTATCAACATGGGTGCTCCCCCCCGGGATCACGGTCGGGCGATAGGTCGTCCGGGAGCGCCGTTCAAGAGCACTCCCGAAAGGCACGACCATGCGATTCATTTCCGAACAGCGCTTCGACGACGGCGTCCTCGAACGCGAATTCACCCTCGGCGAGATCCCCGGCATCCTGTGGACGCCCGGATCCGCACCGGTACCGCTGATCCTGCTCGGCCACCCCGGCGGACTGCACAAGATGTACCCCCGACTGGTGGCCCGCGCCCGGCACTGCGCGGCGGAGGGCTACGCCGCGGCCACCATCGAGTTGCCCGGGAGCGGTGGCCGGCCCCGTTCCGCCGCCGCCGAGGAGGCTCGCGCCGACCTGCGCCGGGCGCTGGCGGCCGGCGAGCCGGTCGACGACGAGATCGTCGACCGGCTCGTCCTCCCACTGGTCGAAAGGGCGGTCCCGGAATGGCGGAGCGCCCTGGACGCCCTCCTGTCGCTGCCCGAGATCGGCGGCCCGGTTGGGTACGCGGGAGGGGTGATCGCCATAGGCGTGCGGCTGGCGGTGGTCGAGCCGCGCATCTCGGCCGCCCTCCTGTTCGCCGGGAGTTTCGTGCCCCGCACCATGTTCGAGGAGGCCCGGCAGGTCACCATTCCGCTGCAGGTCCTGTTGCAGTGGGACGACGAGGGAAACGATCGGCGGCTCGCCCTGGACCTGTTCGACGCCTTCGGATCCAGGGAGAAGACGCTGCACGCCAACCTGGGCGGGCACACCGGCGTGCCGCAGTTCGAGGGGGACGGCGGGAACCGGTTCTTCGCCCGGCACTTGAAGTGAGGCCAGGCCGTCAGGCCGGCAGCAGACGATAGGAACTGTCGGCCGGGGTGCCGCTCATCGAGGACAGGTCCCGGGCCTGCTCGACGGCTATGGCCAGCGGACGCACAACCGCCGATCGCGGCGGTACCGCCGATGGGCGGTGCCGCCGGTCCGGCATCAGGTCTGTTGGACGACATCCGAACCTCGGTAGTTTCGCCGCTTGGCCGGGCACGGTGCCATCAGGTGCCGGTGCGATCGGTGCTGCGGGGATCGCTGACCCGGCGGGCGGCGTAGATGTCACCGGCACGTGCCGTGTCCCGCCACGGTCGGGCCTTGTTCAGCGCGATATCGAGCGCGGGGTCGGCGCGGTCCAGGTCGACGCAGATCACGTCGGGCCCATCCGAACGGGCGTGCCGCAGCGGATAGCCGTGTGGGCCGACCACCGCCGACGGCGTGGTCGGTGCGCACTGGGCGGGCACCGCGATGCTGACCCAGAACCCGTTCACGGCAGCATGGGCGCGGGCGATGACCTCGAAGATCGGATCCTCGGAGAAAGTGGAGAAGAGCACGCAGTCCACGCCGAGTGCCCGTTGCTCCATCCACAGCTCGGGGAAATTCACCTCGATGCAGATCAGGCACCCAAACCGGAACCCGTCCACCTCGAAGGTGCAGGCGTGGTCGCCGGGTGTGTAGAAGCCGGTGATTTCCGCATGCGACACGAACCGCTTGTCATATCGATCGATCAGCTCGCCACGGTCGTTGATTACCCATAGCGAGTTGTGCGGTCGATGACCGCCGGTCAACCGGTGGTTGCCGCCCGCTACTACCCAGACGCCGAGCTCCGCGGCAAGGGCCATCGTGCGATGCAACTCTTCGGTGACCGGCGCCCAATCGATACGCCATCCGGTGTAATACGGCTTCGCAGCGCCGGCATAGCCGGACAGGGCGCCCTCGCCGAGGTGAACCAGGCGTGCCCCCTGGCCAGCGGCTTGCCGCATCGCGGCGCGGATCGCCGTGCCGTTAGCACCCGGATCAGTGGCGACCTCTGTTTGCGCGACGGCGATCCGAATCTTTCCAGTTGTGCTCACCGCGGCACCGTAACGGATGGACGGTTGGCGGGGAGCCAGCTGTTCGAGCTCGTCACGCGCCTTCACCCTCTGCGCACGGACGGACGCGGGCGTGGCTGAGGGCGCATCGCCGCCTCGGCCGCGACCATGAACGCGATCCCGCCACCGGCGAAGCCATGATCCGCTGGGCCGCCATCGGCCTCACGACCCGGCGCCGCCCGGGGTAAGGATTTCCATGAGATGCCCGTCGGGGTCGTGGAAGTAAGTGCCCCTGCGGCCTTCGGGGCGCTTACTGTGATAGATCTGCGCGACCTCCTGGCATGCGGGATCGCCGTAGTGGGTGGTTCCACTGTGCTGGATGCGGGCGAGGGCGGCGTCGAACTCCTGCTCGCTGACCATGAACGCGTAGTGGTGTGGCTCAAAGTCGTCCAGCTGGTCGTAGTCCAGGCTGACCTGGTTGGCCAGCGTGACCGGCGTGAAGTGCGCGACCGGCGGATCGATACTCAGGCCGAGGATTTCGGCCAGGAACTGCGCCGAGGCTTGCGGGTCACGGGCGGGGACGATGGTGTGGTTCAGTTCCACGGTCATAGTGACTCCTTTTCAGGGACGGGGCTACGCGTGGTGGGGTGCTCGGCGGCCTTGGCGACCCGGCATGGTGCGCGGGGCAGGGTTTCTCCGGCTGCCCTCCACCGGTTCCAGCCGTCGGGTCATACGTTGATCTGCTCGAAGATGTGCGGGTACGACACGATGTCGTCGGGGGACTCGGCCGCCATGCGCTGGAACTCTGGGCTGCCGAACGCCCTGGCGAGCGCCTCTGTCGACTCCCAGACCGCGATGTTCATCAGAAGCTGACTGTCCCCCGTTCCCTCGTGCATCTGCAGGGAGACAAAGCCCGGCTGAGCCTTCATGAACTCGGCCTGCCTCTGGAAGAGGGCCAGGAACGATTCAGCCCTCCCCTTCGGGACGAGGAAGGTGTTGGCCAGGACGATGGGCCCGGTCTCCTCCTTGAACTGCGCGAACATCGGCGTGTGCGGGTCGAGACTCTGCAGCTTGGCCATTTTCGACACTTCCTCTCATCGGGCGGGAGCCCGCTCGGCTTGCGCGTCTCAGTCGTGGTCGAGCGGGACTGGCTGACGTCGACCTCGTAGAGCGCCGGGTTGCGTACACGACCCGAATCGCTTTGGATTTCCAAACTGTTTGGAGATCATAAGAGATAAGGTTGGCGTATGACAAGCGACCCCGACCCGAGCGATCCGCAACTGCCTGGGGCCGACGACGTCCGGGAAATCATCGGCTTCGTGCCCTTGGTGGAGGCCTTCTTCCGCCGCGGCCCCAGCGAGATGCCCGAAGAGCTGACCGAGATCTTCCAGGCGCACGGGCTCACCGGCCGCCACGGCGCGGTCCTGCCACAGCTGGCGGCCTCAGGCACGCTCAGCGTGTCCGAACTGGCGGCCAGGATCGGTGTGTCACTGTCGACGGTCAGCGAAATCGTCGGCACCCTCAGCAGAGCCGGTCTGGTGCAGCGCCAGGAAGACCCGGACAATCGCCGCCGCACCTTGGTATCGCTCGCCGAACAGCACCGCCCCGCCGTCGAACGCTTCGTCGCCGAACGGGCCGCGCCGCTGCTGCGCGTACTGGCCACCCTGTCACCCCGCGACCGGCAGGGTTTCGCAGCCGGCATGAGCGCCTGGGCCAAAGAAGTCCAGCACTACTGACCGGAGCCGAGCTGAACGTCCTGCGGAACCGCCGCCCCCACTCGGCGTCCTCGTACGGGTGGGGGCCGTAGGCACCCCGGATCTCCCAGGCGTGGTCGTACAACGTCTGCCGCCGCTCGGTGTACCGCTTCACCACCGACGGGTCTTCGATGCCGAGCTACGTGGCCTAGTGCTCGACCACCGCCACGGCACCGCGGCGCGTCGCTCCAGGAACAGGCGCACGCAACCCGTGCACATCTGAAGCGCGAACCCGAGCTGATGGTGCGTGGTCCGCCGCAGCGCAATCAGGTCACGGTCGACGTCGTCCAGGAAACGGCAGCAGATCGGGGGTTGAGGAACGTCCATGTCAGATCGTGCGCTAAGCCCTCGCGGCATCGATTGACGCTTTGACCTGCGCTGATCGTACGGCGCAGCCTTCGCGGGTCGATGTCGTCGATCTTCGAAGGACCTGGTGGCGGTCGAGTTCCTGTCGGATCAACAGGCAGCCCAGTACGCGGCGTTCAACGGAGCGCCGTCACGTGCGGAGTTGGAGCGGTACTTCTTCCTGGATGACTCGGATCTGGAGAAAGTGCAGGCCAAACGGCGTTCGCACAACCGGCTCGGGTTCGCGGTCCAGCTGACGAGCGTGCGCTACTTGGGCCGGTTCATGCCGGACCCGCGGCAGGTGCCGGCGGAGGTGGCCGAGTACCTGGCCGAGCAGTTGGGCATCGCCGATCCGTCGTGCCTCAAGGAGTACGGCGAGCGGGACGGGACGGCCCGTACGCACGCCGGGGAGATCCAGGAGGCCGGAGGCTGGCGTGACTTCGCCGAGGTGCGGGACGAACTGAGCGAGTGGCTGGACGCGCGGGCCTGGACGACCGGCGACGGCCCGAAGTCGCTGTTCGACGCGGCGGCTGGGTGGCTGCGTGAGCGCCGGGTGCTGCTGCCCGGGGCCAGCCGCCTGGCCCGGCTGGTGGGCACGATCCGGGAGGCGGCGAACAACCGGCTGTGGGACACCCTGTACGGCCTGCTGAGCACCGGCCAGCGGGCGGTGCTGGACTCGCTGTTGTCCGTTCCGCCGGGCGCCCGGGTGTCGGAGCTGGACCGGCTGCGCCGGGGGCCGGTGCGGATCTCCGGGCCTCAGATGAAGTGGGCGCTGGAGCGGGCGGAGGAGATTGCAGCCTTCGGGATGGGCGAGGTGGACGTGTCCGCGATACCGCCGCGACGGCTGGAGGAGCTGCCCCGGTACGGGATCGATGGCAAGGCGTCGCTGCTCAGGCGGCACGGCGACTCCCGGCGTCTGGCCACGCTGCTGGCCTCTGCCGTCTACCTGACGTCCCGGGCGGTCGATGACGCTCTGGACCTCCTGGAGGTGCTGATAGCGACGAAGCTGCTGGCCAGGGCGGAACGGGAGACGGCGAAGGAGAAGCTGAAGACCCTGCCGCGGGTGGAGCGGGCATCGGCGAAGCTGGCCGCCGCGTTCCAGATCGTGTTCGACAGCACCAGCGAGCAGGTCGACACCGACACCGGGGAGATCAGCCCGCCCGAGGTGGAGACGCTGGAGGCGATGTGGGAGCGGATCGAGCAGGTGGTGCCCCGGCACGAGCTGGCGGCGGCGATCGCCGCGCTGTTCGAGCTGACTCCGCCGCTCGACTCGGACACGGACGAGGCATGGCGGGCCCAGCTGGTTACCCGGTTCGGCACCGTACGGCCGTTCCTGAAGCTCCTAGTGACGGTGGTCGACTTCGGCGCCACGCCGGAGGGCTTGCCGGTCTTGAAGGCGTTGAAGTCTCTGCCGGACCTGATGGGACGCAAGAAGGTCGGCCCGGCGGAGATCGACACCGGCCTGCTCACCGGGTCATGGCGGCGCCTGGTGCTGTCCGCGCCGCACCTGGAGCCGGGCACGGTTGACTGGAAGGCGTACGCATTCTGCGTGCTGGAGCAGGTGCACCGGATGCTGCGCAGCAAGCAGGTGTTCGCGAAGAACTCCTCCAAGTGGGGTGACCCGAGGGCGAAGCTGCTGGACGGGGAAGCGTGGGAGCAGGCCAAGCCGACCGTACTCGCCTCGCTCAACCTGCCCGCCGAGGCGGGTGAGCACCTGGCGGCGCGCGCCGCGCTGCTGGACGGCACCTACCGCGAGGTCGCCGCGCGGGTGCCGGCGAACTCCCAGATCGTGTTCGACGACCACGGCCGCCTGCACTTCGCCGCCCTGGAACCGGAGCCCGAACCTGCCTCTTTGCGCCATCTGCGCGAGGCAGTGGAGGCGATGCTGCCCCGTGTCGACCTGCCGGAGGCCCTGCTGGAGGTGTTCTCGTGGACCGGCGCCGACCAGGCGTTCACCTCGGTCACCGGCAGCGAAGCCCGGCTGAAGGACCTGCATGTGACGATCGCCGCGCTCCTGGTCGCGCACAGCTGCAACGTCGGCTACACCCCGGTCATCGGAGCCGCGGACGCGCTGAAGTACGGGCGCCTGTCCCATGTCGATCAGACGTATCTGCGGCTGGCGACGTACCGGGCCGCGAACGCCACGCTGATCGACTACCAGGCGGCCATCCCGCTCGCGCAGGCGTGGGGCGGCGGCCTGGTCGCCTCCGTGGACGGCATGCGGTTCATCGTCCCCGTGCCGAGCGTGTACGCGCGGCCGAACCCGAAGTACTTCGGGCGCCGGGGCGGGGCGACCTGGCTGAACATGATCAACGACCAGGCTGCGGAGCTGGGCGGGAAGGTGGTGGCCGGCACCCCGCGCGACTCGCTGTACGTACTGGACGTCCTCTACGACCGCGACGGCGGCAAGCGCCCCGAGATGATCATCACCGACACCGCCTCATACAGCGACATTGTCTTCGGCTTGCTGACCCTGGCGGGGTTCGCGTACGCGCCGCAGCTCGCTGACCTGCCGGATCAGAAGATGTGGCGCATCGGCCGCGCCGCCGACTACGGCGCCTTCCAGGACGCGGCCCGCGGCCGGGTCGACCTCGCCAGGATCGAACGCCACTGGGAGGACATCCTGCGGATCATCGGCTCCATCCACACCGACGCCGTGCACGCGTACGACGTGATCCGCATGCTGTCCCGCGACGGCCGCCCCACCCCGCTCGGCGACGCCATCGCCCACTACGGGCGGATCTCCAAGACCCTTCACATCCTGCGCCTGGCCGACGAGCCCGGCTACCGCCGGCAGATCAAGAGCCAGGCCAACCTCCAGGAGGGCCGCCACTCCCTCGCCCGGAAGATCTTCCACGGCAGGAGCGGGCAGCTCTACCAGCGCTATCAGGACGGCATGGAAGACCAGATCGGCGCCCTGGGTCTGGTCCTCAACGCCCTCGTGCTGTTCAACACACGGTACATGGACGCCGCAGTGAACCAGCTGCGCGCGGATGGCTTCGACGTCCGTGACGAAGACGTGGCCCGCCTCTCGCCGTTCGTGCGGCACCACATCAACATGCTCGGCCGGTACTCCTTCCACCTGCCCGATATGCCTGGCGGCATGCGACCCCTGCGCGACCCGGACGCCGCCGAGGAGGCTTGATGAGGCTCTACTGCAACGGTTCCGCAGTTGGCGGGTCCGGCTCGCCAGGTGGGCAGCAGGCGCGTCTCCGGCTCATGCCTGCATGCCGCCGTCAACCGGGAGTACCGTCCCGGTCACGTAGGAGGCGCGGTCGCTCAGGAGCCAGGCGGCGGCCTGGGCGATCTCGTCAGGGTCGGCCGCACGGCGTAGCGGGGTGCGCGCGTTGAGCTGGTCGATGACGCCGGGTGAGCGGTCGTTCCATGCACGCACCATCTCGGTCAGGGTGGTGCCGGGAGCGATGGCGTTGACGCGGATGCCCTCCGGGCCGTAGGTGATGGCGGCCGACTCGGTGAGGCTGTTGACCGCCCGTTTCATCGCACCGTAGGCGGGCAGCATGGGGTTGCCCATCAGGCTGCCGACGGACGAGTTGTTGACGATCGCACCCGTGCCGGCGGTGGCTCGGATGGCGGCGACCTCGGCGGACATGGCCAGCCACGGACCCTTGAGGTTCACGGCGTAGACGTGGTCGAAATCCGCCTCGGGCACTTGGTCCATCGGGGCTGGGGGCACGCTGGTCGCTGCGTTGTTGAAGGCGACGTCGAGCCGGCCGTACAGGTCGACGGTGCGGTCGACGGCGGCACGGACACTGGCCCCGTCGGCCAGGTCACATACCGCGTACTCGGCGGTGCCGCCGGCCGCCCGGATTTCCTCGGTCGCCGCCTTGAGCTGGTCCTGCGTGCGGGCGGCAAGCAGTACCCGGGCGCCCTCACGGGCGAACAGGCGCGCCGCGGCGGCGCCGATACCGCGACCGGCACCGGTGATGAAGGCAACTTTGCCGGCCAGCAGGCCCACGGCGGCTGGGGTGGAGGTGTCGGTGGTCTGTGCGTTGTTCATGGCAGCGAGCCTGCGTCCGGCCGCGGAGCTGATCCAGGCACCAGCGGTACCTGGATCAGCTCCGCGGCACCAGCGCACACTGGGTGGCGTGGACAGACGAGAGCTGGCTGGCTTCCTGCTCAGCAGGCGTGAGCGCATCACCCCTGCCGACGTGGGTCTGCCCGCCGGGCCGCGCCGCCGTACCCCGGGGCTGCGGCGCGAGGAAGTGGCGCAGCTGGCGTTCATCTCGACCGAGTACTACACCCGGCTGGAGCAGGCACGGGGCCCGCGCCCGTCGCGCGAGGTGCTTGCCGGTCTGGCCCGGGCCCTGCGCCTGTCGGACGCCGAGCGCGACCACCTGCACTATCTCGCCGGCGCCCCGCCCGGTCCGCCGGCCGGGCCCTCACGTGAAGTGCGGCAGAGCATCCTCGACCTGCTGCGGCGGCTGCCGCACGCCGCGGCGATCGTGCTGTCCGCGACCTACGAGGTGATCGCCTGGAACGACCTGGCGGCAGCTCTCCTGGAGGACTTCTCCGCTCTGTCCCGGCACGAGCGCAACCTCGTGCGCCGTGCCTTTCTCGCACCGCAATCGCGGGAGCGGCTGCTGTACGACCCGTCCGACGCGGAGGCGTTTGCCCGCGCCGCGGCCCGGCACCTGCGTGTCACCGCCGCCCGCTACCCCGAAGATCCCGAGGTAGCCACGCTGGTGGATGACCTCCTCGTCGGCAGCGCGGAGTTCGCCCGGCTGTGGACCGCCCACGACATACTCGCCGAGCCCACTCTGCACAAGACCGTCCACCACCCGCTGATCGGCCCCATCACCGTTAACTGCGATGTCCTCGACATCACCGACCGAGACCAACAAGTCGTGATCTACACGGCCGAGCCCGGTTCTCCCGCAGAGGAGGCGCTACGGCTACTGTCGGTGATCGGCACGCAGCGTATGGACGTGCCCGGTTGAGTCGAGCCGGGTGGCAGTCCGGTCACGTACGGCACCCGCCATTCAGGACGCGTCCGATTCGACCCAGCTGCCGCTCAATGTGCATCGGCCCCTGCGCCACGCTTGCGTCGGGGCGGCCGAGCAACAGCGAGCGAGAGACCCTCAGCGCCTGCTGTCGCCGGGGGCGAGCAGGCGGGTAACCTCAGCGATCGCCTCCGCAGAGGGCTTGAAGTAGCGGCGGACGTTCTCCGGCTTCTTGTGCCTCGACTTGGCCATCAGCATCAGCAGTGACGCGCCCTGCTCACCGAGGTGGGTCAGGGCGGAATGGCGGTACTCGTGGAGATCCCAGCCGGTGCCCGGCCCACGAATGGCGGTGTGCTCGTCCAGCAGGGCACGGGCCTGGCCGTAGGAGAGCCGTGCCAAGCCGGTATCCGGGCAGACGTCCGGCAGGCTGACGACCTTGCCGGGCCCTGGGCGTCGGTGGGTGACGAACACCGGCCCGCGCGTGCGGCCGCGCAGCAGGCGCGGCAGGAGCCGGGCGGTGCCCGCATCCCAGTACACAGTCTCCAACACGTAGTCCTCACGCGCCTGGCCGCGGCGGCGGGCCTTGGTGCGAGCGCCCTTGGCCTTGACGGGACAGCGGCGACCGGCGAGGTCCAGGTCCTCGATGTTGACGCCCAGGATCTCCTCGGTCCGCGCGGCGGTCTCGTAGAGCATCCGCCACAGCGCCTTCTCCCGCAGGTGCACCTTCCGGCGGGCGATCAGCCGGTCGATCGCCATCTTTGACCGAACCGGGGTCTCGGAGTCCGGCACGGCCAGCCGCTTTGCCCAAGCCGGCACCGCAGGTCCCTCGTAGCCACGATCCCGGCACCAGCCGAGCCAGGACAGCACCGCCGCCCGACGGGTGTTCCAGGTGTTGACCGCCGCGGTGCCCCACAGCAGTTCCAGGGCCTCACCGATCTCGTCGTCCGCCACGGTCGCCAGCGGACGGGTCTCACCGAGGCGTTCGGCGGTCTTGCCGACCCCGATCCCGTAGTTCCGGACTGTGTTCGGGTTGCCGAGCGAGTCAAGGAACACGTCCGCCGCAGCCCGGACGGTCAACGCCTTCCCCGCTGGCAGCTGCACGACGGTGGGCACCACTTCCCCCTTGCCGCAGATAACAGGGCCACTTCACGCAGCGACCAGAGAACGTCACCGCAGGTGACGCATCAAGCTACCGCAGATATTGGAGTGTTATCTGTGGGACGGCTTCAGACGGGTCGGGCCGCCGCCGCTCCGTCAGCCGCCCACCAGGGCCGACGAGGGCTTAGCGCACGATCTGACACGGATGTTCCTCAACCCCCTGGTCCGCCGCAGCGCAATCAGGTCACGGTCGACGTCGTCCAGGAAACGGCAGCAGATCCCTCCACGGACACGTGAAGCAGCAAACCGCGTTGCTCCGCCGTGGCCCACTCTTCGGCGTCAGCGCGGTGGCGCTCACGCCGCTGCGCCCGGGTGGCGCGACGCAGCCTGTCGGACGCGGCTGCGGAGGGCGCAGCACCATGCGTTGAGCCAACACAGCCCCACCGGTACCCCGAGGTGTCGCGTCGCGCGTCCGTGAAGGATAACGGACATTATCTAACACGCGTGAGGGATCCTTAATGCAATTACACGCGAACGTATTTGATTACGGAATAGGCATAATTCTTATTTCTCCACGCCGACGGTCGAGGTGGGGGCGGCTCAGGGCCGCCGGGTGTGAGTAGTTGCGGTTGCCCGGGGACAGGTCCAACGGCTTGGCGATCGAGGTGATTGAGCGGCCCGGGTCAGGCAGCAGGTCGCGGGTGGTGCGGACGATCACCTTGCGCAGGAGGCCTCGCGCGCCGGACGGCGGGTTCCGGAAGCCCGCGCGAACCCCCCTTGCGCAATGGTCAAGAATCGTTGACCATTGCTCGCATGCCTATCGATGAACGTCCCGAGACGTTTCACGTCACCACCGACGAGCAGCTACGCGCCGTCTCCAATCTGACGCGTCACCGGATCATGGCCGTGCTCCGCTTCGAGCCGGCGACGATTACGCAGATCGCCGAGCGGGTCGGCCTCGCGAAAGGGAGCTCCAGCTATCACGTGCGGCTGCTCGAACGGGCCGGCCTGGTGACGGTGGTGCGGACGCGGAAGGTGCGGGGGGTCACCGAGCGGTACTACGCGATGGCCGCGCGGGCGATCGTGCTGCCGGATCCGGGGGCGGGGCAGCCCGACGTGCTGATGCGGCATGCGGTGGCGGACCTGGAGGCAGCGCCGGTGGATGGCGAGCGGCACGTACAGCTGGCGCATCTGCGGCTCACCGAGGAGCAGTTCGCGGAGCTGGGGGCGCGGCTGGAGGCACTGGCGGACGAGTACCGGGAGCTGTCCGATCCATCGCTGCCGGACGCGTCGCTCGCCTTCGCGCTGTTCCGGCCGGCGCCGCGCGAGCAGGCCGAGGGAGACTCCCAATGACCCTGGATGCCAGGAAGCTGCCGACTGGGTTCGGACGACTGTGGACCGCGCAGACGGTGTCCTCGCTCGGCGACGGGGTGACACAGGCCGCGCTGCCACTGCTCGCGTTGACGCTAACTCGCAATCCGATGGCACTCGCCGTCGTCACGGCCGCCGGGACGCTGCCGTGGCTGCTCTTCGGGGTGCTGGGCGGTGCGCTGGTGGACCGCTGGGACCGCCGGCGCACCATGTGGGTCGCCGACGTGGCGCGTGCGGTGCTGCTCGCGATACCCGCGGCGGCCGCCGCGCTCGACGTGCTCAGCATTCCGCTGCTCGCGGCCGTCGCCTTCGTCCTCGGCCTCGGCGGACTCTTCTTCGACACGGCCGCCACGGCCTATCTGCCGGAGCTGCTCCGCCGCGACCCGGCCCTCCTGGAGCGTGCCAACTCCCGCCTACGCGGCGCCCAGACCGCCATGTCCGGCTTCGCGGGGCCGCCCGCGGGCAGTGCGCTGCTCGCGCTCGGGCGGGCGGTTCCGCTGCTCGCCGACGCGGTGTCGTTCACCCTCTCCGCACTGCTGGTACGGTCGCTTCCCGCCGAGCCCCGGCCCGCACCGGAGGCCCGCGAGTCGCTGCTTCGGCAGGCACGAGCCGGGGCCTCGTACGTCTTCCGGGACCGACTGCTGCTCGGGCTGGCGCTGCGCCCGGCGGTCGGGAACATCGCCTTCCTCGCCGTGGAGACCGTCCTCGCTCTCTTCGCGCACGACCGTCTCGGCATCGCCACCTACGGCTACGGTCTGCTCCTCACGGCGGACGCCACCGGCGGCCTGCTCGGCGCAGGAATCGCCTCCTACCTTGGCCGACGACTCGGCACCGGCACCGCGCTGACCTGCACGGCCGCGGTCGAGGGGCTGGCCATTCTGGGGCTTGCCGCCGCCCCGAATCCGTACGTGGCCGGGCTCGCGCTCGCCGTCTGCGGGGCCGGCATGGGCGCCACGATGGTGCTCGGGCCCTCCCTCCGCCAGGCGATCGTGCCGCCCCACCTGATGGGCCGGGTCGCCTCCACCTCCCGCATGCTCGCCATGTGCGCCGCCCCGTTCGGCGCCTTCCTCGGTGGCTGGCTTGCCACCACCTACGACATCCGCACCCCGCTCTACGCCGCCGCCGGCCTCCTCCTGGCCATGACCGCCGTCACCGCGACCATGACCAGCAACCACCGGGTCGAGGCGGCGCTGCGTGCTGCCGCCTCGACCGTCGGTCCTGAGCTGGCGGAATCCGAAGATTCCGTTCAGGAGCGTGTACTCGACTTGGCGTGACGCTTTCGCGACAGCGGAAGGCGTCACGAAAGTTCGGCCGGGTAGGGCTGCGCGAGGTCGTCGAGCCTGCGCTGAGCGCGGCTCGGCGTCCGGTCGCGGGCCCTGGCCACCGGCGCGACCGGACCGTAGGCGGCGAGCCACACGGGTGCGGCCGGTGGCACGGCACGTCACGTGGGGCCTGGTGCGCCCCGGTACGTCTCGGCCAGTGCGGTGACCGTCTGCGCGATCAGCGCCCGCAGCTCGGCGGGGGCCAGGACCTCGGCGTCGGCGCCGAGGCGCAGCACGGTGCCGGCGGCGTGCGTGACGGACTCGATCGGGATGACGACCTGGACCCGGCCGTCGGGGCCCGGCGGTCCGGCGCTGTCACGGGCGGCGCGCACGAGCGCCGGTTCCATGAGGTCGGGCAGCCGTCGCAGGATTTCCGGTGACAGCCGGAGCACCGCCTCACCCTGGTAGCGGCGGGCGTCGAACTCGTCGAGATAGCACGCCCAGTGCGCGGCGAGGTCGAACCCGGGTGGCCGGTCGAAGTGGTCCTCCAGTACCCGGATCCGCAGGATCTGGGAGACGCGGTAGGTGTGCACGGATTCCGGCTGGCCCGCCACCAGGTACCAGCGGCCGGCCTTGAGCACCACCCCGTAGGGCGTGAGCGTCCGGGTCACCTCCTGGGGGGCCTTCCAGCGGCGGTAGCGGATGCGCACCCGGTGCTGGTGCCACACCGCCTCGACCACCGCCGCCAGATGCGGAGTGGGATCCGCCGCGGCGTACCAGCCGGAGGTGTCCAGGTGGAAGCGCTGCCGCAGCGCCCCGGCCCGGTCGCGGAGCTCGTCGGGCAGCGCGGCCAGCAGCTTGAGCTGTGCGGTGGCCAGCACGGTGCCCAGCCCCAGGTCGGCCGCCGCTCCGGGTAGCCCGGTCAGGAACAGTGCCTGCGCCTCGTCGCGGGTCAGCCCGGTCAGCCGGGTCCGGTACCCGTCGACCAGCCGGTAACCGCCGTCGTGGCCGGAGTCGCCGTACAGCGGGACACCGGCCGCGGCCAGCGACTCCATGTCCCGGTACACGGTGCGCACGGACACCTCGAGCTCGTCGGCCAGTTGCTGGGCGGTCAGCCGCCCGCGGGCCTGGAGCAGCAACAGGGTGGACAGCAGCCGGCTCGCACGCATGGGGGAAGTCTGCCGCGCTCCACTGACACAAGTTGTCAGGGATGGCGGGCTAACTTTCCGGCCGGGCCATTCGCCCGGCAACCGGCTTCCCCCGAGAGGACCAGCACCGTGACCAACCCATCCGCCCGTAAGCCCGGCATCGGCGACTTCGACTTCCTGGTGGGCACCTGGGACGTGACGAACCGGCGACTCGTCGCGCCGCTGACCGGCAGCACCGAGTGGGACGAGTTCCCGGCCACCGCCGTGTGTCACAGCACCCTGTTCGCCGGGGCCGCGAACCTGGACGAGATCACCTTTCCGACCCGGGGTTTCACCGGCCTGACGCTGCGGCTGTTCGACCCGGTCCGCGAGGAGTGGTCGTTGAACTGGGTGAGCAACCGTACCGGCCTGTTGCAGCCGCCCGTGTGCGGTCGGTTCGGCGAGGACGGGCGGGGCGAGTTCTACGGCGACGACACCCACGAGGGCACCCCGATCCGGTGCCGGTTCATCTGGTCGGGGATCACGCCGACTTCGGCGCACTGGGAGCAGGCGTTCTCGGTTGACGGCGCGACGAACTGGGAGACTAACTGGACGATGGATCTGCGGCGGGTCCCGGGAGGTTCCGCGTGATCGATGGGGTGGACGCCCGCGACGTCACGGCCGCATCGGTCGGGCGGCTGAGTGTCTGGCAGGGGGCCGCGCTGTACATCGGCGCGGTCCTCGGTACCGGCGTGATCGCCCTGCCCGCGTTGGCGGCGCAGGCGGCCGGGCCGGCGTCGCTGCTGGCCTGGTTGGGGCTGGTGCTGTTGTCGGTGCCGCTCGCGGCGACCTTCGCCGCGCTGGGTGCGCGGTACCCGGATGGGGGTGGCGTGTCCACCTACGTCCGGCACGCCTTCGGCCCCCGGGCGGCGGCGGTGGTCGGCTGGTGCTTCTACTTCGCCGTACCGGCGGGGGCCCCGGCGGCGGGCATGTTCGCCGGGGCGTACGTCGCGGCCGCGCTCGGCGGCGGTGCGCGCACGGTGACGGCCACCGCGGCGGTGCTGCTGATCGTCGTCGCGGTGGCCAACGGGTTCGGTGTGACCGTCTCCGGCCGCCTGCAACTCGTGCTCGCCGTCCTGCTCGTCGCGCTGCTGCTGACCGCCGCGCTCACCGCGCTGCCGCACGCCCACTGGCACAACCTGCGGCCGTTCGCCCCGCACGGCTGGCTGGCGATCGGCGGGGCGGCGACCCTGCTGGTCTGGAGCTTCGCCGGCTGGGAAGCGATCACCCATCTGGCCGCCGACTTCCGCCACCCAGGGCGGGATCTGCCCCGGGCCACCGGCGTGGCGGTCGTGGTCGTCGGCGTGCTCTACCTGGCCGTCGCCGCCGCCAGCGTGCTGGTGCTCGGTCCGGCCGCCGGCACGACCGGTGCCCCGCTGGCCGAACTGCTCGCCCTCGGCATCGGCGGCACAGTCCAGGCGTTGGCCGCGGCCGCCGCGCTGCTGCTGACCCTCGGCACGATGAACGCCTACGTCGCCGGGGCCGCGAAACTCGGCGCGGCGCTCGGCCGCGACGGTGCGTTGCCGGCCTGGCTGGCTCGGGGCGGCAGCGCGGGTGAGGTGCCGCGGCGCAGCCTGGCCACGGTGACGGGACTGTCCGGTCTCGCGCTGGCCGCCGCGACGGTCGCCGGCGTCGGCCCGCGGCCGCTCGTGCTGCTGACCACCGGGTCGTTCGTGACGGTGTACGCGCTGGGCACGGCCGCGGCCCTGCGGCTGCTGCCGGCCGGGGTGGCCCGCCGCTGCGCGTTGGTCGCGCTGGTCGCGGTCTGCGCGTTGCTCGTCCTGACCGGCCGGTACCTGCTCTGGCCGCTGCTGGTGACCGTGGGCGCCCTGGTGTACCTGCGTCGGCGTCGCGCCACCGGTCCCGTGCCGCCCGGGTAGCAGCGCACCGGTCGGCGCGCCGGCGGGCATCGGCGCGCCGCCCGGTCCGCGGGGCTGCCTAAGGTGGGGCGGTGACCGTCGAGATCACCGAGCCCGTGCCCGCCCCCGCCGCCCCCGGCCAACCAAAGTGCGGCTTCAGCCAGTGCGGCCGCGTCCTGCCGCACCGCGAGGGGCGCGGCCCCAAGTACCGGTACTGCCCGGACCAGACCTGGCCGGGCGGCAAGAGCTGCAAGGAGATGGCCGCCGCCGAACGCGCCGGGCGCCGCGCCGCCGGCCTCGACGCGCCACTGGACGCGCTGCGGGTGCTCGCCGACCGGCTCGCCGAGGCCACCGACCCGGTCACCGAACTGCTCGGCCAGGTGCAGGACGGCCTGGACGACCTGACCGCCGGCGCGATGAGCCGCATCGGTGAGGCCGAACGCGCCGCGGCCGAGGCCGACCGGCGGGCCGAGACGGCGGCCGCGGACGCCACCCGGGCCGCGCACCAGCAGCGGCAGGCCGAGACCGACCGGGACCGGGCCCAGGAGCGCGCCGCCGAGGCCGAGCAACGCGCCCGGCAGGCCACCGACGACGCGCAGCGGCGCGCGACCGACGCCCAGCGCTCCGCCGAGGAACGGGTCCGTGAGGCGATGGCGTTGGTGGCCGCGCACGAACGCGACCGGGGGCAGGCGCAGGCCGTCGCCGCCGCGGCGGTCGACGCGCAGGCCGGCGAGGCGCGTCGGCGCGAGGACGCCGAACGCGCCGCGGCGCGGACCCAGGCGCGGCTGGATGAGCTGAGCGGGCAGCTGGAACTCGCCCGGTCCGCCGAGGCCGCGGCGCGCACCGAATTGGCCGCCGCCCGGGGCCGGGCGGAGCTGGCCGAGACCGAGGCCGGGCACCTGCGGCAGCGCCTCGACGAGGCGCAGCGGGAGGCGCGGGCCGCGGGGGAGCGGGCCCAGTCGCTGGACGCGCGGGCCCAGTCCCTGGTCGCCGAGGTGGAGCGGGCGGCTCGGCAGCGTGACGCGGACCGGTCCGAGATCGATGGGCTGCGCCAGTCCCTGGTCGAGGCGCGTGCCGCGGCGGCCGTCGACAGGCAGGCGGCCGAGTCGACCGCGGCGCGCCTGTCGGTCGCCGAGGCACGGGTGGACCGGCTGCTGGCCGCGCTAGGCCCGGCCCCCGCCGCCGCGCCCGCCCCGCCGGCCGGGTGACGTTGAGCGGGTGACCTTGGGGCGGCTGGGGCCATCCAACGGTTTGGGGCGAACCCCGGCGGCCCGCTGGGGTTCGGGTCGGCGACGGCTCAGCCGGCCAGGTCGAGGATTCCCCAGCCCGGCGGCAGGACCGCCGCGGCGCGCCGCGGCTGGGTGGTCGCGTAGTACGCCTCGTGCTCCAGGGCCGCCCGGGCGGCGTGGCCGACGCCCAGGTCGCCGCCTGCCGCGCGGGCCAGCTCACCCACGTGCCAGACCGGGTCGACGCGGCCCAGCTTGTCGGGTTCTAGCGCGAGCACCACGATGGCCGAGGCGGTGGTCAGCAGCCGCAGGTGCGCCGCCGAGGTGTCGTCGTCGACCGCCGCGCGGGCCGCGGCCAGGCACGCCGCCGGTACGCCCAGCATCCGGCGCTCATCGCTGATCTCGGCGATCAGCTCGCCGACGGCGACGTGGCCGGCGACGTAGGCCAGCAGGGCCGAGGTGTCCAGAACCGCCGCGACATCGCTCACGCCGCTTCGCCGGCGGCGGCGTCGCGGCCGAGCATCCGGCGGGCCTGGCTCAGCGCCTCGGCCGGGATGGGTTCGCGTAGCCGGTCACGCCAGCGGCGCTTGCCCGCCTCGGTGACGTCGAAGCCGGCCGCCCGCAGCACCTCGTCGGTGCGCTCCGCGTGCATGTGGGCGCGCACCACGTCGGTGACCGCGGCGGACACGTTGCCCTGCTGGTCCAGCCAGGCGGCGACGTCGTCGGGGACACTGATGCTCCGTTTGGCGGTCATACCGCGATCCTACCAATCGATGGCGGCCCGGCGACCCGCGTCGCGGGTGCGGACCCCTCGCGACGCCGGATTTGCCCCTGTTACTCCGTTTCGAGCGTGATGCCGAGGAGGTCCGTGAAGGCGCGCCGGCCCTCCGTGGTGACCCGCAGCGCCCGCCCGGACCCCACCCGCTCGACCAGGTGGCGGCTCAGCGTCCAGTCGCACAGCGCCGCCCCGATCACTCCGGCCAGGTGCGGGCGCCGCTGCGTCCAGTCCAGGCAGGACCGGACCATCGGCCGCGACCCCCGCCGGGTGGTCACGTCGACGCCGGCCTCGGCCAGCCACGCCACGCCCGCCCCGGTGACCACCAGCCCCCGGTCGTCGGCGATCAGCCCCCGCCCGAACATCGCGTCCGCGACGGCCACACCCAGCGCGCCCGCCAGGTGGTCATAGCAGGTCCGGGCCCGCGCCTCGGCGCTCATCCGCACCGACTCCCGCATGCCGCGGGGCTTCGGCGGTGGCGGGGAGTACGACGACAGATCCTCGATCAGGGCGGCCACCCTCGGATCGGCCAGCCGCACGTACCGGTGCCGGCCCTGGCGCTGCTCCACCAGCAGGCCACCGCCGACCAGCCGGGACAGGTGCTCGCTCGCGGTCGACGCCGACACCCCGGCCCGCCGGGCCAGCTCACCCGCGGTCCAGGCCCGCCCGTCGAGCAGGGCCAGGCAGAACGCCGCCCGGGTACGGTCGGCGAGCAGCCCCGCGGTCACAGCCAGAGACATGCCCCCATCATGCCCGCGGCACAGTTCGGCACCCACCGAACCTTTCCGGCCCTACCGTCGCCGCATGACCACGACCCCCCACCGGTTGCGCCGGTACGCCGACGTCGAGGCAGCCCTCGCCGACCCGCGCCTCGTCCCGCCGCCCGCCGCCGCGCCCGGGCCGACCGGCGGAGTGGCCTGGCTGCGCGCCACGGTGGCCCGGTTCAGCCACGGCCAGACCCATGACCGGCGCCGGGCGCTGGTGGTGGCCGACCTTGCTCGCCTGGACCCGGCCGCGCTGCGGCGGGCCGCGGCCGGCGACCCGGACACCGACCCGCGCCGGGTCGCGGTGCGCACCCTGGCCCAGGCGCTGGGGCTGGCCGACCCCGACGCGGTCGCCGAGGCGATCGGTGTCGTGGCGGGGGCGTACTTCGGTGACGCCGCCGACCCCGCGGCCGACCGGGCGGTGGCCCGACTGCTGCCCCTCATGCTGCCCACCGGCCCCACGGGCCACGACGGCTTCGACGGTGGCGTCGCGGCCGGCGCGCCCGCGCCGCCCGGGGCCACCGAGGCGGCGCGGGCCGCCGCCGAGGTCGCCGCCAACCGGATCGGGCTGCTCGTGCAGGCCTGCGACGCCACCGCGACCTTGGTCGACCACGCCCGGCGGGCCGCGGTCGGCTGCCCGGCCGCAACCGGCGTCGAGGCGCTGCTGGCCGAGACCCTGCGCCACGACCCGCCGGTACCCGCGCTGCACAGGGTGGCCACCGCCGCCACCCGCGTCGCGGACGCGAACCTCGCCCCCGGCGAGCGGGTCGTGCTCGACGTGGCCGCCGCCAACCGCGACCCGGCGGTGTTCGCCGACCCGGACGTCTTCGACCCGCGGCGCCCCGGCCCGGCATCCCTGACCTTCGGCGCCGCGCCCCGCGCGTGCCCGGGAACCGAGCATGCGCTGGCCATCGCCGCCGGAGTCCTCGACCGGTATCTTGACGCCCCGGCCACCCTGGTCACCGGCTTGGTCGAGCAGGTGCTGACCCGCGCCGGGACCTGGACCGCCTGGGACGGGCGCCCCCGGCCGGCCGGGGACCGCGTCTACACCCCGCACAAGGCGATCCGCCGGGTCGCGGACCACCTGGTCGACCACCTCGCCGAGATCGAGGCCCGGCTGGCCGGCCAGGCCCCGCCACCCGATCACTGGCACGCCTCGATGGTCACCACCCCGGCCGACCTCGCCCCGTTCACCGCGCACGACCTCGACGAGGCGCGCAGCCGGCTCAGCCGGCTGGCCCTGATCTGGGCGCGGCGCCTGGACGACCTGACCGCCGAACAGCTCGACCGGTCACCGGGCCCCGGGTGGAGCTTCCGCCAGCTCGCCTTCCACCTGGCCGGGTCGGTGTTCTACGCCGACGCGGTCGGCGACCTCACGCCCACCGACGCGGCCGCCCCAAAGGGCTGACGCGCCAACGGGCGAGCGGGTTCTGGCCAGGCACCCGCGGCCGGGTGGCCCCACGGCACGTCGTCCAGGGGCGAGGGGAACCGCCGGCCGGTCAGGTACTGGTCCAGCCAGTGCCGCGACAGCCACGGCAGGTCCGGTACCCGCCCGGCCCACCGGGCCTGCGCGGCACCGAGTTGCCGGGCGAAATCGGCCAGCCGGGGCACCGGCCAGGAGATGCCCGGCGGGCGCCACCGGCGCGTCGGCCAGCCACAGCTCGATGGTGCCGTCGGGGCGCTGCCGGGTGGTCAGCAGTTCGGCGGTGCCGGCCGGGCCGCGTACCCGCGAGACCCCGCCGGTCGCCGCGTTGCCCTCGTTGTGCCGCAACGGCTGCGTCGACTCGACCTGGCCGAGCGCGGCGGGCAGCGTCCGGTCGGCAGGTCGAAGCGGGCTGTCTCCACAATGGACCCCCGTGGCGATGGCTGGTGCGCTCAGGTCACCGTAGCCGCGCCGCGACCCGAGCGGGTCGCCGCCCGGTGCCACCCCGCGTGCCGCGCCTCAAAAGACGCCATGGGCGCAAAAGGCCGTGAACAGGCCCTTCAGCACGGCGCGGCGGCGGGTGGTTTCGGATGCACAGCGAAAAGCGCCGAAAATCTTGACTTTACCCGTCGGCGGATAAAAAGTTCCAAGTGTCGACAACGTGCTGGCACGATCCGCGCCTGTGATCGGCCCGGCTCACTTCCGTAATTGCGGCGCACGACTTCCACAAGGGCAACGTCAGCTCGGCGAGGAGTGGTGTCACATGCAGGTCGGTAAGGTCCTGGCGGGTGCGGTCGGGTTCGCCGTCGCGGTGTCGTTGACGGCGTGCGCGCAGCACACCGGATCGGCGGCGCGGGCCAGCGGCGGACTGATCAGATTGACCGTCGCCGACACCTCGCCGGGTGCCGGCTACTCCGACCTTGAGGTCGGCGTCCAGGACGGCATCTTCACCAAACACGGTCTGCGGGTGACGCTCAAGCACCTGCCGGACGCCACCCAACTGGTGCCGTCCCTGCTGTCGGGCAGCGTGCAGATCGGCGTCGGCCCGGCCAGCAGCACGGCCGCGGCGATCCTCAAGGGCGAGAAGCTCACCTTCATCGGCATGTCGCAGGCGCACTACAACCTGGAGATGTGGGCCAGCCCGTCGGTGCGGTCCGTGGCCGCGCTGAAGGGGAAGAAGGTGGCCATCACCGCGCCGGGCTCCGAGGCCGATTTCGGGCTCACCGCACTGCTGGCCCAGGCCGGCCTGCCCCGTAACGACATCACCACCGCGTACGTCAAGACGATCCCCGGCGAGATTTCGGCGCTGGAGAGCAACGCGGTGTCGGCGATCCTGACCCAGCCCCCGAACGGCACCCAGACCCGAGGCCGCGGATACCACCTCCTGAGCGCCCTGTCCGACCTGCCGTTCGCGCTGGGCGCGTTCACCGCCACGGACAAGTTCCTGGCCAACAACCGGGACGCGGCCACCAGATTCATGGCCGCCGAGGCGGAGAACCTCGCGTACCTGCACAACAACAAGGCGGGCGCGGTCAGCATCATCGAGAAGTACAGCGGCAACTCGGATCCGGACCTCGCCGAGTACTCCTGGGAATTCTTCAATTCGGTGTGGGCCACCGACCCGTCTGTGCCGACCGACGTCATCAAGGACGCCTTCACCCAGGCGGCCGCGAAGGCGAAGGCGACCGCGCCGGCGGACGTCACCCCGTATATCGACAACTCGTTCACCGCGCCGCTGAAGAGCAACGGCACCCTGAACCGGCTGTATCCGAACGGCACTCTGGCACCGTCGGCCGCGAGCGCGCTCCCCTCCCGCTGAGGAGCCCGCCATGTCGACACTCTCGCGTCCCGACCAGCCACCGGCCGGCGGCCCGACCCCGGACGCCCTGCGCGTCGAGCACGTGTTCCTGGGCTACCCGTCGCCGCGTACGGGCGAGGTCGTCCTGGCCGTGCGCGACCTCAACGTCACCGTGGCGCGGGGCGAGTTCGTGGTCATCGTCGGGCCCAGCGGCTGCGGAAAGACCACACTGCTCGAAGCGCTGGCCGGCCTCGTACCGCTTCACGGCGGCACGATCCGGCTGGCCGGGAAGGCTCTGCGGGGCCCGGGTACCGACCGGTCGTTGGTGTTCCAGAACGCCTCGCTGCTCCCGTGGCGCACCGTCCGGCAGAACGTGGAGTTCAGCCTGCAGGCCCAGCGCCGGCTCAACCGGCCGGGGCGCGAACGCGTCCATGAACTGATCCGGCTGGTCGGCCTGGAACACGCGGAGCGCAAGTACCCGCACGAACTGTCCGGCGGGATGAGGCAGCGGGTGAACCTGGCGCGGGCGCTGGTCACCGCGCCGAGCCTGCTGCTGCTGGACGAACCGTTCGGCGCGCTGGACGCGCAGACCCGCGAGATCATGCAGAACGAGCTGGTGCGGGTGTGGCAGGCCGAGGGGGCGGAGCAGCGGCGCACCGCTATCTTCGTCACGCACGACGTGGCGGAGGCCGTCTTCCTGGCCGACCGGGTGCTGGTCTTCTCACCCGCGCCCGGGTCGATCCGGGCCGACATCCGGATCGGCGCGCCCCGGCCCCGCCGGGCGCAGTGGAAACGCTCCGCCGAGTTCGTCGAACTCAGCGACCAGATCCTGACCGCCCTGTACGGGGCGGCCGCGGTGCCCGGCGGTGCCGGGACGGAGGGGCCGTGACCACCACAACCGTCGAGGCGACTCGAGCGCTGCCGGCTGCCCGCGGATCCCGGGCGAAGGCGTTCCTGCGCCGCCGCCGGCCGCTGCTGCTGGGCACCCTGGGCATCCTCGTGATGCTCGCCGCCTGGCAGGTCTGCGCGTCGACCGGCGTCGTCGACGAGACGATCAGCAGCACCCCGCTGCGCATCGCCGCCGCCGAGGGGCACCTGTTCGGCAGCGGCGAGATCTGGGCGCCGCTGCGGCTGACCGGCCTGGAGTTCGGCCTGGGTCTGGGTATCACGATCGTCGCGGGCATCCCGATCGGTGTCCTGCTGGGCCGGGTCCGGTTCCTGGACGAGATGGCCCAGCCGGTCATCAACGTGCTCAACGCCGTGCCGTACGTGATGTTCCTGCCCATCATCATCTTCTGGTTCGGCATCGGGAACACCTCCCGCGTTCTGCTGGTGGTGTGGGCGGGCATCCTGCCACTGATCATCAACACGATCGCCGGCGTGAAGCACCTGGACCGCGACTTCGTGCGGGTCGCGGAGGTCTTCTGCGCGGGCCGCCTGTTCTTCATGCGCGCCGTCGCGCTGCCCGCGGCCCTGCCGTTCATCCTCACCGGAGTACGGCTGGCGCTGGCCCGCGCCCTGGTCGGCGCGATCGTGGCCGAGCTGTTCCTGGCCAGCGGTGGCCTGGGGTACTTCGTGCAGACCGCGACGGCGAACTTCGACATGACCGGCGCCATGGCCGGCATCGTGATCATGGCGGTCGTCGCGCTGATCCTGACCCGCGCCATCGGCTACCTGGAACGCCGGCTGACGCACTGGTCCGGCAGCCAGCCGAACCGCTGACGAAAGGGCGAGCATGTCACGGTACGACCTGCGGGAATGGCTCGACGAGGCGGACGCGGCGGGGCTGCTGACGCGGCTGGCCGGCGCCGACCGCGACCTGGAGATCGGCGCCGCCAGCCAACTGAACTACCGCCGCGCCACGCCACGGGCCCTGCTGTTCGACGACATTCCGGGCTACCCGCGCGGCACCCGGGTGCTGACCTCCAGCCTGTCCGGCCCGGCCCTGCTCGGGCTCGCCCTGAATCTGGGCGCGGACAACTCCGACGCCGACCTGGTGAACACGCTGCGCGGCCGGCCCTCACGGTGGCTCGCGGCCGCCGCCGAGTTCACCCCCACCGAGGTGGGCGCCGGCCCGGTATTCGACACCGTGCTGCGCGAGGACATCAACCTGGAGCGGATCCCGGCGCCGTTGTGGCACGAGGGCGACGGCGGCCGGTACATCGGCACCGGCTGCGCGGTCATCACCCGCGACCACGACACCGGCGTGATCAACCTGGGTGCGTACCGGATGCAGGTCCAGGACGGCGGCGCCGGCGCCACCATCAACATCGAACAGGGCAAGCACGGCGCGCAGCACATCCGCCGGTGGTTCGAGCGGCAAGGCCGCGCCCCGGTCGCGGTCTCCCTCGGCCACCACCCGGTCTTCCTGGTCGTCGCCGGCACCGAGGTGCCCCTGGGCACCTCGGAACTGAACTACGCCGGCGCGATCGGCGGCGCGCCGGTCGAGGTGGTCCGGGGTGAGGCCACCGGGCTGCCGATCCCCGCGACCAGCGAGATCGCCATCGAGGGCTGGCTGTACCCGGACCAGACCCGGCCCGAGGGGCCGTTCGGCGAGTGGACCGGCTACTACTCCGGCGGCGTCACCCCGGCGCCGTTCCTGCGACCGGAGCGCTTCTACGCCCGCCGCGACCCGATCCTGCTCGGCGCGCCGCCCGGCAAGCCGCCGCACGACTACTCGTACATGCGGTCGGTGATGAAATCCGCCATGATCACCGATGCGCTCGTGGACGCCGGCCTGCCCGGAGTCGCGGGAGTGTGGGCGCACGAGGCCGGCGGCGGCCGGTCCATCGTCATCGTGGCGATCGAGCAGGCCTACGCCGGGCACTCGCGGCAGGCCGGCTACCTGGCCGCCCAGCACCCGTCCGCGGCGTACATGAACCGGATCGTGATCACCGTGGACGCGGACATCAACCCGCGGCGGCTCGACGAGGTCATGTGGGCCGCGTCGACCCGGTGCGACCCCGGCACCGACATCGAGATCATGCGCCGGACGTGGGGGAGCCGGGTCGACCCGCTGTACACCGGGGGGCCGCGGTACAACAGCCGCGTCCTGATCGACGCCTGCCGCCCGTACGAGCGCCTCGACGACTTCCCGCCGGTGGCCGAGGCGTCCCCGCAGTCGCTGCGCGCCGCCGCCCAGCGATGGCCGCAACTGGACGCGTGAGGCACCCCGCGCGCCGGGTCGGCGGCGCGGCGCGGGCTGCGAGCGGCGGGGCGGGGGCGGCCGATCAGCAGGTCAGTCGGCCGGTGCCGGCGCGCGACCGCGCACCAGCCGGCCGACCTCCGCCCGCAGGTGTACGAACTCCGGCAGTTCCCGGGTCGTGATCTGGTCCCCGCGCACCGGCAGCCGCACCGGCAGGTCGGCCAGCACGGTGCCCGGCGTACCGCCCAGCACGACCACCCGGTCCCCGACGTAGACGCTCTCGTCGATGTCGTGCGTGACCAGCAGGATCGTCATGCCGGTGCCCCGCACGCGCAGCACCAGATCCTCCAGGTCCTCGCGGGTCTGCGCGTCCACCGAGCCGAACGGTTCGTCCATCAGCATCAGGGTGGGTCGGCGGGCCAGGGCCCGCGCGATCGCCACCCGCTGCTGCATGCCGCCGGACAGCTGCCACGGGTACCGGCCGGCGGCGTCGGCCAGGCCCACCGCGTCCAGGGCGGCCAGGGCGGCCTCGCGTCGCCGCTGCTTGGTGCCCTGCCGGCGCAGCGGCAGCATGACGTTGTCCCGAACGCTCAGCCAGGGCATCAGCGAGCGGCTGTAGTCCTGGAACACGACGGCCAGGCCTACGGGAATGCCCGAGACCGGGGTGCCGTCCAGCAGCACGCGACCCTGGGTGGGCCGCACCAGCCCGGCGACGCAGCGCAGCAGGGTGGACTTGCCGCAGCCGGACGGGCCGACGATGCTGACCAGTTCACCGTCGGCGATGCGCAGACTCACCCCGGACAGCGCGGTGTGCCCCGCGTACGCGTGGCCGAGCCGGTCGATCTCCAGCATGGCGCTCACCCGGCCGACGGGTCGTACGCGGGCAGCCCGCTGTCGGTCACCGGCACCTCCACCAGGTACGGGCCGTCGGCGGCCAGCGCCTCGGCCAGCATCCGCGGCAGCCGTGCGGCGTCCGGCACGCGGCCGCCGGGGCAGCCGAGCCCCGCGGCGACGGCCACGAAATCGATCCCGGGAAGGTCGGTGCCGGGCACGTCCGGGATGTCGATGCGCCGGCCCAACGCCTTGACCGCCTCGTAGCCGTTGTTGTTCAGCACGACGAACGTCACCGGTACCCGGTGCCGGGCCGCGGTCCACAGTGCCTGGATCGAGTACATGCTGGACCCGTCGCCGACCACGCAGACCACCCGCTGGCCGGTCGCGGTCAGCGCCCGGCCGACCGCCACCGGCAGGCCCCAGCCGAGCACGCCGCTGCCCGTGGTCAGGAAACCGCCGGGCCGGGTGATGGGCAGCCGCGCGTGCAACTCCTCCCGGTGGCTGGGCGCCTCCTCGACCACTATCGCGTCGGGCGGCACCAGATCCCGCAGCGTGTCGAACACCAGCGCCGGCGTGATCGGGTCACGCGCCGCCGCCCGGGGCGCGGGTACCCGCCGGCCGGGCAACGGCCTGTCGCCGGGGCGCACGAGGTCGAGCAGCCCGGTCACCCCGGCCCGCACCGTGCTGAGCACGCTGGTGCCCACGGGTGCCCACGCCGCCTGCGCCGGGTCGCAGTCCAGGTGGAACAGCCGTACCCCCGGCGGCAGGTACGGCCCCTCGGCGTGCACGTGGTACCGGAACATCGGCGCGCCGAGGCAGATCACCACGTCGTGCCCGTCCAGCCGGCGGGCGAGCTGGTCGCGTACCGGTGGCAGGAACCCCTGGAACAGCCGGTGATCCTCGGGGAAGCCGGACCGTCCGGACAGCGGGCTGATCCACACCGCGGCGGCGGTGCGCTCGGCCAACTCGACCACCGCCTCCCACGCGGCGTCGTCGTCCACGCCGGCCCCGATGATCAGCGCCGGGCGGCGCGCGGAATTGATCGCCTCGGCCAGGGCGCGCAGCACCGCCGGGTCGGCGGTGAAGCCGTCATGGATCTCGCGGGCGGCCACCGGTAGCGCGGGATGGTCCCAGTCGTCCTCGGGAACGGACACGAACACCGGGCCGCGCGGGGCGATCATCGCCACCCGGTACGCCTCGGCCACGGCCGCCGGCACATCCGGCGCCCGGTCCGGCTGGACGCTCCACTTGACGTACGGGCGCGGAAACAGGGACGGCTCGTCGGCGGACAGGAACGGCCTGGTCCGCAGCATGGTCCGCGACTGCTGACCGGCGATGATCAGCAAGGGGATCCGGTCCCGGTAGGCGTTGAAGACCGCCCCGAGCGCGTGCCCCACCCCGCCGGCCGAGTGCAGGCTGACCACCGCGCCCCGGCCGGTGCCCATCGCGTGACCGGCCGCGACGCCGACCACGACGGACTCCTGCAGCCCGAGCACGTAGCTGAAGTCCTCGGGAAAGTCCCGCAGCATCCGCAGCTCCGTGGAGCCCGGATTGCCGAAGATCGTGGTCACCCCGACCTGGCGGAAGAAGTCGAACACGCTACGGCGCACGCTGACCTCGCTGGTCATGGCTGACCCTCCCCATCCCGTGCCGCGCGATGCCAGGCCAGCACCCTGCGCTCGGCCAGCAGCAGCAGCGCGTTCAGCAGGTACCCCAGGATCCCGAGGAGCACGATCGCCGCCCACACCGTGCGCAGGTCCGAGCGACTCTGCGCGTCGGTCAGCTCGAAACCGATGCCGTTGGCGGTGCCCGGCAGCAGCTCGGAGAAGACCATCAGAATCAGCGACAGGGTCAGGCTCAGCCGTAGCCCCGCGAACACCTTCGGCATGGCCGCCGGAATGATGATCTTCCGGAGCCGGGTGGCGGCGGACAGCCGGAACACCCGCGCGGTGTCCAGCTGCACCAGGTCGATCGAACGCGCCCCGTCGGCCGTGTTGAGCAGGATCGGCCAGACGACGCTGAAGGCGATGGACGTCACCTGCATCGGGGTGCCCAGATGCAGCAGCACGATGAACACCGGCACCAGGGTCGGCGGGGGGATCACCCGCAGGAACTGCAGCAGCGGGTCCAGGTACGCGAAGACCCGCCGCGACCGGCCCAGGGCCAGTCCGAGCAACACCCCGGCGACGGTGGCCACGCCCAACCCGACCGCCATGCGGGCCAGGCTCGGCAGGATGTTGCCGATCGCGGCGGCGGTGAGGAACCCGTGCCGGGCCGGACCCGAGAACCACAGGTGGTACATCCGTACCACAATCGTCGACGGCGGTGGGAAGAAGACGTTGCGCGCCGGCCGGGTACCCGCCTCCCACACCAGCACCAGCACCGCCAGGATCAGCCACCGGTGCGCGACCGCCAGCAGCGCCCCGGCGCCGCCACGCACCGGCCGCGCGGCGGCGGCCGCCGCGCCCTGCCACCGTCCGCGGCCAGCCGGTGCCACCACCGCCGTCACCGCCCCGCCGTGGACAGCGCGACCTGCCAGCCGAACAGCCGCCGCTCGCCGAAGACCAGCACCGCGTTGATGACCACCCCCAGCAGCCCGGCCCAGAGAGTGCCGGCCAGCACGTCCGTCGTACCGTCCGGGAACTGCTGCGCCTGGGCGATGAACACGCCGAGGCCGTCGCCGAACCCGGCGAGGATCTCGGTGCCCACCGCCAGGATCAGCGCGACGCCGGCGGCCAGCCGGACCCCGGTGGCGATGAACGGCGCGGCGGCCGGCAGGCAGACCCGGCGCAACACGCCGAGGCGGCCGAAACCGAACACCCGCAACGTCTCGGTGGCGACGGGGTCGACGTCGCGCAGGCCGTAGACGGTGTTGTAGAGCACCGGCCAGATGGCGGCATAGGCGACCAGCGTCGACTCGGTCGCCAGGCCCACCCCGAGAATGAGGCTGACCAGCGGGATGAGGGCAACGGAGGGGATCGGCCGCAGGAACTCCACGACGGCACGGATGGCGGTATTGACCACCGGGACGCTGCCCAGCAACACGCCCAGCGGCACGCCGGCGGCCACCGCGACGGCCAGGCCCACCGCCCACGCCCGTAACGTGTCGGCGACGTCGAGGCGAAACTGGCCGTCCCCGGCCAGCGTGGCCGCGCGTAGCACGACCGCCGAGGCCGGCGGCAGGAAGGCGCGGGGGACCAGCCCGGTGACCGACGCGACCTCGCTGGCCGCCGCCACGGCCGCGAGCCCGGCCAACCCGCGCAGCCACCTGCCGGTACGCGCGTTCCCACGGCCCGGCGGCGTGGCGCCCGCGGTCATCGTGGCGACCGGGCCGGCACCCGCACCCCGCTCGGTGCCCGGTGCGCTACGCGTGGCCGGGTCACTTCGCCGGCGCCTGGAACAGCACGTCCGACACGTTGATGGCGCCCTTGAGCAGCCCCGCGCTGAGCATGAGGTCGGCCAGCCGCTGGAAACCGGCCGGGTCCAGAGACGTGGGGTACTGGGGCAGGTTCAGCTTCGCCGCGGTCGCCGCGTCCACGTGCGCGAACGACGGGAGTACGGCGTTGACCCGCGCCCGGTCTCCGGCCAGGGACTGCGCCTTCTCCATGGCACGCTGGAAGGCCGCGGCCGTCTTCGGGTACTTGCTGACGAACTCCCGCGTGGTGACATAGCCGCTGACCGGCAGGCCGGTGACCGGTGCCCCGCCGCCGTCGACGACCATGCGGGTACCCAGTTCCTGCTGGAAATTCGTCGTGAACGGGTCGGCGGTGTGGATCGCGTCGACATCGTGGTTCTTCAGCGCCTTGTCCATCGACGGGAACGGCACCGCCCGGTACTTGACCTTCGCCGGATCCACGTGGTTCGCCTTGAGGACCTCGTTGAGGGTCAGCGATTGGATGTTGTTGAGGATATTGACGGCGACGGTCTTTCCTTCGAGGTCCTTCGGTGTCCTGATCGGCGAGTTCGGCAGCACCAGCAGCTGCATGAACCGGGGCGCCTCGGCGGCGCCGGGCGAGATGATCCGCAAGTCGATCGTGCCCTGCTGGTGCGCCTGCAGGAACGTCACGTAGTTGGCGCCGGCGATGACGTCGAGCTGGCCCCGCTTCAGCGCGGGCAGGGCCGCGATGCTCTGGGTGACCGGCTCGACCCGCACGTTGAGCCCCTCGGCCTGGAAGAGCTTCTGGGTGACCGCGACGTGTAGCGCCGCTTCGTCCACGAGCGGCACCTCGGCGACGGTGATGGTCTTCTTCTCCAGACCCGGGCCGGCCGGCGTCCTCGTCGCATGCCCGCAGCCCGTGGCGAGGCCCGCGACCAGAAAGGAGCAGGCGGCGAGGGCCGACCGCAGCCGGTGTCGTCTCATGGCAATCCTCCAGCTTCTCGGCGGCAGGCGGAGCGGCGTGACGGCGCGGGGGACAGGCGGGCTCCGGGTGGCCGCGCCGGCGATCGAACGCGCGTGGGCAGCGGTGGAAACGGCGGTCAATCGACCGTTCTCACCCGATGGGCAATCCAGCCACGCGCGGCGGGCCTAGCGGAATATCGAAAAATCAACATACCCCGATCGATTTTTCCGGTCAATGCGGGCAGGTCGCGACTATCGTCAAATTCCGGTCTCCGGAAAGGGGCCACGCGCGGACCGTCCGGTCGGGGCACACCACGGTGGCGACGATTGCGGTTCAATCCGGTGACGGGGATCGCCAAGGTTCACCGCATCGCCCGCCACAGGCGATCCCCGCGTCGTCGACGCGGCCATCGTCGCCTGCGACGACCCGCAAACCCGTGGTCCGCGACCGCGCGGCGCGGGTACTGGCCCGGCACGGCGACGAACGGGCCGTGCCGCAGCTGCTGCGGCTGCGGCTGTGCGACGGCTCGCACGCCGCCGCGGCCGCGGGTACGCGCCAACGTGCCGCTTGGCTCGGACCGGTCCGCGTCACGTCGGGCGTTCGAGCCAGACCGCCAGGCCGTCCAGCAGCCGCTCCAGCCCGAACTCGAAGCTGTCCTGCTGCATCTTGTCGACGTCCAGCGACCGGTTCTCCTCCCACCAGGCCACGTAGTTCGGGTACTTCGCGGCGTGGTCCCGCTCGTAATACTCCGACAGCGACTTGGCCATCTCCGTCACGCTCACCTGGGTCGCCGCGTTTTTGCGCCACGCCGCCTCCACCGTTGCCGCGCCGATCGCGTGGCAGATCAGCATCTGGCTCACGTACCCCAGGTCCATGCCGGAGAAGCCCGCGGCCGTGAGGACCGCGATCGAGCGATCGGTGGCACGCATCGCGTTGGGGCCGATGTTGGGCGTGGTGCCCAGCAGGCCGGTGAACCACGGGTGCGCAAGGATCATCGAGCGAATCCCTCGGGAGAGCGCGGCTGCCGACTCCCGCCAGCCGGCCTGCGTCAGGTCCGGGATCTCGACCTCGGCCATCACCTCGTCGATGGCCAACTCCAGCAGGTCGTCCTTGTTCGACACGTACCAGTACAGCGACGTCGCCCCGGCGCCGAGTTTGGCACCGAGCCTGCGCATGGTCAGGCCGCCCAGCCCCAGTTCGTCGAGCAGTTCGACGGTGGCTTTCACGATCTGCTCGCGGTTGAGCGTGGGCTGGCCGCCGCGGGAGCGGCTGGGGCGGACCCAGACCGAGCCGGCGATCGGGTTGCTGGCTCCTGGCATGCGCGTGTTCTCCGTCCGAAGGTTGGTACTGCGTACGACTCTACCGACTCTCGAACTAAGTTCACCCCCGTGGTACTTTGTTCGAGCGAACTGGACAACGTGCTAGCGAAGGGTGCGTTCCGTCATGTCAGCACCAACTCCCACGGCTCACCCACGGCGCTGGGTGATCCTCGGTGTGCTGTGCCTGAGCCTGCTCGTGCTGGTCGTGGACAACACGGTGCTCAACGTGGCCATCCCCACACTGATCCGCGACCTGCACGCCAGCAACTCCGACATTCAGTGGATGATCGACGCGTACATCCTGGTGTTCGCCGGACTGCTGCTCACCGCCGGCAGCCTGTCCGACCGGCACGGCCGCCGCCGCGGTCTGATCATCGGTCTGATCGTGTTCGGCGGCGCCTCACTGGCCGCCTCCTTCTCCCACAGCCCCGGCCAGCTCATCGCGACCCGGGCGCTGATGGGCATCGGCGGCGCGTTCCTGATGCCGGGCACCCTGTCGATCCTCACCACGATCTTCGACGACAGCGAGCGCAAGAAGGCCATCGCCATCTGGAGCTCGGTGCTCACGCTCGGCGCGGTCGGCGGCCCCACCCTCGGCGGCCTGCTGCTCGCCCACTTCTGGTGGGGCTCGGTGTTCCTGCTCAACGTGCCGATCGCCGCGCTGGGCATCATCGCCGCGCTGGCCATCATCCCCGAGTCGCGCGGCCCCGCGACGAAACCGGACCCGATCGGCGCGCTGCTGTCCATAGTGGGCATGACCTCCCTGGTCTGGGGCGTCATCAACGCCGGTAAGGACGGGATGGGCTCGCCGCAGACGCTGGGCGGATTCGGTGCGGCGGTGGTGATGCTGACCCTGTTCGCCGTGTGGGAACGGCACTGCACACACCCGATGCTGCCGATGGCGCTGTTCGGCAACCGGAACTTCTCCGGCGCGAGCCTGTCGGTCGTGCTGCTGTCGTTCGCGGCGGGCGGGGTGATGCTCGCGCTGACCCAGTACCTCCAGTTCGTCCTCGGATTCACCCCGCTGCGGGCCGGATTCGCCCTAGCGCCGCTGCTCGCCGCCGCGATCGTGTTCAACGGGGTCGGCGTGCTGGTGGACAAGAGGCTCGGGGTACGGGCCGCGGCCGGCATCGGGCTCGGGCTGCTGGCGGTCGGCTTCGGGGTACTGGCCACCCTCTCGCCGACCGACGGGTACGGGAAGCTCGTCGTGGCACTGGTGGTCATCGGCGCGGGCAGCGGCACGGCGGGGCCGGGCCTGTACGGCACCCTGCTCGGCGCGCTGCCGCCAGATCGGGCCGGTGTCGGGTCGGCGGTCAACGACACCGTTCAGCAGGTCGGCCAGGCGCTGAGCGTGGCCATCCTGGGCAGCGTGCTGACCGCCGCCTACTCCGCGGCGATGCCGCACGACGTCACCGGGCCGGCCCGGCACTCGATCGGCGAGGCCCTGGCCATCGCCGCGGCCACCGGCGACACGGGGCTGGCGCACGCCGCCCGGGAAGCCTTCGTCAGCGCCATGTCGATCGCGTCCATCGTCGGGGTGGTCGGTGGGGTCGCCGCCGTTCTCCTCGCGGTCGCGGTACTCCGGCCGAAGCCCAAACCGGCCGCCGAACCGGCGCCGGTACCTGCGCCCGAGCCCGACGCGAGCCGGCTGTAGGCCAGAGCCTCCTTGCCGCCGACCTCGGCGGGGGAGCGCTGAGGTCGAGACAGTTACCGTTCCCGGACCGCGTAGGTCAGGTGGGTCACCCGCCGCGTCGGCTCCGCGCGGACCGGCTCCAAAGCCACGCGGCCCGCGTCCACGCCCTCGAACAGGCGGATTCCGGAGCCGAACAGCACGGGTGAGAGCGCGATCGCGAACTCGTCGATCAGGCCGGCGTTCACGTACTCCAGGATCGTCGCGCCGCCGCCCGCGATGCGGACGTCCCGGTCACCGGCGACCTCGCGGGCCTGGTCGAGCGCGGGCTCGATGCCGTCGTTGACGAAGTGGAAGGTGGTTCCGCCCGCCCGCTGCCAAGGTTCACGCTTCTCGTGCGTCACGACGAAGACCGGCGTGTGGAACGGCGCCTCCTCCGGCCACGCCTGCTCGCCGGCGTCGAACATGCGCTTGCCCATCACGCTCGCGCCGGTGCGCTCGAACCAGCTCCGGCGCGACGAACGCGCGCGCTCGTGCGGACGGCCAGCTCAGCGAGACGGCCACGGGAGGTGATCAGCACCGCGGCGCCGGCCGTGCCGGGCAGCAGCGGCCGGACCCGCTCGGCCGTGGCGACGTCTGCGCCGGTCAGACTGCTCACGAGCAGCCGCAGCGTCTGGGCTCGTGCGCCGTGTCCCGCCTCGATGATGCGGATGGTACGGACGGAGACGGTGGTGAGCGTGGCCAGGTCCTCCTGGGTCAGCATCGCGGCGGTGCGGCGCCGCCGGACCCAGGAGGCGAAGCTGGCCGCACGAACGGGGTGGTGGGCCGGCCGTGGCGGACCAGTTGGCCGTCCGCCTGGTGTACCGCCTTGTTCCTGTTCATAGTTCGCTCCCCGCAGTGTCGGCACCGAAGCTGTCGGTCGCACAGCATGCGGCGAATACCGGTCGGGCGCGTCAGGGTGGCGACCCTGATGTTTTCTTCTGCCGGCAGCCGATCTGCACCATCCGGAACGGTGCGAGGAGGGCCAGGTAGGTGACGTCCGGGCCGTAGGCGAGGCGGTCGGGATCGTGGCGATGTCCGAGCCGTAGCCGCCGATCGAGGCCGAACCGGACTTCGCCGAGGAGGGGCCGCTCGCATCGACAACCGAGAGCGGGTGGTGCTGGTGCAGACCAGACCGGACTATCCGCGAAGGGAGGTACGAACGGCCTCGATGGCGTCCGCCAGCTCCTCGTGGCAGTCTTCGCCGCGGTCGATGCAGTCCATGTCGACGCCGCATTCGCGCTGCCGGTCGCGCAGCAGCGGCTCGTTGCCGATGGACGCGACCGGAAAGGCGAACGGGTCGAGGTCCGGCGCCTGGTCCAGGAGCACGTCGAGCGGATCGTTGACTCCATCGCCGACCTGTAGTCCGCCACCGTCGCCGGTGTCGCGGACCACACCGGCCTCGATACCTCTGGTCCACTCGGTGAACAGGGCGGCGAGGCTGGTGGCGGCGCGGACCGTACCCCAGGTGTCGGGGTCGGATTCGAAGCGCCAGATCTCGCCCTCGTACTCGCCGGCAAGCACGAACGTGTAGGTGACGTCCTGGCAGATGAACAGCGGCAGCTGGTGCCGCCAGGGAAACGGTGTGCCGATCGCGAAGGACAGGTAGCGCAGCGACGGGTCGGCCTCGGTCGGCCAGGGTTGGAGCCACGCGCTGTCGGGGAAGATGCGCCGCGAGTCCCAACCCTGGGACTCCAGCCAGACCAGTTCTTCGGCCACGTGGTCCACCTCGAAGGCGCGGTAGACCACCTCGGGCGGCTGCCGACGGGTCGGGGCCGGGAGGTCGGGCCAGGCAAGCCCGGCGCCCGCCGCCGCGGCGCGGTAGGCCTCGGTGGCGGTACGCAGGGCGGGCAGCTCGTCGAGCATCACGGACCTTCCGGTTCCATGCAGGTATCGGTTCCGCCCTGGTCGACCTGGAACCCGAAGCTGGGGTAGTCGAAGGTAAGGGCAAGGTCGTCGACGGTGGTCGCGTACACATCTGCAGCGGAGGGCGTGACGTCAGCGGTTGCGGCGTCGCACGAGGACGTTTCCGTGTCCGATCGGGCTTCTCCCGGTGTGGGATGCCTCAAGTTATTTGAGAAGGAACAGCGCGGCCAACCCGGCGGGGCGGAGTGTCATTCTCTCAGGTTGACATAATGTGCATTATCGAATCGGGACGGAAGTGCGGCGGGAGTACGGCGCCGCGGCCGCCTCAGCGGATTTCGTTGATCCGGATCAGGTTGCCGGCCGGGTCCCGGAAGGCGCAGTCGCGCACGCCGTAGGGCTGCTCGGTCGGTTCCTGGACAACCTCGGCACCGCCGGCCTCCAGCCGTTCGAACGTGTCGTCGAGATCGGTGGTGGCCAGTGTCATGATGCCGTAGGTCCCCTTGGCCATCATCTCGGCGATGGTGCGCCGCTCGTCGTCGGTGACGCCCGGGTCGGCGCCGGGCGGGTGCAGCACGATCGAGGTGCCGGGCTGGCCCACCGGGCCGACCGTGATCCAGCGCATCCCGCCGCGTCCGACGTCGTTGCGGACCTCGAAGCCGAGGATGTCGCGATAGAAGGCCAGGGCCGCGTCCGGGTCGTTGTGCGCCAGGAAGGTCCCGTGAATGCTGAGGTCCATGGCGTTCACGCTACGGGTGGGCCGGCCGCCGGCGCTTCTCGATTCCTGATCGGCCTGGTCACCTGTTTGGCCACACACGACGGCAATTCCGCTGTCGCGTCCGAGGCCTGGCGCCGGTAGACGCTGGGCGGCACGCCGACGAGTTCGGTGAAGCGGGTGCTGAAGGTGCCCAGCGACGCGCAGCCGACCGCGAAGCAGACCTCGGTGACGCTGAGGTCGCCACGGCGTAGCAGCGCCATCGCGCGCTCGATCCGCCGCGTCATCAGGTAGCCGTACGGCGACTCGCCGTAGGCTTTGCGGAATTCGCGGCTGAGGTGCCCGGCCGACAGGTTCACGCCCCGGGCCAGCGCCTCGACGTCCAGTGGCTGCGCGTACTCGCGGTCGATCCGGTCTCGGACGCGCCGCAGCAGCACCAGGTCGCGCAGGTGCCGCGCTGGGTCGAGTCTGCTGGTCACCCGCCGAATCGTGCCACGACGGTCGCGGAGTTGCCCAGCCTGGCCCGGGTGCCCCGGCCCGGCGGCGAATGTTCACCGGGGTGTCGTGAGGAAGTGTCACAGGCGACTGGTAGGAATCTTGAATCAAACTAGTGTTCGGAGGGATGCGATGAGCACCGCGCCAACCGCCGCCCGCGGTCTGTCCACGCAGGACGTCGACTCGATCCGTGACAGCCTCGCCGCCGGGCGCCGGCCCAAGGTGGTGTTCACCGAGTCCGCCGGGCAGATCGCGGGGCAGATCGGGCAGGTCGTGGAGTTGACCGATCCGGACGGCAGCGAGGATTTTCTGGTGGTCCGGTTCGGCCGTGACGAGTTGCCGTTCTCCCCCGTCGACCTGGCCATCGCGCCAAAAAACCCGCCCCGCAAGGCGGCGGCCAAGCCCGAGCCGGAGTTCAAGCTGGCCGATCCGCCGGCCCCGGCCCCCCGAGAGGAGAAGTCAACGATGTCGATGCCTACCGTGGACGAGCAGTCGGACTCCCCCGCCGAGTCGGACTCCCCCGCCGGCGAGCCGGTGGAGGCGGCCAAGCCGGCGCGTAAGGCCGTCAAGCAGGCCAAACCCAAGCCGCAGACCGGGCTGACGGTGACCCTGGCCTACGCCGAGGGTGAGTGGACGGTGGCCGCGCAGCAGGGTGCCAAGGTGCTCGCCAAGCCCTACCTCATCAAGCCCGCCGAGGCGCTGAAGATGGTCGGGCTGCTGGACGTGCCCGGCGTGCAGGAGGCGGTCGAGCAGATCGTGTCCGCCGAGCGGACCGAGGCGCAGCACCAGGCGGACCGGCTGCGCGCCGAGCTGGCCGAGATCGAGGCGAAGCTGGCCGAGCTGGGCGACGCGTCGTAGGGCGCTCGCGCCCGGAGGTGGGCCGGTCCGCGCCCGGCGGACCGGCACCGGTCCCCCGGTCCCCCACAGTCCCGATCCGCGAGCCGGCCCGCCGCGCCAATCGTGGTGGCGGGCCGTGGTGGCGGGCCGGCTCGGGGATTGTGCCGGGCCTAGTGGGGTGGGGCCGGGACCATGATCCGCTTGCGGAACACCCAGTAGGTCCACGCCTGGTAGAGCAGCACGACCGGGGTGAACACCGCCGCCGCCCAGGTCATGATCTTCAGGGTGTAGGGGCTGGACGCGGCGTTGGTCACGGTGAGGCTGTTGGCCGGGTCGATGGTGGAGGGCAGCAGGTCCGGGTAGAGCGTGCCGAACAGTGCCGCCATGGTCAAGACGATGGTGGCGGCGGCGCCGGTGAACGCCCAGCCGTCCCGGCCGCGGACGGTGGCCAGCAGCGCCCCGCACAGGCAGGCCACCGCGGCGGCGGCCAGGATCGCCGCGACCGGGGTGTAGCGCAGGTGCAGCGTCCAGCCCAGGTAGGCCGCCAGGAGCGCGGCGGCGGCCGGTCCGAGTCGCAGGGCCAGCCGGCGGGCCCGCTCGCGCGGCGCGCCGCCGGTCTTGAGGGCCAGGAAGATCGCGCCGTGGGTGGCGAACAGGGCCAGCGTGCACACCGCGCCCAGCAGCACGAACGGGTGCAGCAGTCCGCCCGCTGCCCCGGTGTCGGTGTGCGCGGCGTCCAGCGGCACGCCACGCACCATCGCGGCGAAGATGGCGCCCCAGCCCAGGGCGGGCAGCAGGGAGCCGACGGTGATGGCCGCGTCGGCGCGGCGGCGCCAGGACGGCTCGTCGCGTTTGCCGCGGTACTCCAGGCCGACGCCGCGCACGATCAGGGCAAGGATGATCAGTAGCAGCGGCAGGTAGAAGCCGGACAGCAGGCTGGCGTACCAGTCGGGGAACGCGGCGAAGGTGGCGCCGACGGCGGTGATGACCCACACCTCGTTGCCGTCCCACAGCGGCGCGATGGTGTGCAGCATGGTGCCGCGCTGATCCTGGTCGCGGGCCAGCACGGGCAGCAGCATGCCGACCCCGAAGTCGAAGCCTTCGAGTACGAAGTAGCCGGTCCACAGGAACGCGATGACGGCGAACCAGGCGGTGGGCAGGTGCATGGTGTGCGCTCCCCTCGGTTCAGTACGCGAACGCCAGCGGCGGTTCGTCGTCGGCGGGTTCGCCGGGTGCGGCCGGGTCGGGCAACGGGGCGCGGGCGCCGCGCAGCACCAGCCGGACCTCGATGACGGCCAGCACCGCGTAGAGCAGGGTGAACAGGGTCAGTGAGGTGATCACGTCGGCGGTCGACACGCCGGGCGAGACGCCGTCGGCGGTGCGCAGCTGGCCGAACACGATCCAGGGTTGGCGGCCCACCTCGGTGAAGATCCAGCCGAAGACGCCGCCGAGCAGTGGCAGCAGCGGGGTGACGGCGGCGGCGCGCAGCAGCCACTTCGAGGAGGGGGTCCGGCCGCGACGGGTGCTGTAGAGGCCCCAGGCGGCGGTGAGCATGGCGAGCATCCCGACGCCGATCATGAGTCGGAAGCTCCAGTAGGTGGCCGGGATGATGGGGGCGTAGGAGCCGGGTCCGTACAGCGCCGTGTACTGGGCCTGGAGGTTGTCGATGCCCTGGACCGTGCCGCTGAAGCTGCCGGTGGCCAGGAAGGACAGCAGGCGGGGCAGTTCCAGCGACAGGATCGGGTGGCTGCCGTCCAGGGAGCCGATGGTCAGCACGGAGAACGGGGCCGGCGTGGCGGTGTGGTAGAGCGCCTCGGCGGCGGCCATCTTCATCGGCTGCACGCTGGTCATGATCTTGCCTTGGGTGTCGCCGGTGAGGGCGAGCGCGGCGCCGGAGGCCAGGGTGGTCCAGCCGCCGAGGCGTACCGCGGTGCGCATCGCGGGGGTGTCGTGCGCGTCGCCGGTACGGCGGATCAGCCGCCACAGGCCGACCGCGGTGACCAGAGCGCCGGCGGCGAGGAACGCTCCGGCCAGGGTGTGCGCGAGGGTGATCAGCGCGACCTTGTTGGTCAGTACGGCGACGAAGTCGGTGAGCTGTGCGCGGCCGGTGGCCGGGTCGATGCGGTACCCGACGGGGTGCTGCATCCAGGAGTTGGCGGCCAGGATGAAGTAGGCGGACAGCAGGCTTCCGGTCGCGGTGATCCAGATGGTGGCCAGGTGCAGCCGGCGTGGTAGCCGGTCCCAGCCGAAGACCCACAGGCCGATGAAGGTCGATTCGAGGAAGAAGGCGACCATCCCCTCCAGCGCCAGTGGGGCGCCGAAGACGTCGCCGACGAACCGGGAGTAGTCGCTCCAGTTCATGCCGAGCTGGAACTCCTGCACGATGCCGGTGACCACCCCCATGGCGATGTTGATGAGGAACAGCTGCCCGTAGAGGCGGGTCAGCTGGTACCACCGGGGGTGACCGGTGCGTACCCAGGCGGTGTGCATGCCGGCCACCAGGAAAGAAAGGCCGATGGTCAGCGGTACGAACAGGAAGTGGTACACGGTGGTGATACCGAACTGCCACCGGGAGACGTCGAGGGAGTTCACCGTGATCGCCTCATCTCTATCCTCGCTACATGTAGGCAACCAACGTATCCCGCCGGTGGGTGCTCTCCCCCGCCCCGGCCCCCCGATGTGCCGTGGGCCACTGCCGGGGGTGCCGGCGTGAGCGCGCCCGGCCCGCCGCCCTCCGCGCCCGAGCCACCGTCCCCGTCCCCGTCGATGCCGCTGGCGCCGGGCCCGGCCGCCGCCGAGGGGGCGCCGCCGTCCGGGCCGAATGGTGGGGTGACGCCGTGGCGGGCGCCCCTGCTGTGGCGGGGCCTGCTGCTGGCCTCGCGCGTCGCGCTGCTGCCGGTGTGCCGGCTGCGGGTCACCGGCGCCCAGCCGCTGGCCGGGGCGCCGGTGATCCTGGCCGCCAACCACATCGGCGCCGCCGACCCGGTGGTGCTCATGGCCGCCTGCCGGGTACGCCGCGTCGCGCCACGCATCATGGCCACCGGTGGACTGTTCCGGGCCCCCGTACTCGGCCCCGTGCTGCGCCGCAGCGGGCAGATCCGGGTGGACCGGCGCCGGGTCGACGTGACCGCCGCGCTGCCGGCCGCCCGGGCCGCCCTGGACCAGGGCTCGGCGCTGCTGGCCTACCCCGAGGGCCGGATCACCCTGGATCCCGGCGGCTGGCCGGAGCGGGGCCGCACCGGACTGGCCCGGCTGGCCCACGACACCGGGGCGCCGGTGGTGCCGGTGGCGCAGTGGGGCGCGCACCTGCTCGCGCCGTGGGGCGCGCCGCGCGGCCTGGTCGGACGGCTGCTGTGGGCGCTGGTACACCGCCCGGTCATCCGGGTCCACTTCGCCGAGCCGCTGGACCTGACCGGCACCCGCGTGCCGCAGGCGACCGACCAGATCATGGCGGCGCTGACCGAGCAGTTGGCCGCGCTGCGCCCCGACGAGCCGGAACTGCCCGCCTGGGTCGACCCGAACCGCCCGCTGTCCACCGCCCGGTCCCGCACCCGGCCGCGCTGAGGCCCCGCACCCGCCCGGTCACCGGTGTGCTTCAGTTACCGGCCAGCCCGCCCGGCCGGGTGCGGATCCTCAGCTGCTGGGCCTGCGCTGACGCAGGAACGCCAGCACCGCCTCCCGGGTGGTGCGCACGCCCAGCGTCTGGCGGGCCTGCGCGATGCGCCGGTTCGCGGTGCGCAGCGACAGGTACTCCGCCGCCGCCGCGGCCGCGATCGTCTCGCCGTTGGCCAGCCGCTCCAGCAGGGCCCGCTGCTCGGGCAGCAGGCTGGTCGGCTCGGGCACCGCGAGGATGGACTCGCCGTTGCCGACGTCGGCCTCGGGGTCCCGGATGACCGGCCCGAGCCGGCCCAGGTCGGCCAGCAGTGCCCGCCCCACCTCACTGGTGATGTCCGCGATGGCGACCACCCCGGCGCCCCGGCTGGCGGCGGCCACGGCCAGCTGCGCGGTGTCCAGGTCGGCCACCCGGCCGTAGAGCACCAGCCGCATCACGGTCAGATCGCAGGCCGGCTCCGCCAGCACGAATCCCTCCCGGGTGCGCCAGCCAGCGCGGGCGAGCCGGCGCAGTGCGCTGACCGCCTCGTTGCCCGTGGGGACCACGTAGCGGGGGGTACTCATCCGAGAACCTCCAGGGCGACGGTTGCAGCCTCCACCCGGGTACACGCGACGATCCCACGCGTTCCCGAGTGGATGTGCGTCTCCACCGTCTCGCGACAGATGGCAGGCTGTCCAGCGATCCCGCGGGTCGGCTCGCCGGTGCGCGGTGCCGGCGGCCCCCACCCGCGCGGCGCCACGGCGGCCGCGGTGGTCGGCGTACCGGAATGGATACCCAGCGCCCGCATGTGCGACACCCTACTGCCGGTCGGGGTCGGTAAGGTGCGGCTCGTGAACGTCCGCTACCCCTTTCTGGACGCGCCCACCCCGCTGGCCTTCGCCCATCGCGGCGGGGCGGCGCAGGGCGACGAGAACACCGTGGAGGCCTTCGGCCGGGCCGTGGCGATGGGCTACCGCTACGTGGAGACCGACGTGCAGGCCACCTCCGACGGGGTCGCGGTGGTGTTCCACGACGACACCCTGCACCGGATCTTCGGCCGCGACGCCCGGGTCGACGCGCTGCGCTACGCCGACCTGGCCAGCATCCAGGTCGACGGCGACCCGGTCGTGCCCCGGCTGGAGGAGGTCATCGCCGCGTGGCCGACGGTGCGGTTCAACATCGACGTCAAGTGCGACGCCGCGATCACCCCGGTCGTCGAGGTGGTACGCCGTACCGGCGCCCTGGACCGGGTGCTGCTGGCCGCGTTCGCCGACGCCCGTACCGCCCGGCTGCGCGCCGAACTCGGCCCGACGCTGGCCACCTCGCTCGGTACCCGGGCGGCGGCCACCCTGTTCGCCGCGTCCCGCCTGGGCCGCGGCGCCACCCGGGCCACCCAGGGCGTGGCCGCGGCCCAGGTGCCGCCGACGGCCGGCGGGCTGCGGCTGGTGGACCGCCGCTTCGTGCGCTACGCCCACCGGCTGGGCCTGCAGGTGCACGTCTGGACGATCGACGACGCGAAACGGATGCACGAGTTACTGGATCTCGGGGTGGATGGCATCATGACCGATCACATCGACGTGCTGCGCGACGTCTACACCCAACGCGGCCACTGGCCGCCCGCCTGAGCCCGGGGACCACGACATGACCGCCGAGTCCACCGCACCCACCGGCGACCACCTCGCACCGCCCACGCCGGACCCGCCACGCTCCGACCGGCGCGAACGCACCGGCTGGTACTTCTACGACTGGGCCAACTCGGCGTTCGCCACCACCGTGGTGACCGTGTTCCTCGGCCCGTACCTGGGGTCGGTCGCCGACAACGCGGCCGACGCGCACGGTCGGGTGCACCCGCTGGGCATCCCGGTGGCCGCCGGTTCCCTGTTCGCCTACACCGTCTCGCTGTCGGTGCTGCTGACCGTGTTCATCCTGCCGGTGGTCGGCGCCGTGGCCGACCGGTCCGCCCGTAAGAAGCAGCTGCTGGCGCTGTTCACGTACCTCGGCGCCGCGGCCACCGTCGCGCTGGTGTTCGTCACCGGTGACCGGTACCTGCTCGGCGCGCTGCTGTTCCTGTTCGCCAACATCTGCTACGGCGCGACCAACGTGGTGTACAACTCGTTCCTGCCGCAGCTGGCCGGCCCCGACGATCGCGACCGCATCTCCAGCGTCGGCTGGGCGATCGGCTACATCGGCGGCGGGCTGCTGCTGGGCCTCAACGTGATCGCGGTGCAGTTCGGCGGCGACGCGCACGAGTCGCTGGTGGCCCGGTGGTGCCTGGTGTCGGCCGGGCTGTGGTGGGCGGCGTTCACCACCATCCCGCTGGTGCGGCTGCGCAACCGGCCCGCCGTGGCCGGGCAGCGGCACGGCTCGGTGCTCACCGACGGGTTCCGCCAGCTCGGCCGTACCCTGCGCCACCTGGCCGGTTACCGGCTGACGCTGCTGTTCCTGGTCGCGTACCTGATCTACAACGACGGCATCCAGACCGTGGTCACCCTGGCCGGCGTGTACGCCGACAAGCAGCTGCACCTGTCCCAGTCGGTACGGGTGGAGACGATCCTGCTGGTGCAGTTCCTCGCGTTCTTCGGGGCCTGGGCGATGGGCCGGGTAGCGGCGCGGATCGGCGGGCAGCGCACGGTGCTGGGCAGCCTGGTGGTGTGGGTGGTCGCGCTGGGCCTGGCGTACCTGCTGCCGGCCGGCCGGGCGATCCCGTTCGTGCTGCTGGGCTGCCTGATCGGCATCGTGCTGGGCGGCAGCCAGGCGCTGAGCCGGTCGCTGTTCAGCCAGCTGATCCCGCACGGGCAGGAGGCGGAGTACTTCGGCCTGTACGAGATCTCCTCCGACGGGACGAGCTGGCTGGGGCCGCTGCTGTTCGGCCTGGCGTACCAGATCACCCACACCTACCGGGCGGCGATCGTGTCGCTGCTGGTGTTCTTCGTGGTCGGGTTCGTGGCGCTGCTGGCGGTGCCGATGCGCCGGGCCGTCATCGCGGCCGGCAACGCCGCTCCCCGGCTGCTGTGAGACAGCCCCCGGTCGGTCCGCCCCCGACCGGGGCCACCCGGCCGAGACCCGGCCCCGACGCCGTTGCCCGGCACGAACGGGGCGGGCCCGGCGCCGGTGCGCGCTCGGGCGCCCTTGCGGACGTACCGGCCGGTAACCAGACTGGCGGCATGTCCCGTTTCGTGCAGCCGGTACCGGCCCTCGGCGACCCGTACGCCTCCGACCACGTCCTGCGCTCCCACCTCGACCGGATCCTCGGTCCCGACGGCCACGCCGCGGCGGCCGGGCGCCTCGCCGCGCTGGGCGCCCAGGTGGTCTCGACGCTGCGCGACGCGCACGCCGAAGCGGAGGCCCACCCGCCGGTGCTGCGCCGCTACGATGCGTGGGGCGCCCGGATCGACGCGATCGACACGTCGCCCGGCTGGCAGGCCCAGCGCCGCGCCGCCGCCGCCCACGCCCTGGTCGCCACGCCTTACTTGCCTGAAGCAAGACAGTCCTTCGGGGTGCACGCCAGGGTTGTGCAGCACGCCCTGCTGCACCTGTACGGCCCGGAGTCGGCCACCTTCAGCTGCCCGGTGGCGATGAGCGACGGCGCCGCCGCGCTGCTGAGCCGCCCCGACGTCGACGCCTCGGTCCGCGACTCCTGGCTACCTGGGCTGATCTCCACCGACCCGGACACCGCGATCACCAGCGGGCAGTGGATGACCGAGGCGCAGGGCGGCTCCGACATCTCCCGCTCCGACACCTCGGCCCGCCGGGACGGTGACGGCTGGCGGGTCACCGGGGAGAAGTGGTTCTGCTCAGCCGCCGACTCCGCGATGGCCGTCGCGCTGGCCCGCCCGGCCGGCGCCGGCCCGGGCAGCCGCAACCTCGCCCCGTTCCTCATCCCCCGCTTCGGACCCGACGGCGGCCCGGCACCCGGCATCACGCTGCACCGGCTCAAGGACAAGCTCGGCACCCGGGCCGTGCCCACCGCCGAGATCGGCCTGACCGACGCGTCCGCGCTGCCGCTCGGCGAGCCCGGCGAGGGGGGCCTGCACCGGATGATGACCCTGGTCGTGGTCACCCGGGTGCACAACGCCGCCGCCGCGGCCGCCGGCATGCGCAGGGGCCTGGACTACGCGCGGGCCTACGCCGGCGCGCGGCGGGTGGCCGGCGGGCAGCTGTCGGGCAACCCGCTGCACCGCGCCACGCTGGGCACCCTCGCGGTGCACGCCCAGGCCGCGTACGCCCTGGCCGCGCACGCGTTCACCCTGCTGGGCCGGGTCGAGGTGGCCGCCGACGCGGCCGCCGAGGCGGAGCTGCGACTGGTCGCGCCGCTGGCCAAGCTGCTGACCGGGAAGCTGGCCGTCGCCTCGGCCAGCGAATACCTCGAATGCTTCGGTGGCGCCGGGTTCGTCGAGGACACCGGCATCCCGCGCCTGCTGCGTGACGCCCAGGTCCTGCCGATCTGGGAGGGCACCACCAACGTGCTGTCCCTGGACGTGCTGCGGGCGCTGAGCCGCGACGAGGGCGTCGAGCAGCTGACCGGCCGGGTGGGTGCCGCGGCGCAACTGACGGGAATCCGACTGCCCCGCCTGGCCGGGATCCTCGAAACCGGCCTGGCGCAGGCGCGCGACCAGATCGGGTACGCGGCGAAGGACCCGACCGCACCGGCGACGGTGGCCGGGGCCCGCGGCCTGGCCCTGCGGTTGGGCGTCCTGCTGAGCGCGGCGTTGCTGGCCGAACACGCTGCGTACGGTGCTGGGCGGGGTGAGGAGGGCCCGGCGGTGGCCGCGCAGCTGTGGGCGCGCCAGCAGTTGGCCGGGCAGGACATCGCCGAGGACGCCCACCGGCACGTAGAGATCCTTTGAGACGCCCGCTGACTGGGAGAAGCCGGCCGACGCGGGCTAGGCTGGACAGGTCTGACGATTAGACGGGGAATCGTCAGACTGAGCGCATCGTTACACCCTGTACCGACTCAACAGACCCGAAAGGGGAAAGGCCGATCATGGGCGAGCGCATGCTGCGCGGAAGCCGCCTCGGAGCAGTCAGCTACGAGTCCGACCGCAACACCGAGCTGGCTCCGCGACAGACCCGCGAATACCTCTGCGCCCGCGGGCACCAGTTCGAGGTGCCGTTCGCCGTGGACGCCGAGGTGCCGACGACCTGGGAGTGCAAGTTCGACGGAACCGTGGCACGCCTGGTCGATGGTAGCGAGCCGGAGCAGAAGAAGGCCAAGCCGCCGCGTACCCACTGGGACATGCTGCTGGAGCGGCGTTCCATCGCGGAGCTGGAGGACATCCTGGCCGAGCGGCTGGAAGAGGTACGGACCCGGCGCGGCCGGATCTGAGCGGATCGCGCGACACGCGAAGCCGCCTGGAGCCGATCGGCTCCAGGCGGCTTTTCCGTGCCCTTACTCACCCCTCGTGACCTGAGCCACCCTTCGTGCCCTCAGTCACCCTTCGTGCCCTCCACGACCCCTCGTGCCCACCTGCCCGGTTGGGGCACGGTGGTGCCGGTCAGCCATCCAGGGTGCGTTTCTGCGGGTGCACCGTCTGGCCCTGGGCCAGCGCGTCGACGAACTGCGCGATGCGCCGGGCCCGGGTATCGGCCCGCTTGGCGGCCTCGACGCGGTGCAGCACCGAGTAGCGGTTCTGCGAGGTGAGGATGTCGAACATCGCCTGGGCCCGGGGTGACGCGGCCAGCGCGGCGGCGAGGTCCTCCGGTACCTCGGCGGTGGCCGGCCCCGCGTAGGCAGCCTCCCACCGGCCGTCGGCCTTGGCCAACTCGATCTGCGCCAGGCCGGCCGGGCGCATCCGGCCCGCGTCGATCAGCCGGGCGGTCATCGCGACGTTGCGCGCCGACCAGCGGCTACGCGGTCCGCGCGGGGTGAACCGCTGCCAGTAAGTGGTCTCGTCGCCCCGCCGGACCTGGCTGTCGATCCAGCCGTGGCACAGCGCCTCGTCCAACGCCTGGTCGTAGGTCAGGCTGGTGGGCCGGGTCGTGTTCCGCTTGGCCAGCGTCAACCACACCCCGGCCGAGTCGGCGTGATGTTCGCCCAGCCACCGCCCCCAGGCCCGCTCGTCGGCCACGGTCAACTCCACGATGTCGTCGCTCACCCCCGCGACGCTACGGCAGGACCCGGTCAGGGACGGTCCTTGATCGCCCCCCAGCCGCGCGTCGGCGGGCGTGCCCGGCCTCACCGCAGGGCCAGTCGGCCGACACCCAGGCGGCCGACCTCGGCGGTCTCGTCGTCGGTGCGGTGCCCCGAAGGCGCCCGAATGGATCAAGCGTGGGGTCGAGGCTTGCCCGCGGCGCTCCCGCCGCGCGGGCTCTTACCGGGGGTCGATGATCTCGCCCTCGATCGGGGCGCCGCGCTGCGCGCCCGAGGGCTGCGGGTCGTGCAACGGCTGCCCCGGGCGTACCCGTACCCGCCGGGGGCCGAACAGGTCACCGGCCACCGCCGAGGACAGCTGGCGCTCGGCCAGCCGCTGCATCCCGACCCCGGCCAGCCTGCGCACCGGCGGCACCAGCAGGGCCAACCCCAGCACGCCGGTGATGAATCCGGGCACCGCCAGCAGCAGCCCGCCGAGCAGGCCGAGCAGGCCCTGGCTGACGTCGGAGCCCATCGGCCGCCCGTCCATGCCGGCGGCCCGCAGCCGCCGCCAGGCCCGCGCGCCCTCCCGGCGCAGCAGCCCGCCGCCCACCAGCGACAAGGCCAGCAGCAGAACCACCGCCAGTAGGGCCCCGAGCCAATGCGCTACCAGTACGAAAGCGACAATCTCGGCAGCGATCAGGACGATGAGGCCAATCGCGGCCAAACCCACAACTCGCTGCATGAGCGGCCTCCCTGAGCCGAATGACGGCTCACGCCGTCCACCCCCCGTTCAACAATGGCACGCCGGTGCGCGTTCCCCGCGACCAGGCACGCCCTCACGCCAACGCGTCGGGCCGCTCGGCCTCATCGGAGCCGGCCCGGTCGGAGCGGGCCTGGTCGGAGCGGGCCTGGTCGCCCAGCGACCGGCCGGCCAGGGCGACCCGTCGGCGGTCCCGGCGCACCACGCCGGCCGCTACCAGCAGCAGCACCGCCACGCCGGCCAGCACGAACTCCGGCACCGCGCCCAGCCGGGTAGCCAGCGTCTGCTCCTGCCCCAGCCGCAGCGTGCGGACCAATTCCGCCGCGGTGTTGAACTGGGTGGCGTCGTGCACCTTGCCGTCGGACGTGACGAACGCCGAGACCCCCACCGTGGAGGCCATCAACGCGTCCCGGCCGTGCTCCACTGCCCGCAACTGCACCATGGCCAACTGCTGGCGGGCCTCGGCCGTGGTGAAGTCGGCGTTGTTGGTCTGCACCGTGATCAGCTGTCCGCCGCCGGTGACCGACGAGCGGACCAGGTTGTCGTAGGCGATCTCGAAGCAGATCACGTCGCCGACCGTGGCCGGGCCCATGTTCAACACCCCGGAACGGTGCCCGGGCACGAAGTTGCCGACCAGGGCGGCGCGGCTACTGACCATCTGCGCCAGCCCGCGCATCGGCATGTACTCGGCGAACGGGACCGGGTGCTGCTTGACGTAGTACGGGGTGACCGGGCCGGTACCCGGCTGCCAGACGATCCCGGCGTTGCGCAGGTTCTGCCCCGGCCCCTCCAGCACCGCGCCGACCAGGATCGGCGCCTTGATCTCGGTGGCCGCCTCGTTGATCTCCGCCCGGGCGTCCGCGTCCTGCGGGATCAGCGGGTCGATGTCGCTGGAGTTCTCCGGCCAGATCACGATGTCCGGCTGCTTCGCGGTGCCCGCCGCGACCCGCTGAGCCAGCTTCAGAGTGGCGTTGGCGTGGTCGTCGAGCACCGCCCGGCGCTGGGCGTTGAAGTCCAGCCCCAACCGGGGCACGTTGCCCTGGATCACCGCGACCGTCAGCGTCTTGCCGTTCGGCTGGGTCAGCGGCACCACCAGCCCGGCCAGCACCACCAGCACGGCGCCCAGCGCGGCCGCCCCGCCCAGGATCCGGCCCCGCCGCGGCAGCGACCGCCACGGCCGCCACACCGCCGCGGCCAGCAACCCGCCGCACAGCGCCACCGCGAACGTGACCAGCGGGGCGCCGCCGAGGGCGGCGAACCTCAGCAGCGCCGAGTCGCCCTGGCTGAACGCCAGGCGCCCCCAGGGGAAGCCACCGAACGGCTCCCGGTCGCGCAGCGCCTCCTGGCCCACCCACAGGGTGGCCGTCACCAGCGGCCACACCCACCGGTGCCGGTCGATCAGCGGGCCGCACCACGCCGCCGCGAGCCCCAGCACCGCCAGGTACCCGGCCTGCGAGGCCGCCAACAGCAGCCACGGGGCCACCCCGCCCACGATGTGGGTCCAGTCCAGCAGCGGCGCGAACAGCGCCGCCCCGGCCAGCGCCCCCAGGCCGGCACCGGCACGCAACCGGCGGCGGTGCACCGCCACCGCGAGCAGGCCGACCCCGACCGGCGCCAGCCACCACTGGCCGTACGGCGGGAAGGACAGCAGCATCGCCCCGCCGGCGGCCAGCGCCAGGACCACCCCGACCCACAGCGGCACGCCACCCCGACCGGTCGCCGCCGGCCCGGCCGCGTCCCCGGTCAGGGCCGGTTCGGACATCTGAGCCTCGGAGGCGGCAGCCTCGCGCGCCGGCTCGCCGGTCTGCTGCGGGGCCGGCGGCTCACCGGCCGGTTGGGGGGCGGGCTCACCGATCGCCTCGATCGCCGTCATGCGTTCACCACCCGTCTACTGTGCCCCATCTCGCTCAAAGGACGCCGAGCGGAGTCACCGATCTGGATCACTAACGGCCCGCCGAACCAGGACACCCGCCGCGAAACAGGCACTGATCGGGGTGTCAGGGGCGAAAGAGGAGAAGACAGGCAAGAGCCGGGCAAAGGAATCGGGGCGCGGCCACTGGCCGCGCCCCGTGCTCCCAGGCCCTCCCAGGCCGGTGCGGCAGCTACGATCCCCCGCGACCTTCGGACCGATCCGATACGAGCTGGCCGCCCGCACCTGACCGTTGTCTACTGGCCGCGTTTAACCCCCTGCCCGTACCACCGATGCGACAACAGACGCGTGTCGCCCCGCCAAACCCCCGCCCGCTGGGCCTGGCCGCCGCGGCGGCTGGTTCGCCACCGCTCGACCAGCGGACGAAGGGACGACACGCACCTTGTCGCTCCCCGAAGTAGGACCAGATGACGGTACGCGCTGCCCCCCGGAGCCTGTCAACGGGTCCCCTCGGATCAGGCACGACCACCCGGCGTGTCGCGGCTGGCGTGTCGACCCGCCCACGCGCTACCGCGCCGCGAACCGCACCCCGGACAGCCGTGAACGCAGCAACCCCGCCGCCGCGTCCGGATGGTCCGCCGCCAGCAACCCGGCCGCGGCCAACACCCCGTCGACGTCCACCACGACCTGCGCCGACCGGGGCGGCGCCCACCCGCCCCCATGGTCGCCCAACGCCTCGGCCAGGACCCGCCCCGCCAACCCCGGCGGACCGTGCCGCAGCACCCCACCCGAACCGATCAGCAGCCGCACCCCGCGAAGGTCCCGACCCGTCCCACCATCCGGTCCCGGCCGGGCATGGCGGCGCAGCGCCACCGTGGTCGCCAACCCCGCCAACCGGGCGTCCACCGCCCAACCCGCCGCGTCCACCGGTAACAGCCCCGCATCGGCCACCCGCGCCGCCGCCGCCGCAGCCAGCACCTCACGCTCACCATCGGCCAGCAACCGCTGCCCGGCGGCGGCCTCCACCACCCCGGCGGCACCGACCCGCATGCCCAGGTCACCCTCCACCGTCCGGCCACGCCACAGCGTCCCGGCCACCTCCCGCGCCGCCCCGCCCTCATCCGGCGCCAGCACCGAGTACACGTCCGTGGTCGCCCCACCCACGTCCACCACCGCCAGGTCCCCGTCCAACGTTTCGCCCAGCAACTCCACCCCGCCCAGCACCACCTCCGGCGTGGCGCCCCGCACCAGCGACGCGAACCGCCGACCCCGCGACAACCGCTTGCCGCCGATCACATGCCGCAGGAACACCTCCCGAATCGCGGCCCGCGCCGGCCCCGCGTCCAGCACCCCGATGCGCGGCAACACGTTGCCGGCCGCGACCACCGGCACCCCCGCCGCCGTCAACCGCCCCACCACCTCGTCCCGGGCCTCCGCGTTGCCCGCCGCCACCACCGGCACCCGTGGCCGCATCCGGGCCAGCCGGGCCGCGTTGTGCGTCAACACCTGCGCGTCGCCGCCATCCGTGCCACCCACCAGCAGCACCACATCCGGGCGCGCCTCGACCAGCCCCGCCACCCCCGACGCGTCCAGCGGCCCGGCGCACACCCGCACCACCCGGGCACCGGCCGACAACCCGACCCGCTCACCCGCCGACGCGGTCACCAACCGCTCGTACCCGACCACCGCCAACCGCAGCCCGCCACCCGCGCTCGAACACACCCGCAGCGGGTACCCGTCACCGCCGGCCGCGGACACCGCCGCGGCCAACCCGTCCAGCACATCCGTGTCCGCCGTCGTCCGATGCGCCGCCGCCCCGACCAGCGCCCCGCCGGCCAGGTCGACCACCACCACCTTGGTGAACGTCGACCCGACATCCGCGCAGACCACCAACCGCGGCCCGGCCCGACGCGCGGCACGCTCGACCACCGGCGCGGGCCGCGCCGCCCCGCCACCCCGACCCGAACCGGCCGGCCGGGCGGCCGGCACCCGACTCACGGCACCACGACGGTGCCGGTCGCCTCCACCGCCACCAGCGGCGGATCCAACACCTCGGCGGCCGACTCCCGCCGATCCGGCCGGCCCCGACACACCACCGTCAACACGAACTCGACCGTCCGGCTGCGGGTACCCACCCGCACCACCCGGCCCGTCGCCTCCACCACGTCACCGGCCCGCACCGGCGCCACGAACCGCACCGCCGAATACCCGGCGAACAGGCCCTCATCCCCGTCGGTGCGGATACACAACTCCGTGGCCACATCCCCGAACAGGCCCAACGCGTACGCCCCGTCCACCAGGCCACCCGCGTAATGCGCGTGCCCGTACGGCACGTACCGGCGGTGCGTCACCGTCAACCCGACGCTCACCCGGCCACCCCCGCACCGGTCAGCTCATGCACCAGGTAACTGGCCACCTCCCGCGGCGTCGTACCACGCCCGAAGATCCGGCTCACCCCCAACTGCTCGGCCATCAACTCATCGAACCGGGGGCCGCCCACCACCAGCAACGGGCGCCGACCGGCCGGCAACGCCTCCCGGAACGCCGCCGACATCTGCCGAGTGTTGTGCAGGTGCGCGTCCCGCTGCGTGACCACCTGCGACACCAGCACCGCGTCGGCCCGCTCCGTCACCGCCCGCTCCACCAGATCCGCCACCCCGACCTGGGCGCCCAGGTTCACCACCCGGAACTCCGGATACGACTCCAGCCCCTTCTCCCCGGCGATGCCCTTCACGTTGAGGATCGCGTCGATGCCCACCGTGTGCGCGTCCGTGCCGATGCAGGCACCCACCACCACCAGCTTGCGACGCAACCGCCGCCGCACCACAGCGTTGATCTCCTTCGCCGGCAGCACCGGGAAATCCCGCTCCGCCACCCGCACCTCGGACAGGTCCACCAGGTGACTCACCCGCCCGTACACCACGAAGAACGTGAACCCCTCGCCGATCGGCCGGGAATGCACCACCATCGCCGGATCCATGCCCATCTTGCCGGCCAGCTGCAGCGCCGCACCCTCCGCCCGCCGGTCACACACCACCGGCAGGGTGAACGACAACTGCACCATCCCGTCACCGGTGGTGTCCCCGTACGGCCGCACGACAGTACCCGAACTCATCGACCCTCCAGGATCTCCGTCGCCGGATTGAAGTAGTCCGCCTCGTGCCGAGCCACCCCGTCAAGGCCGCGCCCACCATCGGCCGGGCGCCGCATGATGCCGAACGTGCCCGCCCCGATCGCCTCCAGCAGCCCGTCATCGACGATGCGGCGCAGCAACGCCACCGACTCCTCCAGCACCAGCCGCGCCCGCCGCTGCACGAACCCGCCGGGTGCCGGCACGAAATCCTCACCCAGGCCGCCACACGCCCCCAGCACGTACCGCACATTGGACAGCGCCGTGTCCCGATCCGACAACCACGGCGTCACCACCGCCTCGGTCATCATCCCCACCAGCAGAATGCTCTGACCCGTCAGCACCCCGCACAGATTGAAGAAACCGTCCAGCAAATTGCCCCGGAACACGTCCCCGGTCATGTGCTTGGTCGGCGGCATCCACTTCAACGGCGCCTTCGGGAACAACTCCCGGGCCAGCAACGCGTGCGCCAACTCCAACCGGAACGAATCCGGCACCTCCGGGTTGATCTCGAACGCGTGCCCCAACCCCAACTGCCAATCCGCCAACCCCGCCTCCTTGGCGAAGTACTCGTTCAGCAGCTGCGACACCGTCACCGTGTGCGCCTCATCCACCGCGTCCGCGGTGGTCAGATAATTGTCCTCACCGGTGTTGATGATGATCCCCGCCCGGGCATGGACCTGCCGGGAAAACCGCTGATCCACGAACGTGCGCACCGGATTGATATCGCGGAACAAAATGCCGTACATGCTGTCGTTCAACATCATGTCCAGCCGTTCCAACCCGGCCAACGTCGCGATCTCCGGCATGCACAGCCCCGACGCGTAATTCGTCAACCGCACATACCGGCCCAACTCCCGCGACGTCTCATCCAACGCCGCCCGCATCAGCCGGAAATTCTCCTGCGTCGCGTACGTACCCGCGAACCCCTCCCGGGTCGCCCCCTCCGGCACATAATCCAGCAACGACTGCCCCGTCGACCGGATCACCGCTATCACATCCGCCCCGGCCCGGGCCGCCGCCTGCGCCTGCGGAATGTCCTCGTAAATGTCGCCCGTCGCCACGATCAGATAAATCCACGGCCGGCTCGACCCGCCCGGCGCAGCGCCAGGCGAGCCGTGACCCGGGCCGGCCGCCCCGAACCGGGCGATCAACCGCTCCCGCTCCGCCCGACGCCGATCGATCTGCCGGAACCCCCGCGCCACCGAACGCCGCGCCGAACGCCGCGCCGCCGTGGCCGCCGACCCCGACGGCACCTCGAACCGCACCGACCCCGCCGCCGCCTTCTGCGCCAGCAACGTCAGATCATCCATGCCCGACGACGCCAGCGCGTGAAACGCCGGCACCGCCACCCCATGCCCCAACCCCACATCCGCGACCACCGCGTCGACCAGCCGGTTCACCCACGGAATGCCATCCGGATCGGCCCCCGCCACCCCGGCCAGACGCAACACGGCCCGCTCCACCGCGACCGTCGTATGCCCCCGGGCCAACTCGACCACCGGCCGACCGGCCCGCCGCGCCAACTGCCGGGCCAGGCGCACCTGCGCCCGATCCAGATCAAGCTTGCTCGCCATCGAAGATCACCTCACCGCGTAGCACCGTCCGGCGGCACACCGGCAACGCCGGCTCCGGCTCCTCCGCCTGCGAACTCAGCAACGCCGGCAACCCGCCGGACACCCCCGCCGCGTCCCACACCGCGAACGTGGCCGGCGCACCCGGTGACAGCACACCGTCCTCATCCCGGCGCACCGCCCGCCAACCACCCCGGGTATGCGCCGCGAACGCCGTACGCACCCCCACCCGGTACACCGGGTTGTGATGAAGCATCGCCGCCCGCACCGTCCCCCACGGATCCAACGGCGTCACCGGCGAATCCGAACCGAAAGCCAACGACACCCCCACCCCCGCCAACGCCCCGATCGGATTCGCCGCCATCGACCGGGCAGCCCCCAACCGCTGCGCGTACATCCCATGCTCCCCGCCCCACAACCGGTCGAACGCCGGCTGCATGCTGGCCACCACCCCGAACGACACCAACCCCGCGATCAGCTGCTTGTCCACGATCTCCACATGCTCCACCCGGTGCCGAGCCTCCCGGATCGCGTCCACCCCCACCTGCGCCGCCGCCAACCCGAAACCCGCCAGCACCGTCGCGATCGCCCGATCCCCGATCGCGTGGAACCCGCCCTGCACCCCCAGCCGCGTGCAGTCCACCAGATGCCCCGCGACCTGATCCGCCGTCAGGTACCCATGCCCGCACGTGTCCGCGTCCACGTACCGCACCCGCAGATGCGCCGTCTGCGACCCCAGCGCCCCGTCCGCGTACAGATCACCACCGGCACCCACCGCACCCAACTCCCGCGCCTTACCGGCCGCGCCCAACTCCCCCCAGTACCCGTACACCTCCGGCAAACCCCGCCCACCCAACGCCAACACGCTGGTGAAATCCTCCTCACTGGAGGTACCGGGCCCACCGCACTCATGCACCGCCGCGATCCCCAACGACGCCGCCCGCCGCAACGCCGCCGTCTGCGCCTCCCGCCGCGCCGACACCGACAACGAACCCAACGCCACCTCACGCACCGCGTGATGCGCGTCCTGACGCAACCACCCCCGCGCGTTCCAACCCAGCAAGGACGGGTCCGCCACCGCCAACAACGCCGTCGACACCACCGCCGAATGCACACTGGCCTGCGACAGGTACACCCGCCGACCACCCGCCGCCCGATCCAACTCCGGCGCCGAGGGAGGCTCCCGCACCGGCCACCCCGACTCGTCCCAACCGTGCCCGATCACCACGGCATCACCCGGCAACCCCGCCGCGAACTCCGACACCCGGCGCAACACCTCCGCCGCCGAGGACACCCCCGACAGATCAAGGCCCAACAGCGCCATCCCGGTACTGGTGGCATGCACATGCGCGTCCACGAACGCCGGAGTGACCAGCGAACCGGCCAGATCAACCACCCGATCGGCGGACGGCTCGTCACCGGCCTCACCCAACCAGGCGATGCGCCCATCGCGCACCAACACAGCGGTAGCCCGAGGATCGGCCGGACTGTAGACACGGCCGTTGCGGTACAAGGTACTTGGGGTCATACCCATCAGTCTGACGCCGCCGGCGAACCAACGACGCAACCCCCCACCGGCGCGCCGAACCCGACCGGCACCCGATCCGGCCACAACCGCCGCCCGAACAACCCCGCCACCCCCGGCACCGTACGCACCAGCTCCAGCGCGTACCCCGCATGACCCGGCACGTACCCGTTCCCGATCAGCATCGTCACGTCCGCCGCCAACCCCTCCGCGCCCAACGCCGCCGCCGAGAACGACGTCGCCATGCTGAAGAACACCACCGTGCCCCCCGCCGCGGCGGCCAGCACCGCCCCGTGCTCGCAGCCCGGCACGTCCACGCACACCACCACCACATCCACCGGCTCGCCGACCGCCGCGGCCAGGCCCACCGGATCCCGGGCATCGGCCACCACCACCCGATCCGCCAACCCCGACCCGCGCAGCAACCCCGCCTCACGCTCATCCGGCACCACGCCCACGGTCAGCGCCGCACCCGCCCGCCGCGCCGCCGCCAGCGACAGGCACCCGCTCTTACCCGCCCCGCCCAGCACCGCCACCCGAGGCCGCTCATACCCGGCCACCACCCGTGCCGTCAACGCCGGCGCCCCACACACGTCCAACACCGCCAGCGCCAACGCGGCGTCCAGATCCGCCGGCAGCACCGCCGCCACCGACCGGCCGAACAGGATCGCGTGACCACTGCACGGCACCTGCTCCGTCAGGCCGTCCCATCCGACCAGCCCGTCGCCGACCACCAGCGGCGTCAACGTCAGCGACACCAGCGTGGCCACCCGGTCGCCCGGCACCAGTCCCAGCGGCGAATCCGGCCCGACCTCCTGCACCGTGCCGATCAGCATGCCGCCCGAGCCGGTCACCGGATTGTGCATCTTGCCCCGTGAGGTGATGATCTCCAGCACCTCCGCCCGCACCGCGTCACCGTCGCCACCGTGCTTCTCCGACAACTGCCGGAAACTGGCCGCGTCCAGATTGAGCCGCTCCACCGCGACCCGCACCTCGTCCCGGCCGACCGCCGGCGACGCGTCCAACCGGCTCGCCGCCTGCGGCAACACGCCCGCCGGCTCGATCACCCGATGCAACCCGATAGCTGAGGTCATTCCGCCGCCCCTCGAACGTCGCCACGATGGGCGCCGATCATCTCAAATCCGCGCCGAGCGTCCGAAACTTTGCCGCACGATCGTCACAAACGAAAAGACTTCCTGTACCTTGAAGTGGTAACAGGATATCTTCCACCTCCGTCTGGTCAACCGGGCCAAGTCGAGGGAGGCACCGTGGCCATCACCCACTCACCGACAGCCGTGATCGCTCCACCCCGCCCCGCCCCGGCGAGCTCCGGCGCCGGCCAACCCCACGAGTACCGCCGCCGCGAACTCGTCGAACCCGACTGGACCCGACTGCCCGGCTGGCGCCACGTCACCCGGCAGGAATGGGAATCCGCCCAGTGGCAACGCGCCCACTGCGTCAAGAGCGTCCGCGGCCTGCGCGACGTCTACGGCGACCTGATCGAGGAACGGTTCTACGCCGACCTGGAAGCCGACCAGCGCACCAACGCCACCATGTCCATGCTGGTACCACCCCAGATGATCAACACCATGGTGCCCCACACCGTCCCCGACATCCACCGGCTCTACGCCGACCCCGTGCGCCGCTACATGCTGCCCGTCGCCTCCGACCGGCGCACCGACTGGCCCAGCCACCCCTACGCCACCCGCGACTCCCTGCACGAGCACGACATGTGGGTCGCCGAAGGGCTCACCCACCGCTACCCCACCAAGGTGCTCGCCGAACTGCTCTCCACCTGCCCCCAGTACTGCGGCCACTGCACCCGCATGGACCTGGTCGGCAACTCCACCCCGGCGGTCAAGAAGCTGCGGCTGACCCCACGCCCCACCGACCGGTACGACGGAATCATCAGCTACCTGCGCACCCACCCCGGAGTCCGCGACGTCGTCGTCTCCGGCGGCGACGTCGCCAACGTGCCCTGGCGTCACCTGGAAACCTTCCTCACCCGGCTGCTGGCCATCGACACCGTCCGCGACATCCGCCTGGCCACCAAGGCGCTCATGGGCCTACCCCAGCACTGGCTGCAACCCGACGTCGTCGAGGGCCTCGGCCGGGTCGCCACCATCGCCGCCCAGCGTGGCGTCAACCTCGCCATCCACACCCACATCAACCACGTCAACTCGCTGACCCCGCTGGTCGCCCGCGCCGCGCAGACCGCCCGGCAGGTCGGCGTGCGCGACGTGCGCAACCAGGGCGTGCTCCTGCGCGGGGTCAACGCCAGCGGCCTCGACCTGCTCGAACTGTGCTTCGCGCTGCAGGGCGAGGCCGGCATCCTGCCGTACTACTTCTACATGTGCGACATGATCCCCGGCGCCGAGCACTGGCGGGTCGCCGTGTGGCAGGCGCAGGACCTCCAGCACGACATCATGGGATACCTGCCCGGATACGCCACCCCGCGCATCGTGTGCGACGTACCCTTCGTCGGTAAGCGCTGGGTACACATGCTCACCGAGTACGACCGGGAGCACGGCATCTCGTACTGGACGAAGAACTACCGCACCTCGATCGAGCGCGACGACGCCGACGCGCTCGTCCGTCGGTATCCCTACTACGACCCGATCGACACCCTGCCCCCGTCCGGGCAACGGTGGTGGCGCAAGCAGGAGTGTCACGTCGACTGACCCGGTCGGGTCGACCCAACCTTTTCCCAGCCCCTGAGGCCCGGCCGATCTGGCCGGGCCTCAGGGTGTTTCGGTGAAACTCCTTTTTGCTTTTGACCTTTGAGGTCGGTGGACATCGGGGTCACACTCCCTACGGCATCCTAGGACGCTAGGTTGTGATCGATCAGGCGCCGGAGCGCAGTCCGGCGACCACGACATCGACCAGCCGGCCGAAGCTCTCGTCCAGATCCTCCCGGTACCCGAACCCGCCGGCCGCCTCCAGCACCGCGAAGCCGTGCACGCTGGAGCGCAGGATTCTGGCCGCGTGGATCGCCTCCGCCCCCTCCAGCCGGTAGCCCCTCAGCACCGCGAGCACGACGGCGAGCAGGTCCTCCCGGCGTCCGGCCGCCGGGGGCGGCGCGACCAGCAGTCCCGCCCGGTTCGGGAACTCCACCAGGTACGCCCGGTACGCCCCCATCAACGCCCGCACCGCCTCGTCGCCGGACACCCCGATCACCGCCTGACGGACCCGGTCCGACAGGCCCGCGATCCCCTCGCCGGCCACCCGCTCACGCAGATCCGGCAGCCCGGCCACGTGCTTGTACAGCGACGGCGTGGCCACCCCCGCCGCCTCGGCCACCCGGGCCAGCGTCAACCCGTCCAGGCCCGACTGATCCACGATCGACAGCCCCAGCTCCACTACCTTGTCCACGGTCAGGCCTGCGCGCCGAGGCATCCGCACTCCTCCAGAGATCCGGTACGGCTAACAATGTTAGCCTAACGGCTATCGCCTGTGTCACAAGAGGGGGCCTCTCGCCGACGCCAGATTTGCCGGTATCCGACAATGGACGACGTGGGTGACATCATTTTGATCCGGCACGGCCAGACCGAGTGGAGCGCGAACGGGCGGCACACGTCGTACACCGACCTGCCCCTGACGCCCGATGGCGAACGGGAGGCCGAGGCCCTGCGCCCGGGGCTTGCCGGCCGGCGGATCGGCGCCGTGCTGTCCAGCCCGCTACGCCGAGCGCGGCGCACCGCCGAACTGGCCGGGCTGACGGTCACCGAGACCTCCGACGACCTGGCCGAGTGGAACTACGGCGCGTACGAGGGGATCACCTCGAAGCAGATCCACGAGGGGCGCCCCGACTGGAGCCTGTGGCGCGACGGCTGCCCCGAGGGCGAGTCGCCGGAGCAGGTCGGCGCGAGGATGGACCGGGCCCTGGCCCGGGCCCGCGAGCTGGCGGCCGGGGACGACGACGTGGTACTCGTCGGGCACGGCCACTCGCTGCGGGTGTGCGGCGCCCGCTGGATCGGCCTGGACGCCTCGCACGGCGCCGGCCTGCTGCTGAGCACCGCCACCGTCTCGGCGCTCGGCTTCGAGCACCACCTGCCCGCGATCGTGCTCTGGAACGCGCCGGTCGGCGCCGCCTGAGACCTCGGCCTGGGCCCGCCGCGAACTACCGGCCGACCGGCGCGGCCCGGCCCTCGTACGGCGTGGACAGCACCACCGTCGTGCGGGTGGTCACGTTCACCGCGGTGCGGATCTCCTGCAGCAGCCGCTCCAGGTCGCTCGGGCTCTTGACCCGCACCAGCAGCAGGTAGAAGTCCTCCCCCGCGACCGAGTAGCAGGACTCGATCTCGGGCAGCCCGGACAGCCGCTCCGGCGCGTCGTCGGGCGCCGCCGGGTCGATCGGCCGGATCGCCACGAACGCGGTCAGCGGCAGCCCGATGGCCTCATAGTCGATCCGCGCCGCGTACCCCTTGATCACGCCGCGCTGCTCCAGCCGGCGGACTCGCTGGTGCACCGCCGACACCGACAGCCCGACCCGCTCGGCCAGGTCGGTGTACGACAGCCGGCCGTCCCCGGACAGCGCGGTCAGAATCGCGCGGTCGATCGCCTCCACGGCGAAGAACCTACCCGCCCCCGCGCCGCCGCGCGGACGCCCCCCGGCGGCGCCCGCCTCCGCCAGCCGCCGACCTCCTGGTTTGCCGATTCGCGGCATCGGGAAGCCAAAGATCGGCTACGGCCGCGGCATGACATGGGGAGCGTGACATGGTCGATACGGCGAACAGCGATGCGGCGAACAGCGATGCGACGGCGAACGGGGAAATCGTCCGGACCGACGTCCCGGCCAGGCTGGACCGCCTGCCCTGGGCCCGCTGGCACTGGTTAATCATCATCGGGCTCGGCACCGTCTGGATCCTGGACGGGCTCGAGGTCACCATCGTCGGCAACCTGTCCGGGCAGCTGGCCAAGGCCGGCAGCGGCGTGCACATCACGGCCAGCCAGGTCAGCGGCTTCGGCGCGGCGTCCTATGTGGCCGGTGCGTGCGTCGGGGCGCTGTTCTTCGGCTGGCTGACCGACCGGTTCGGCCGCAAGAAGCTGTTCATGATCACGCTGGGCGTGTACCTGGCGGCCACCGCGGCCACCGCGCTGTCGTTCAGCTCCTGGTGGTTCTTCCTGTTCCGGTTCCTCACCGGCCTGGGCATCGGCGGCGAGTACGCGGCGATCAACTCGGCCATCGACGAGCTCATCCCGGCCCGCCACCGCGGCCGGGTCGACCTGGCCATCAACGGCACGTTCTGGCTCGGCGCGGCGATCGGCGCCGTGGTGACCATCCCGGTACTCAACGACTTCCCGGTCAACGTCGGTTGGCGGCTGGCGTTCGGCCTGGGCGTCGTACTCGGCCTGGTGATCCTGCTGGTGCGCCGCAACGTGCCGGAGAGCCCCCGCTGGCTGTTCATCCACGGCCGGGGCCGCGAGGCGGAGGAACTGGTCGGCGGCATCGAGCAGCGGATCGAACAGCAGACCGGCGAGCGGCTCGAGAAGCCGGACCGCTTCATCAGCATCCGCCAGCGCCGCTCCATCGGACTGTGGACGATCGTGCGCACCCTGTTCGCCCGGTACCCCAAGCGCTCGATCCTGGGGCTGTCGCTGTTCATCGGGCAGGCGTTCCTCTACAACGCGGTCACCTTCGGCTTCGCCCAGATCCTGGAGACGTTCTTCAAGGTGCCCTCCGGTTCGACCGGCTGGTACTACCTGATGATCGCCGGCGGCAACCTGCTCGGGCCACTGCTGCTCGGGCCCCTGTTCGACACCGTCGGGCGCCGTCCCATGATCGCCGGTAGCTACCTGCTGTCCGGCCTGCTGCTGCTGGGCACCGCCTGGCTGTTCCACACCGGCGTACTCGGCGCCCTGTCCCTGACCCTGTGCTGGTGCGTGGTGCTGTTCTTCGCCTCGGCCGGGGCCAGCGCCGCCTACCTGACCGTCAGCGAGGTCTTCCCGATGGAGACCCGGGCACTGGCCATCGCGGTGTTCTACGCCGTCGGTACGGCCGCCGGCGGGATCACCGGGCCGCTGCTGTTCGCCAAGCTCGTGGGCACCGGAAAGGTCGGCGACACCGTGCTGGCGTTCACCGTCGGCGCCATCCTGATGATCCTCGCCGGGCTGGTGGAGGCCGCCATCGGCGTCAAGGCCGAGCGGCGCAGCCTGGAGGACCTGGCCACCCCGCTGACCGCCGAGCCGTCCGACTCCGGCGCACCCCACCAGCCCGGAACCCGAACGGACGGTAGCGGTCTGGCTACGGTTTGACGGCGGTGGCCGAGGGTATGTGGCGGCGCCATGAAGGTCAACGCGGCAATCATCTACTACTCGGCCACCGGCATCACCTACCAGATGGCGCTGGCGGCGCAGGAGGCCGCCCAGAAGGCGGGTGCCGAGGTGCGCCTGCGCAAGGTGCGCGAACTGGCCCCCGACGAGGCGGTCTCGTCCAACGAGGGCTGGGCCGCGCACCGGCTGGCCACCCAGGAGGTACCGGAGGCCACCCTGGACGATCTCGACTGGGCCCAGGCGGTCATCTTCGGCACACCGACCCGGTACGGCAACGTCGCCGCCCAGCTCAAGCAGTTCATCGACACGACCGGGTCGATGTGGGCGCAGGGCAAGCTGGCCAACAAGGTCTACTCCGGGTTCTGCTCCACCGCCACCGCGCACGGCGGCCAGGAGTCCACCCTGCTGGCCCTGTTCAACACGGTGTACCACTGGGGCGGCATCGTGATCACCCCCGGGTACACCGAGCCCGGCCAGTTCGTCAGCGGCAACCCGTACGGCGGCTCGCACACCAGCAACAACGGGACGCTGCCCCCCGACCAGGTGGCGCTGACCGCGACCGCGCTGACCACGACCCGGGCGGTCAACCTCGCCCAGTCGCTGGCCCAGACCACCGCCGGGCAGTAGGTCGACGCCTCGCAACAGGCCACGGACCTGGCCCCTGACTCACCCGTGCGGCGCCGGAGCCACCCCGGCGCCGCATCGGTGCGACGGCTCAGCCGCGCGCCAGGTCCCTCGAGATCACCAGTCGCTGGATCTGGTTGGTCCCCTCGACGATCTGCAGCACCTTCGCCTCGCGCATGTACCGCTCCACCGGATGGTCGGACACGTACCCGTACCCGCCCAGCACCTGCACCGCGTCGGTGGTCACCCGCATGGCCGCGTCCGTGGCGAACAGCTTGGCCTTGGCCGCCTCCACCCCGTACGGCAGGTTGGCGTCGCGCAGCCGGGCCGCCGCGAGCACCAGCGCCCGGGCCGCGGACACCGCCGTGGCCATGTCGGCCAGCAGGAAGCCCAGCCCCTGGAAGTCGACGATGCGCTGCCCGAACTGCTCCCGCTCCCGGGCGTAGCCGGCCGCGTAGTCCAGCGCCGCCTGGGCCAGCCCGACCGCGCAGGCCGCGATGCCCAGCCGGCCCGAGTCCAGCGCCCGCATGGCGATCCGGAACCCGGAGCCCTCCTCGCCGACCAGCCGGTCGCCCGGCGCCCGGACCTCGTCCAGCACCACCTGGGCCACCGGCGAGGAGCGCAGGCCCATGGTGCGCTCGCGCGCCTGCGGCGCGAGGCCCGGCGTACCCGCGTCGACCAGCAGGCAGGAGATGCCGGCGGCGCCCGGCCCGCCGGTGCGGCAGAACACGTTGTAGAAGTCGGCCTGGCCGGCGTGGGTGATCCAGGCTTTGGTCCCGTTGATCACGTACCCGTCGCCGTCGCGCCGCGCCCGGGTGGTCATCGCCGCCGGGTCGGAGCCGCCGGCCGGCTCGGACAGGCAGTATGCCCCGAGCGTCTCGCCGCCCACCAACTCGGGCAGCAGGCGCTTGCGCTGCTCGTCGGTGCCGAACGCGGCGACCGGGTAGCAGGCCAGCGTGTGTACGCTGACCGCCTCCGCCACCGCCAGCCACCGCGCCGCCAGCAGTTCGAGGACCTGCAGGTAGACCTCGTACGGCTGGCCACCGCCGCCGTACTCGACCGGGTAGGGCAGCCCGAGCAGCCCGGCGCGGCCCAATACGCGCATGATCTCGCGGGGGAACTCACCCCGCGCCTCGAAGTCCGCGACCCGCGGCGCCAACTCCCGGTCGGCGATCTCCTGGGTCAGTTCGAGCAGGTCATAGGCTTCCTCGGTCGGAAGCACCCGGGGCACCGCGCCGGTGGGCCGCCCGGGGTCCGTCCGCCGGCCCGCAAGCTCGGCGCTCACAGCGGCATCAACTCCGTGGGTTGTTGGAATCGCGCCGCCGCCCGTTGATCGCGGACGCCGGCGTCCAGGGTCGGCAATTAGCTTAACGCCCGTTTGGGGCGCGGCGGCAGCCCAGGCTCTACGCTGTACCCGTGCCCCGGCCTCTGCTGCTGATCGACTCGGCCAGCCTGTACTTCCGCGCCTATCACGGCGTACCCGAGTCCGCCGCCCGCGCCCCGGACGGCACCCCGGTCAACGCCGTGCGCGGCTTCCTGGACATGCTCGCCACCCTGGTGCGCACCCGCCGGCCCGACCGGCTGGTCTGCGCGCTGGACGAGAGCTGGCGCCCCGACTGGCGGGTGGCGCTGATCCCGTCGTACAAGGCGCACCGGCTGTCCCCGGCCGGCGGCGAGGAGGTGCCCGACGGGCTGGTCGGCCAGGTACCGGTGATCCTCGAGGCGCTGGCCGCGCTGGGCATTCCGGCCGTCGGGGCCGCCGGGTACGAGGCCGACGACGTGCTGGGCACCCTGGCCGCCCGCGAGCCCGGCCCGGTCGAGGTGGCCTCCGGCGACCGGGACCTGTTCCAGCTGGTCGACGACGAGGTCCCGATCCGGGTGCTGTACTGCGGCCGGGGCGTGGCCAAGCTGGAGGTGTTCGACGACGCGGTGGTGCGCACCCGGTACGGGGTGCCGGCCGCCGGGTACGCCGACTTCGCGGCGCTGCGCGGAGACCCCAGCGACGGGCTGCCCGGGGTGCCCGGGGTGGGCGAGAAGACCGCGGCCCGGCTCATCGACCGGTACGGCAGCCTGGCCGGCGTGCTGGCCGCCCTGGACGACCCCGCGGCCGGCTTCGCCGCCGGGCTGCGCGCCAAGCTCGCCTCGGCCGGCCCCTACCTCGCCGTGGCGCCGAAGGTCGTCGAGGTGGCCCGCGACGCCCCGATCCCGGAGTTCGACACCGTCCTACCCGGCGCGCCGGCCGACCCCGAGGGCCTGCTGAAGTTGGCCCAGCAGTGGAACCTCGCCGGCCCCACCACCCGGCTGGTCGACGCGATGGCAGCCGCGGCGCGCTAGGCGACTCGCGCCCCGGTCCGCCGCCCCGGCGTGGACCCTCCCGGTGCCGGCCCGCTCCGGTGGCGGGCGCCGCGACGTGCCGAGCCGCGACCTGCCGGCACCGCCTCAGACGTCGGCGGCCGGGACGGCCGCGCCCACCGCGGCGTACGCGAGCACGCCCCGGTTGACGGCGGCGATCGCCTCGCGGGCGCTGCGCCGCACCCCCGCCGGCGCCCCGGACGCGTCGGAGAGCTGGCCGAGCAGGTCGATCACCTGGCGGGCCCACCGCACGAAGTCGCCGGCCGGCATGTCCCCGTCCAGGGTGTGCACGCTGGACAGCACCTTGAACAGCGGCTCGCCGCGCGCCCACCGGTAGATCGGCCAGACGAACCCGAGGTCCGGCTCCCGGGTCAGCTCCAGGCCGTGGGACGCCTCGTCGCTCTCCAGTCCCGACCAGATGACGAGGGTCTGCTCGATCGCGTCGGAGACCGGCCCCCTGGGCACCGAGGCCCGCTCGTCGCTCTCGCGGCGAGCCTCGTACAGCACCACCGACACCGCGGCGGCGAGCTCCGGCGGGGACAGCTGGTCCCACACGCCCTGGCGCAGGCATTCGGCCACCAGCAGGTCCGCCTCCGTCCACACCCGGGCCAGCATCCGACCGGCGTCGGTCACGCCCAGCGTCCCGTCGGCCGAGCGGAGGTACCCGCGCCGCTCCAGCAGCGCGCAGACCTGGTCGAAGGTGCGGGTCAGCGACCCGGTCCGGTTGGCGACCTTGTCGCGCAGGGTGGCGTTGTCCCGGTCCAGGCGGTGCTTGCGCTCCGCCCACCGGGCGTGCTCCTCCCGGTCCGGGCAGGCGTGGCACGGGTGGGCGCGCAGCGCGTGGCGCAGCCGTTCGAGCTCGCGATCCTCCCCACCGCCGCGCCGCGAACCGCGCCGGCCGGCGCGGGGGTCCACCCCGGCGGCGCGCAGGGCCGCCGCCAGGTCCCGGCGCTCGGCCGGCGAGCGGTGGTTGAAGTGCTTCGGGACCCGGACCCGGGCCAGCGCCTCCACCGGCCCGGGGAACTCCCCGGCCGAGATCCGGCCGGCCCACCGGTCCTCGGTCAGCACCAGCGGGCGCGGATCGTTGAACGCGCCGGTGCCCGGGTCGAGGACCACCGCCAGGCCGGCCCGCCGCCCCGACGGCACCCGGATGACGTCGCCGACCCGCAGCTTCTCCAGCGAGGCGACCGCCGCGCTGCGCCGCTGGTGGGCGCTGGCCCTGGCCTGCGACCGCTCCCGCTCGCCGATGGCCACCCGGATGTCGAAGTACTCGCCGAAGTCCCCGCGGTCGCACTCCATCTCGGCCTCGTAGGTGCGCGCGGTGTCCACGTTGCGCTGCACCTGACGGGCCAAACCGACCACCGAGCGGTCCGCCTGGAACTGCGCGAACGAGGACTCCAGCAGCTGCCGGGCGCGGTCGCCGCCCATCGAGCCGACCAGGTTGACCGCCATGTTGTACGAGGGCCGGAAGCTGGAGCGCAGCGGGTAGGTGCGCGTCGAGGCCAGCCCCGCCACGTGCCGCGGATCGACCTCGGGCGCCCACACCACCACGGCGTGCCCCTCGACGTCGATGCCGCGCCGCCCGGCCCGGCCGGTCAGCTGCGTGTACTCCCCCGGCGTCAGGTCCACGTGCGCCTCGCCGTTGAACTTCACCAGCCGTTCGAGCACCACGCAGCGCGCCGGCATGTTGATGCCCAGCGCCAGCGTCTCGGTCGCGAACACCGCCTTGACCAGGCCGCGGACGAACAGCTCCTCGACGATCTCCTTGAACGCCGGCAGCATCCCCGCGTGGTGGGCGGCCAGCCCGCGCTCCAGCCCGTCGAGCCACTCCCAGTACCCGAGCACCTGGAGGTCCTCGGCGTTGATGTCGGTGGTGCGCGCCTGCACCAGCGCCCGGATCTCGGACCGCTCGTCCGGTGTGGTCAGCCGCAGGCCGGCCTGCAGGCACTGCTGGACCGCGGCGTCGCAGGCGGCCCGGCTGAAGATGAACAGGATCGCCGGCAGCAGCGCCTCCCGGTCCAGGCGCTCGACCACGTCCGCGCGCAGTGGCCCCGGCCACCGTCGCCGGCCCGGCCGCCCCCGCCCAGGGTCGAGATCCATCCGCCGGACCATCTCCCGGGTGTGCCGCAGCAGTTCCGGGTGCACGTCGTGCTTCTGCGCCGCCTCCGCGTCGTGGAACAGGTCGAACATTCGCCGGCCGACCAGCATGTGCTGCCACAGCGGCACCGGCCGGTGTTCGCTGACCACCGCCTCGGTCCGGCCCCGGACGGTGACCAGCCAGTCGGCGAACTCCTCGGCGTTGGACACGGTCGCCGACAGCGACACCAGGGTCACCGCCGCGGGCAGGTGGATGATCACCTCTTCCCAGACCGCGCCACGGAACCGGTCGGCGAGGTAGTGGACCTCGTCCATGACCACGAACGACAGTCCGTCCAGCGCGGGCGAGCGGGCGTAGAGCATGTTGCGCAGCACCTCGGTGGTCATCACCACCACGGGCGCGTCCCCGTTGATCGCGTTATCGCCGGTGAGCAGGCCGACCTTCGCCGCGCCGTGCCGGGCCACCAGGTCGTGGTACTTCTGGTTGGACAGGGCCTTGATCGGCGTGGTGTAGAAGCACTTGCGGCCCTGCACCAGCGCCAGGTGCACGGCGAACTCGCCGACCACCGTCTTGCCGGCCCCGGTCGGCGCGCACACCAGGACGCCGCTGCCGCGCTCCAGCGCCTCGCACGCCTCCCGTTGGAACGGGTCCAGGGTGAAGCCGATGGTCGATGCGAACTCGGCGAGCGCGGGACTGCGCGATGCCTCGGCCGCCCGCCGGCGGGCCGCGGCGTACCGCTCGGCGGGGCTGGTCATACCTGAAAGGCTACCGTCCATGCGGCCGGCGAGAGACGAGGCGTCCCGGCCGGCACGAATAGCGCCACAAACACGGGCGCAACGGTCCGAACCCGGACGATGGGCCGGGCGGCCGGTCACCTTGCGACCCCCGTTCCGCCCATCGGTATGGTGCTCGTCGTGTCCGATCACGAAGAATCGCCCGCCGACCGTGATCATTTGTCCCGGCTCACGCCGGGCGCCGAGCCCCCGGCCGCCGTGCTATTCGACTTCCACGGCACGCTCATGCAGGTCGAGGACTCCGTGACCTGGGTACGGGAGGCCGCCGCCGCCTGCGGCGCCGCCCTGGACCGGATACGCGCCACGGCCCTGGCCGACCGCCTGGTCACCGCCGGCCGGGCGGGCGGACCGCTCCCCCAGCGGGTGCCCCCACACCTGGCCGAGGTGTGGGCCGACCGGGACCTGTCGGCGTACGCGCACCGGGCCGCGTTCACCGGGCTGGCGTCCACGGTCGAGTGCGGCGTGGACGGGCTCGCCGACGCCCTGTACGACCGCCTGCTGGTACCGGAGGGGTGGTTGCCGTACACGGACACCGCCGCGACCCTCCGGGCGCTGCGCGCCGCCCGGGTACCGGTGGCGGTGCTGTCGAACATCGGCTTCGACATCCGGCCGATCACGCGCGCCCACGGCCTGGACGACCTCATCGACGGCTACGTGCTGTCCTACGAGATCGGCCGGTGCAAGCCGGACCGGGCGATCTTCGAACACGCCTGCGCCACCCTCGGGGTGCCGCCGGAGAAGGCACTGATGGTCGGCGACACCACGGCCGACGCGGCGGCGGTCCGGGCCGGTTGCCGGGCCTACCTGGTGCCGGCCGCGGAGGCGGGCGCCGCCAACGGGCTCGGCGCGGTACTCAGCCTGGCCGGCCTGGCCTGAGCGCGCCGGCCCGGGACACCGGGGTGAGCCGTCCGTGCCGCGCCGGCGCGAGGGCCGGCGCTCACGCCAGCAGGGTCAGCGCTCCCGGGGCGCTGGTCGCGGTGACCGGCAGCGGGAAGGCACGCTCCCCGTCCACGTAGGACACGATCCCCTCGGCGCGCAGTTCCACGGTGGCCGCCCGGTACGTGGTGACGAGCGGGTGCCCCACGTGGGTGCCCTGGTACACGTGTGGCTTGATGCGGGCGAACGCGACCCGGCCCAGCCGGCCGCCCACCACCACGTCCAGCAGCCCGTCGGTCGGGTCGGCGTCCGGGGTGATGCGCATCCCGCCGCCGTAGCGGGCCGTGTTGCCGACCGCCACGAGCACCGCGTCGAGCTGGTGCTCGACGCCGTCGAGGACCATCGTGTACCGCCGGGGGCGCAGCCGCAGCATCTCCGCCACGATCGCCACGTCGTACCGGCGGGGGCCCCTCGGAAAACGCATCCGGTTGGCACGCTCGCTGACGATCGCGTCGAACCCCGCCGCCAGCACCGCGCCGAACCAGCGCACGTTGCCGCCGGCGTCGGTCAACCGGCCCAGGTCGACCTTGCGGATGCTGCCGCCGTCCAGCGCCCGGGTGACCGCCGCCGCGGCGGCGACCGGCTCGTCGGGCAGGCCCAGTTCCACCACGAAATCGTTGCCGGTGCCGGCCGGCACCACGCCGAACGGGATGCCGGTGCCGGCCACCGCCTGCAACCCCAGGTGGATGGTGCCGTCACCGCCCACGGCGACCAGCGCGCTGACGCCGGACGCGACCGCGCCGCGACAGGACGCCAGCGCCTCGTCCACCGAACCGGCGGGCAGCACCGTCACCTCACGCCCGGTGGCGCGCAGCCGCTCCAGCACGCCGGGCAGGGCGTCGCGGTGCCGCCCCCGCCCAGCGGACGGATTGAGCAGCACCGCGACCGGCCCTGAGTCGCCGATTTGCGTCACGGTGATCAGGTGATGTCGTCGAAGTGGCGGTCCAGCGGACGCGGCGGCGCCACCGGCTCGATCACGCTGACGGGTTCACCCGCCTCGACCGGGTCACCGTTGTCGTAGTCCAGCGGCGAGACTTCGTCATCACCGACGTCGCCGAAGGTGGCGCGATGACGTCGAGCGCGGCGCTTGTCGTTGAAGTACGCGAACAGCACCGCGCCGAAATACAGCGCGGTCAGGCCGAGCGCCAGCACCGTCATGGTGAACGGGTCGCCGGTCGGGATAGCGATCGCCGCGAACACGAAGAACACCAGGATCGCCGGGCGCCACCAGCCCACCAGCCGTTTCGCCGAGGCCAGCCCCGCGATGTTGAACAGCATGACGACCAGCGGGAACTCGAACGCGAGGCCGAACAGCAGCACCAGGTTCGTGACGAAGCCGATGTACTTCGACAGCTCGAACGTGAAGCTGACGTGGGAACCGCCGAAGTTCAGCAGGAAGTCCAGCGCCCGGGGCAGCATGATGTACGCCAGCCAGGCGCCCAGCGCGAACAGCGGCGCGGCCAACGTGGCGAAGGCATAGGCCCACCGCCGCTCGCTGCGGTGCAGCCCCGGCGCGATGAACGCCCACAGCTGGTAGAGCCAGAACGGCGCGGCCACGATCAGCCCGACGATCAGCGCGACCTTGACCTGCAGGGCCAGCGGGCCCGTGGGGTCCAACGCGAGGAATTCACCGCAGCTCTGACCCGGCTTCTTCGTGGCGTTGCAGTAGGGCGTCTCCAGCAGGTCCAGAACCGGCTTGGACAGGAACCAGCCGACGATCATGCCACACACGATCGCCAAAGCCGCCTTGAACAGGCGGGTACGCAGCTCGCGCAGGTGATCGAGCAGCGTCATCGAGCCGTCGGAGGCGCGCTCGAACTGAGTCTTGCCTCGCCGACGCACCGGGAGAGCCACGGGGAAGCTCCTCCTCCGCTCGGCTAGTTTTCGCGGACGCGCTCGACCGGCTCGACCACGGGCGCCGGCGAAGCCTGGCTGTCCAGCGGCTGGCGGGCGGACTGAGCCTCAGCCTTCGCGTTGACGTCGTCCTCGGCCAGACCCTTCGTCTCGGCCTTCAGGATCCGCATCGAGCGACCCAGGCCCCGAGCAGCGTCGGGCAGGCGCTTGGCGCCGAACAGCAGAATCAGCAGAACCGCCAGAATGGCGATGTGCCACGGCTTGAGCGCACCCATGTGAAGCCACCTCACTGTCTTGTCATTGACGAGCCCATAATACGTTCTTCGCGGCCGAAAAGCCCTAGCCCGTTGGCCTGGTTCAAGGTCGCCGGTCGGGCCGCGGATTCCTGATCTCGGCCGCTCGATCCCTGGTCGCCTCCACATGGGCGCTGACCTGCGCTAATCGTTCCTGCAGCGCGGACACCGAATTTTGCAGTTCCTGGGTGTCAACGGCGCGTTGGCGAATCTTCATCGCGGCGCGGCGCAGTCCGGGCAGCCGCCGGAGCACCGGCAGCACCACCAGCACCAGCACCACCACGGCAATTACCACCACACCGGTGACGATCCACCAAATCATGGGCACAGACCCTAGCCCAGATCCGCGCCGTACGCCGCGAGGGCGGAGCGAGCCTGGTCACGCACCGCGTCGGCCAGCCCGGCCGGCGCCACCACGCTGACCTCCGGCCCCAGCCCGAGCACCAGTCGGCGGGCCCAGTCCAGGTCGGCCGCGCGCAGGCTGACCAGCCAGTGCTCCGCCGACTCGGCGATGATCTCCTCGCACGGGTAGTACTCGGTGATCCACCGGCCGCCGCGGCTCACCCGCAGGGTGATCAGCGGCAGCTCCGGGGTGGGGTTGAAGACGCCGTCGCTGAGCTGGCCGGGCTGCGCCTGGGGCGGCGGGGCGGCCGGGGAGTCCAGCTCGATCAGCTGGTCGATGCGGTCCACCCGGAACAGGCGCACCCCCTCGGCGCGGCGGCACCACGCCTCCAGATATGCGCGGCCGGAGGCGACCACCACCCGCATCGGGTCGACCACCCGCTCGGTGAGCACGTCGCGAGTGGCCGTGTAGTACGTGATGCGCAGCGCCCGGCGCCGCTGCACCGCGCCGCGGATGGTGGCCAGCCGGTCGTCGTTGCCCGGCGACCGCACCGCCACCGGCGCGTCGGCCAGCTCCCCGGCGGTCGACTCGATCTTGGTCAGCGCCCGCTCGATCGCGTCCCGCTGGCCCATGCCGGGCGTCTCGGCGAGCATCCGCAACGCCACCACCAGGGCAAGCGCCTCGTCCGGGGTCAGCCGCAGCGGCCGGTCGATGCCCGCGTCGTAGGTGATGGTGACCCGGTCGCCGTCGAAGGCCATGTCGATCAGGTCGCCCGGCCCGTACCCGGGCAGGCCGCACATCCACAGCAGCTCGAGGTCCTCGCGCAGCTGCCGCTCGGTGATCCCCAGATCGGCCGCCGCGTCGGCCAGCCGGATGCCGGGCCGGGCCAGCAGATAGGGCACGAGGTTGAGCAGGCGGCCGAGCCGGTCGGCCGATGTCGGCGCGGCCATCAGGCGACCCCCGCCCGTGCGGCGCCGTCGCCGGCGGCGAGCGTGGGGCCGCGCCCGGCCGCGGTGGGCACCGACCCGGGGATCGGGCTCACCGGGTCCGGTGCGGGCGCGTCCCGGCGGGGCGCGTCGCCGTGCGCGGCCAGGATCTCGCGCAGCCGGGCCACGGCCGCCTCGCGGACCTCCGGCGGGTCGAGCACCACCACGTCCGCGCCGTAGCCGACCAGCCAGGACGCCAGCCCCTCCGGCTCCGAGTAGCGCAGCGTCGCCACGTCGCCGTCCGGTCCCGCGCTGATCTGCTCGGCCCAGCGGCGCACCCCGGCGGCCCGGCCCGGCCGGATCCGCACCGTCGCCCGCTTCGACCGCTCCACCGGCCCGGACCAGTTGGCCACGTAGGTGATCAGGTCGACGTCCCGGGGCGGTTCGAACGCGCCGGGACGGCCGGTGCGCCGCACCTGCCCCACGATGCGGGACAGCCGGAAGCACCGCTCCGCGCGCCGGTCCAGGTCGTGGCCGACCACATACCAGCGGCCCCGCCAGCACACCACTCCCCACGGCTGCAGCCGGCGGCTGGCGGCCGCGTCGTCCTCCGGGGTGCGGTAATCGAACGTCACGGCCACCCGGTGCCGCACGGCCGCGGTCAGCGGCTCGAACGCCGCGTCCACCGTGACCACCGGCTCCACGCCCAGCGTGGCGTCCGGATCGACGTCCACTCCCGCGGCGCGCAGCTTGGCCAGCCCGCTGGAGGCCGCGGCGGCCAGGCCGGCGTGGCGCCACAGCCGGGCTGCGATGCCCACCGCGGCGGCCTCGTCCGGCTCCAGCGGGATGTCCGGCAGCTCGTAGTCGCGCCGCGCGATGCGGTATCCGGGCTCCGCGTCCAGCACGCTGGAGGTGCCGGTCTCCAGCGGCACGCCCAGCTCCCGCAGCTCGGCCTTGTCCCGCTCGAACTTGCGCTGGAACGCCTCGTGGTCGCGGGGATCGTCCAGGTCGTGCTCGTAGCCGGGCACGGTGCGCGCGATCTGCGAGGCGGTCAGGAACCGCCTCGTGGACAGCAGGCAGATCACCAGGTTGACCAGGCGCTCGGTCCGGGTGCGCGACACGTGTTCGAAACTAGCAGTGCCGGGCCGGGCCCGGTCGCCCGACGGGCCGGTAAGCCGACCCGATCGCCCTCGGGGGGCGGCGATCGGGTCCGCGCTATATTCGCGCGGTGATTTGGTGGCGCGGGGGCACGGTCGGCGCGGTACGCCGGCGCTGGCGGGGCGCGGTCGAGCTGGACGTGCGGGTCGGGGACCAGGAACTGCGCGCGCTCGCCTATCCGGCGCTGGTGGGCGAGCCCCGGCCCGGCGACCGGGTGCTGCTCAACATCGGCGCGCTGGCCATGGGCCTGGGCACCGGCGGGTACGCCCTGGTCGTGGCGCTGCCCGACCGGCTGCCGGACGATCCGCCCGGGCCGGTGGACCGCTCCGGCGGGCACGCGGTCAAGGCGCGGTACACGCCGCTGCAGCCGATCCTGCTGGCGGTCGAGGAGGAGGCGTCGCCGCACCACGAGGTGATGGCCGCCGCCGAGAGCCTGGACGAGCTGCCCGTGGTCACCGCCGACCTGCACTCCGCCGTACCGGCGATCCTGGCCGGGGTGCTCGCCGACCGGCCGGATGCCCGGGTGGCGTACCTGATGACCGACGGTGGCGCCCTGCCGGCCTGGTTCTCCCGCACCCTCGACGCCCTGTCCGGGTCGCTGGCCGGGGTGGTGACGGTGGGCCAGGCGTTCGGCGGCGACCTGGAGGCCACCAGCCTGCACAGCGGGCTGCTGGCGGCCAGGCACGTGCTGCGCGCCGACGTCGCGATCGTCGCGCAGGGGCCGGGCAACCTGGGTACCGGCACCGCCTGGGGCTTCTCCGGGGTGGCCGCCGGCGAGGCGGTCAACGCCGCGGCGGCGCTGGGCGGCCGGCCGATCGGCGCGCTGCGCGTCTCCGACGCCGACCCGCGCCCGCGCCACTACGGCGTGTCCCACCACAGCCTGACCGCGTACGGGCGGGTCGCCCTGGCCGGGGCGGACCTGGTGCTGCCCGACGGGCTGCCGGCGCCGTTGGCCGCCGAGATCGACCGGGCGCTGGCCTCGCTGCCCGAGCGGCACCGGGTCGTCCGGGTGCCGGTGGCGGGGCTCGACGAGGCGCTGCGCGCCCTGCCGGTCCGGCTGTCCACGATGGGCCGGGACCTGGACGCCGACCACGCCTACTTCCTGACCGCCGCGGCGGCCGGGCGGCACGCGGCCGGCCTGATCCCGGGTCACGGCGCGGGCGAGCACCTTACACAGCTGCCTCGCGCCGCCGGAGGGGACGAGCGAGACATCGACGCGGTGACGCCCCGGTAGCCACCGCCCGGGGAGGAACCGCCCAGGAAGCGCGAAGCCGACTCCCGAGGGGGCGGACCGGTCAGGTGAAGATGATCACCGCTGCCCAGCCGAGGACTATCGCCAGCAGGATGGCGACCAGCGCCCAGGTGGGCAGCCAGTACTCGCCCCGCCGGTTGCGTTCGATCTCGGCCACGATCCGGTCGCGGCGCCGCTGCGCCGCGCCGCGGCGGGCCTCGATGCGGCTGTAGGCGTGCGAATCCTCGTGCTCTGGCATGACCACCCGACGAGCGTAGCTCCTGCCCCGGGGCTCCCCCTACATCGAGGCGATCAAGCGCTCCACCCGCTCGTCGTAGGCCCGGAACGGGTCCTTGCACAGCACCGTGCGCTGGGCCTGGTCATTGAGCTTGAGGTGCACCCAGTCGACGGTGAAGTCGCGCCGCTTCTCCTGGGCGTGCTTGATGAACTCGCCGCGCAGCCGGGCGCGGGTGGTCTGCGGCGGGGTCTCCTTGGCCTCGAAGATCTCGATGTCGTTGGCCACCCGGTCGACCTGCCCGCGCCGCTCCAGCAGCGCGTAGAGCCCGCGGTTGCGGCGCAGGTCGTGGTAGGCGAGGTCCATCTGGGCGATCCGCGGGTGGGCCAGCGGGAGGTCGTGCCGGCGCTGGTAGGACTCGATCAGCTTCAGCTTGGTGATCCAGTCGATCTCCCGGTCGACGTTGGAGTAGTCGCCCGACTCGACCGCGCCGAGCACCCTGCCCCACAGCTCCACGACCCGCTTGGCCACCCCGTCCCCGCCCCGGCGGTCGACGAAGTCGCTGGCCTTGCTGAAGTACTCCTGCTGGATCTCCAGCGCGCTGGCCTCCTTGCCGCTGGCCAGCCGGACCTTGCGCCGCCCGGTGACGTCGTGCGAGACCTCGCGGATCGCCCGGATCGGGTTCTCCAGCGTCAGGTCGCGCATCACCACGCCCGCCTCGATCATCCGCAGCACGATGTCCGCGCTGCCGACCTTGAGCATCGTGGTGACCTCGTTCATGTTCGAGTCACCGACGATCACGTGCAGCCGCCGGTAGCGCTCGGCGTCGGCGTGCGGCTCGTCCCGGGTGTTGATGATCGGGCGGGACCGGGTGGTCGCCGAGGAGACGCCCTCCCAGATGTGCTCGGCGCGCTGGGACAGGCAGAACACCGCGCCCCGGGGCGTCTGCAGCACCTTGCCGGCGCCGCAGATCAGCTGCCGGGTCACCAGGAACGGGATGAGCACGTCGGCGAGGCGGCCGAACTCTCCGTGCCGCGACACCAGGTAGTTCTCGTGGCAGCCGTAGGAGTTGCCGGCCGAGTCGGTGTTGTTCTTGAACAGATAGATCTCGCCGGCGATGCCCTCGTCGTGCAGCCGTTTCTCGGCGTCGACCAGCAGCCCTTCCAGGATCCGCTCACCGGCCCGGTCGTGCATGACCAGGTCCGTGACGGAGTCGCACTCCGGCGTCGCATACTCCGGATGGGAGCCCACGTCCAGATAGAGTCGGGCACCGTTGCGCAGGAAGACGTTGCTGGAACGCCCCCAGGAGACGACCCGCCGGAACAGGTAGCGCGCCACCTCGTCCGGCGACAGCCGCCGCTGGCCACGGTACGTGCAGGTCACTCCGTACTCGGTCTCGAGGCCGAAGATTCGCCTATCCATGAACGAACAGTAGCCGCCAGAAGCCCCACGTAGTTACTTTGCACCACAGCGATTCGGGGTATCTGACGCAGTTCTCATACTCCGGCAGCAATCCGACCTGGTGAACCGGCCGGCGCCGGGCCGACGCGCCGGCGACGAAACCGATCACCGGCGCGTCGGGCCCGGGCGGGTCGGGCCCGGGCGGGTCGGGCCCGGGCGGGTCGGGCCCGGGCGGGTCGGGCCCGGGCGGGTCGCGCCCGGGCGGGTCGCGCCCGGGCGGGTCGCGCCCGGGCGGGCGGCCCGGTTCACGGCTTGCGGCTGACCACCACGAACTCGTTGTAGGTGAAGATCCGCCCGGCGGCCCTGGGCAGCGGGAACGAGTAGTGCCGCGACACGTTCAGGCCCAGCGCGGTGGCGAGCGCGGCCGATTCGGCGAAGCCGACGAACCGCACGTGCGTGGCGTCGCTGGCGTACCCGCGCTCCTGGGGCGTGATGAACACGACCGAGCCGCCCGACCGGACGTAGGGCAGGTACATGCTGACGATGTCGCGCACCTCCGGCTCCGGCAGGTGCTCGAGCACGTGGGCCAGCAGGATCGAGTCGAACCGCCCCGGCTTGGCGTACTCGCTGGCGAGGAACTCGTCGGTGGTGAACGCCGTCAGCCCCGACTGGCGGGCCACCTCGATCGAGGTGGGGTTGTGGTCCACGCCCACCCCGTTGTTGCCGAGGTGGGCCAGGTTGCGGCCGATTCCGCAGCCCACGTCGAGAGTGAAGCCCAGATTCAGCCGCCGGATGTTCCACCGGTACGGCGCCTGGGCGTCCAGCACCCGCTTCCACCGGGCCCCGCCGAGGCGCTGGAGGCGCTGCGCGTACGCCTCGTCCCGGGTCTGGGCGTTGCGGACCCGGGCGACGCTGTCGTCGGCCCCGGCCTGTGCGGCGGCGGGGGCGGTCGAGTCCGGAACGGTCGAGTCCGGGGCGGCCGGGTCGGACGCGGCCGGATCCTGGGTGGTCGCGGCCGGAGCGGTCGTATTCCGGGCCACAGTGTCGGAATTAGTCATGTTTGACGATTCCATTCTACTTTGTACAGGAATAGCCGGAGGAGCCTGGCTCGGCACCGGCACACCGCTGTCGACCATAGACAACACGCTCTCTCGTAGGGGAAGTAAATGAGCAAGTGTCGCCCGGTTAAGCGAAATGGCGACCGCTCGGCGCATTCAACAACTTCAGGAGATAGGTACCATATCCGCTCTTGAGAAGCGGCTGCGCCAGCTCGCGCAACTGGTCGTCATCCAGGAACCCCTGAACCCACGCCGCCTCTTCGATGCAGCCGATCTTGAAGCCCTGGCGTTCCTCGATCACCCGGACGAACTCGGCCGCCTGCACCAGCGACCCGAAGGTACCCGTGTCCAGCCAGGCCGTGCCGCGGTCGAGTACCGCGACGGTCAGCTGGCCGCGCTGCCGGTACTCCTCGTTGACGGCGGTGATCTCCAACTCGCCGCGCGCGCTGGGGGTCAGCTTGCTGGCGATCTCCACCACCGCGTTGTCGTAGAAGTACAGGCCGGGGACCACGTAGCTGGACTTGGGGGTGGCCGGCTTCTCCTCGATGGACAGGACCTTGCCCGACGCGTCGAACTCGACCACGCCGTACTCCTGCGGGTTGGCCACCGGGTACGCGAAGATGCAGCCACCCTGCACGTCGCGGTGATCGACCAGCTGCCGGCCGAGCCCCACCCCGTGGAAGATGTTGTCGCCCAGGATCAGCGCCACCGACTCGTCGCCGATGAACTCCGCGCCGAGCACGAAGGCCTGCGCGATCCCCTCCGGACGGGGCTGCACGACGTAGGACAGCGACAGCCCCCATTGGCTGCCATCCCCGAGCAGCCGCCGGAACTGGTCCTGATCCTCCGGAGTGGTGATCACCAGTATGTCGCGGATGCCGGCCATCACCAGGGTGGACAGCGGGTAGTAGATCATGGGCTTGTCGAAGACGGGCATGAGCTGCTTTGACACGGCTCTGGTGATCGGCCAGAGCCGGGAGCCGGTCCCGCCGGCCAGAAGAATGCCACGCACCGCTGCAGACTAATAGGACACAGCCCGTCCCGCCGGGCGGCCCGGGCGATACTGGCTCCAGGAGTTCCTGGAATCCGGCCCGATGTCCGGTTGACGTGGGCCGTTTCGCACCACCGGGCAAAGGGCCGCCCCAGCTATAATCGGCGCCAATAACATCAAATCGTCCCAAATGATTCGGCGGATTCCCGACGCCCGGTGACTGGGACTCGTCACTCAGGCGGTTTGACGTTTATGTCACAGGTCCTGCTGGAACCCGCGGCGGAATTCCGCCCGCGACCCGGGTCGGGAAGGACGCGACTCCTCGTCGCGATCGCCCGGACGGCCGCCCTGGTCGCGCTGGCCTGGCTCGCCACGGCCGGCGCGGACCGCCTTGGCGCCGACTGGCTGGTGCCGCCCCTGATCCTGGTCGGCACCGCGAGCCTGCTACGCGGCGGGCGGACCCTGCTGGACCGGCTCGTGCTCGCGCTGGCGCTGCTGCTGGGCGCCACGTGCGCGGCCGGGCTGCTGTTCTCGGTCTGGCCGTGGGGGCTGGACCCGCCCCGGGTCGGCGGCGCCGGCCTGACCGTGCTGATCGTGCTCGGCGCGGTCCTGCGGCGCCGGCCCCACCTGCCACGGCCCGCCCTCGTCGACGCGCTGGTCCTGCTCGGTGCCACCGGCGGCACCCTGTACCTGGGCCGGCCGTACCTGACCGGCGGCTTCGGGCACCGGTTGGGCCTGGCCATGGCCGGGGAGGACCTGGCCCGCCACTTCAGCATCTTCGATGGCATCCGGGCGACGGGTGGGTACCTGTTCCTCGACCCGGCCCAGGCCAACCGGTACGTGTACGAGGGCATCATCCGGTACCCGCAGGGCTTCCACCTGACCGCCGCGCTGCTGGACGGCTTCCTGCGCTCCTCCCCCGCCCCCGCGAATTCCACCAGCGCGTTCGACCACTTCCTCGGCTTCCACACCGCGACCTTCGGGCTGCTCATCCTCGCGGTGGCCTGGGCCGCCCTGTGGATCGGCGGCCCGCTCGTGCGCGTCGGCGCCCGCGCCGCGCTGGTGGTCGCCTTCCTGGTGCCGTTCGTGCTCTACACCGACCTGACCTCGGACTACGTGTCGGGCTACCCGAGCGAGGTGTTCGGCCTGGCCCTGGTCGCCCTGCTCGTCGCGGTGCTGGCCCGGCCGCTGCCCGGGATCCGCACCCAGTTGGTGATCGTCTGCGCCCTGCTGGTGGGCATCGGCTTCGGCTACTACCTCTACCTGCCCGGTGCCGCGATCGGCGCCGGGCTGTGGCTGCTGGCTTGCCGGCGCCGGATGCGCGGGCGGCCGGCGTTCACCGTGGCCGTCGCGGCGCTGGCCACCGCGCTGGCGCTGGTCGGTCCGGCGGTGGGCACCCTGCTCGGCAGGGCCGCCACCGCGCTGAGCGCGCCGGCCAGCATCCACAACAGCCGGGATGTCCTGCTCGCGCTCACCCTCGCGATCATGGCCGGGGCGCTGACCCGGTCCGGCCGGCGCGCCCGAGTCTGGCGCCGGTACGGGGTGGCCATCGCGTCGATGGCGCTGTTCTCCGCCGCGCTGGGCGGGTACCAGGTCGCCACCCGGGGCGAGACCGGCTACTACTTCGAGAAGTCGCTGCACGCCCTCGAGATCGGCCTGCTGGCCGGCGTCGGGGTGCTGGCCAGGCTGGTACCGGCGCCGGCACGCTGCCCGGCCCGCCCCGCGCTGCGCCGCCGGCTGGCCTCCGGCCTGCCCCCGTTACTGCTGGCCACCTCGACGCTGGCGGCGCTGGGCGTGGTCAACGGGGACTCGCCGTTCCGGCCCCGGGTGGACTCCGAGCACAGCAACTGGGGGCGGTCCTGGGCGCGGGGCGACCTCACCAGGGCCGCGGCCGGACGGACGGTGGCGGCGATCTATTCCGACCACCCGCCCCGGCCCGGCGAGGTCACCCTGGTCTTCGCCGATATCGGTCTACATCAGTACGATCTGACCCTGTTCGTGTCCGTGCTGCAGCGCGGCGTGCGGCCCGGCGTCTACCGGGCGCTCTACGACACGCCTGCCAACCTCGTCCAGACCGATCCGGCCACGCTCCAGACCGTGCTACTAAACATCAGGGAACCGATAGAGGCGGTGACGACGACCACGACGACGACGACATTCATTCGCTGGATGCAGGCCCACCACCCCTCGCTGCCATTACGCCTGGTAGATCTGTCTAAATTGTCGTAAGCAGGCAATCCACGCCATACCCCTCGGCCATCCCACCAAGGGGCATCAGCGATGACCATGAACGGCCCGGTGACCAACCGGCAACTCACGGCAGCCGACACGCCGGCCGCCGCGGTACCGCCTGCCCCGTCGGGCCCCTGGTGGGGGCACGATCTCGGGCGGCGGATCACCGCCACGGCGGCCAAGGTGGCCGGGGTGTGGCTGCTGGCGCTGCTGGCCCACCTGGCGCACGCCGACGCGCTGACCCTGCTGCTGGTCGTCGCGGGTACCGGCGCGAGCCTGCGCGGGGCCGGCTCCCTGCTGGACCGGCTGATGCTGTCCGTCGCCCTGCTGGCCGGCCTGACCTGCGTCGCGGCGCTGGGCCTGTCGTTCACGCCCGGCCACCTGCGGCCCCAGGTGCTCGGCGGCTGCGCGCTGACCGGCCTGGTGCTGGTCGCCGCGGTGCGGGGCGGCCTGCCAGGCCGCTGGAGGCGGCCGCGCCTCATCGACCTGGCGGTGCTGCTGCCGGTCGCCGCGGTGGCCTACCTCTTCACCAGGCCCACCCTGGGCGCGGGCATGGCGGTGCGGCTGGGCACGGTGATCAGGGGTGAGGATCTCGCCCGGCACTTCGCCATGTTCGACACCATCCGGCGGGTCGGCGGGTACGTGTTCCTGCACCGGGCGGCGGCCGCCGGCAGCATCGCCCCGTCGGACCTGGCATACCCGCAGGGCGCCCACCTGCTGGCCGCCGTGGTGGACGGCTTCCTGAGCTCGTCGTCGAGCCCCGGGGCGCCGGTGACGTCGATGAGTCACTTCCTCTACTACGACCAGTTCAACTACCTGTTCCTGGTGCTGGCCGTGATCTGGGCGGCCCGCCGGCTGGCCGGGCCGGGCGTGCGGGCGGTGGCGTTCCTGCCCGTGGCCGGGCTGTGCGCCGGGTACCTGCTGTTCGGCTCGCTGATCACGGCCTACACCTACGGCTTCTTCCCGGAGATCGCCGGGCTGGCGTTCCTCGCCCTGCTGGTCGGGGTGCTGGTCCGGCCGCTGCCGGACACCCGGGAGCAGGTACTGATCGTGGCCGCGCTGGTGGTCGCGGTCGCGTACTGCTACTACATCCTGCTGCCGGTGGTGGCCGTGGCCGTGCTGGGCTACGCCTGGGTGTACCGGCGCCGGCTGGCGCGCCACCGGGTGCTGGTCGGCGCGGTCACTGTCGCCGGCGCCCTGGCCTGCCTGGTCCTGCGGGTGGCCGCCGGCCACGAGCAGGCCCTGTCGCTGGGGGTGCTGCTGCAGGACTTCGGCGTGGCCCGGGTGCAGCGCGGCCCCCTGCTCGGCCTGGCCGCGCTGGTGGCGGTGGGGGGCGCGGCGACCCGCTCCTGGTGGCGCTCACCGGCGGCACGGATCATGGCGGTCTCCGCCACCGGCGCCGCCGCGCTGACCCTCGGCGTCGGGCTCTACGAGGTCGGCGAGGTCGGCCACACGCTGTACTTCTTCGAGAAGTCGCTGCACACCCTGATCGTGCTGATGCTGGTCGCCAGCGGCGCCGCCGCCGGGCTGGCCCAACGGCTGATCATCGGCCTGCGCTCCCGGGTCGCGCTGGCCGCCGGCGCGCTGCTGCTGGGCCTGGTCCCCTCGGCCATGCTCGGCGGCCTGGACTGGGACCCCCAGCAGCAGGCGGACGCCCAGTTCCACGACCCGGCGTACGGGACCAGCCCGGGCCGGCTGCTGGTCGGCGGGCAGTTGGCGGTCACCCAGCCGGCCATGGCGGCGGTCACGGTCGCGAACGCGATTCCCGACGCGGGCGGCAAGATCACCCTTATCGCCACCGACCAGCAGACCGACAACCTGGCGACCTTCTACACCTGGATGCTGCAGCGCCAGTACGGCGCGGCGTGGCAGGTCTACCCGAAGACGTTCACCATGCACGGCTTCTACCAGTACGAGGAGTACCTCATCTCGGACCCGGGCCGGCACTACCGGGTGGTAACCAGCGATCCGACCATCCTGATCGAGCTGGAGAGCCTGGCCATCCTCCGGCCTGACCTGCAATTGGAGGTCGACGACCTCCACAACCTGCGCCGTCAGTGACCGTTGCCACCCTCTCACCCGACCGTCCGCTAAACTTTGGCCCTCGTGAGAGTCCTTGTCACCGGCGGAGCCGGGTTTATTGGATCGAACTACGTGCGCGCCATCCTGTCGGGCAGGTACCCGAGCATGGCCGGCGCCGAAGTGACAGTGCTGGACAAGCTCACCTACTCCGGCAATCCGGATAATCTTCGCGAATTTCGCGATGATCCGCGGCTGACCTTCGTGCGGGGCGACATCTGCGACGCGACGCTGCTGGCCGAGCTGATGCCCCGGCACACCGCCGTGGTGCACTTCGCCGCCGAGTCGCACGTCGACCGGTCGATCCTGGGCGCCGCGCCGTTCGTGACCACCAACGTGCTGGGCACCCAGCTGCTGCTGGACGCGGCCCGACTGGCCGGCGTCGACCGGTTCGTGCACGTGTCCACCGACGAGGTGTACGGCTCGATCGAGGAGGGCTCCTGGACCGAGTCGTGGCCGCTGACGCCCAACTCGCCGTACTCCGCCTCCAAGGCCGGCTCGGACCTGCTGGCCCTGGCCGCCTACCGGACCCACGGCCTGGAGGTCGTGGTCACCCGGTGCTCGAACAACTACGGCCACTACCAGTTCCCGGAGAAGGTCATCCCGCTGTTCGTGACGAACCTGCTGGACGGCCGCAAGATCCCGCTGTACGGCGACGGCGGCAACATCCGGGACTGGCTGCACGTCGACGACCACTGCCTGGGCATCCAGCTGGCGCTGGAGAAGGGTCGGGCCGGCGAGGTCTACAACATCGGTGGGGGCACCGAGCTGACCAACCGGCAGCTGACCGAGCGCCTGCTCGAGGCGTGCGGGGCCGGCTGGGACAGCGTCGAGCCGGTGGCCGACCGCAAGGGGCATGACCGGCGGTATTCCCTGGACATCAGCAAGATCAGCAACGAGCTGGGCTACCGGCCCCAGGTCGACTTCGAGTCCGGGCTGGCCGCCACGGTCCGCTGGTACGCCGAGCACCGCGACTGGTGGGAGCCGCTCAAGGCGGGCGCCGCGCTGCCCGTCGGGCCGGCGACGCCGGACGCGGAGGGCTCGGGCCGGGTCGCCGGTAGCCGGGCGGGCAACGCGAACACCGGACCGGCGGACGGGGTCGCCGGCGGCGCCGGGCCGACCGGCGGGGCCGGGACGGCCGGCATGGCGGGCGAGGGCAGCGGCTGATGCGCTGGCTCGTCACGGGCGCCAACGGGATGCTCGGCCGGGAACTGCGCGGGGTGCTCGCCGAGGCCGGCGAGACCGAGGTCAGCGCGCTGGCCCGGGCCGACCTGGACCTGCTCGACCGCGCGGCGCTCGCCGACGCGGTGACCGGCCACGACGTCGTGATCAACGCGGCGGCCTGGACCGACGTGGACGGGGCCGAGGCCGACGAGGTCGCCGCCACCGCGGTCAATGGGCACGCCGTGGCCGACCTCGCCGACCTGTGCGCGGCCAGCGGGGCGTTCCTCATCCAGGTGTCCACGGACTACGTGTTCGCCGGCGACGCCACCAGCCCGTACCCGGAGTCGGCACCCACCGCCCCGCTGAACGCGTACGGGCGCGGCAAGCTGGTCGCCGAGCGGGCGGTGCTCGAGACGCTGCCGGGCCGCGGGTACGTGGTGCGCACCGCCTGGCTCTACGGCGCGCACGGCAAGAACTTCGTCGCCACCATGCTGCGGTTGGCCGCTCAGCGGGAGACCGTCGAGGTGGTCGCCGACCAGGAGGGGCAGCCCACCTGGACGCACGGGCTGGCCGCGCAGCTGGTCGCGCTGGCCGGCCGGGCGGTCGCGGGGGAGGCCGAGCCCGGCGTGTACCACGGCACCGCCACCGGGCAGACCAGCTGGTACGGGCTGGCTCGAGCGGTGTTCGAGGAGGCCGGACTCGATCCGGAACGAGTCCGACCAATCACCACGGACAGGTTCCCGCGACCGGCTCCGCGGCCCCGGTACAGTGTGCTCGGACACGACCGGTGGACGTTGGCCGGTCTTCCTGCACTACCCGACTGGCGGGACATGCTTTCGAGCGCGTTGCCGCGATTCGATCCTGCCCTGATCCGTTCCGCCCAACGGGCACCGCAGTGAAAGAGGCACGGTGAAGCTCACGATTCTGACCGCCATCAGCGGCCTCGCCGTGTTGGTGTTCATCTTCGAGCTGGTTCGTCGCAGACAGCTCCGAGAGAAGTACGCGGTTCTCTGGGGCGTGGTGGGCATCGTCGTGATCCCACTCGCGCTGTTCCCCAGCGTGCTCAACCCGCTGTCCCGCGCGATCGGGGTGGCCAGCGGCGTCAGCCTCGTGCTGTTCCTGGCCGTGGTCTTCCTCCTGGTGGTCTGCATCCACCTGAGCTGGGAGGTCAGCCGGCTGGAGGAGGAGACCCGGACCCTGGCCGAGGACATCGCCCTGCTGCGCACGGAGTTGCGAGAGCGGGTGAACCAATGATCAACGGGAAGCGGGTGCTGATCGTCATCCCGGCCTGGAACGAGGAGGCCAGCGTCGCCGACGTCGTGCGCGAGGTGCGCGGCGAGCTGCCCGGGGTGGGCGTGCTCGTGGTTGACGACGGGTCCAAGGACCGCACGCACGAGATGGCCGCGCAGGCGGGGGCGACGGTGGCCCGGCTGCCGTACAACCTGGGCGTGGGCGGCGCGATGCGGCTGGGCTACCGGTACGGGTACGAGAACCACTACGACGTGGTCATCCAGATCGACGCCGACGGGCAGCACGACCCGCGCTACGTGCCCAAGCTGGTGGACGCGCTGGACGACGCCGACTTCGTCATCGGCGCCCGGTTCGCCGGCGAGGGCGACTACAACGTGCACGGCCCCCGCAAGTGGGCGATGACGCTGCTGTCCATCGCCCTGTCGCGGATGGCGCACGCGAAGCTGACCGACACCACGTCCGGGTTCCGGGCCGCGAACCGCCGCACCGTCGAGCTGTTCGCGCACTGGTACCCGGTGGAGTATCTGGGGGACACGATCGAGGTTCTGGTACGACTGTTACGCAACGAGTACCGGATCGTGCAGGTGCCGGTCACCATGCGCCCCCGCCAGGCCGGCACGCCGAGCCACTCCCCGATCAAGTCGACGGTCTACCTGGCGCGGGCCGCGCTCATCTTCTGTCTGTCGATGGTTCGCAAGTGAGGCGGCTGCTCAACCTGCTGCCACCCGGTACGGTCGCGGTGGGCAGCGGCCTGGTGGTGCTCGGACTCGCCTCGTACGTGCACATCTCGATCGCGGGCCACGCCCTCAAGGGCCACCACAACGACTCGTTCGCGGTGCTCTGGTCGATCGTGTTCACGATCGGGCTCGGCCTGTACTTCCCGATCGAGCAGGAACTCACCCGGGTGGTGTCGGCCCGCCGGGCCGCCGGAAGTCAGGGGGCGAGCGTCTCGGCGTTCCGGCGCGCCGTGGCGCTGGCCCTGGGGCTGTTCGTCGCGGTGTGCGTGCTGCTGGTGGTGTTCGGGCCGATCATGGCCGACAAGTTGTTCAACGGCGATCGCACCCTGGTGGCGGTGATGGCCGGCGGCTTCTTCGGGCTGGCCCTGCAGTACCCGACCCGGGGCGTGCTGGCCGGTACCGGCCGGTTCGGCGCCTACGGCGCCCAGCTGGCCATCGACGGCGGCCTGCGCATCGTGATGGCCGCGGTGCTGTTCGTGGCCGGCGTGCACTCCGTCGTGCTGTTCGGCCTGATCCTCATGGTCGCCCCGATCATCTCGGTGCTGGCCACGGCGCCGGCCGTGCGGTCCGCGCTGGCCCCGGGCGAACCGCTGGCCTGGTCGGAGTTCGCCCGCCGGGTGGGCCCGCTGATGGCGTCGATGCTGCTCGCCCAGGTCGTGGTGAACATCGCCGTCATCAACGTGAAGCTGCTCGCGCCCAACGCCGTGTCGCTGGCCGGCGCGCTGCTGTCCGCGTTGACCCTGGTGCGCATCCCGCTGTTCATCTTCGGCTCGATGCAGGCGTCGCTGATGCCCGGGCTGTCGGTGGCCGCGGCGACCGGTGACCGCGGCGGTTTCCGCCGGCTGCTGATGCGCGCCTGCGGCATCGTGCTCGCGCTCGCGGTGGCCGGCGGCGTGCCGCTCATCGTGCTCGGGCCGTGGCTGCTGCACTTCCTGTTCGCCGCCGACAAGGTGCTGGGCGACGTCGACTTCGCGGTGCTCTCCCTCGGTACCGCGGCCTACCTGATCGCGCAGGTTCTTGGCCAGGCGGTGGTGGCGCTCGGCCGCCACCGCGACCAGACCTGGGCCTGGCTCGGCGGCACGGTGGCGCTGGTCGCGGTCACCGCGCTGCCGATCGACGTGCGGCTGCGGGTCGAATGGGCGTACACGGTCGGTTCGGTGGTGGTGGCGCTGATCCTGGTGGGGGCGGTGCTGCGCCGGTCCGCCCAGACCGCCGCCCAGGCCGAACTGTCCGACGCGGTGATCGCGGGAGTGTCCGGCCAGCGCATCCGGCGCTGAACCTCGACCCCCGACGCGAAGCCATCCGGGTCACGCGGTGACCTGCTGTTCGTCTGTCACGGCGCCGCGACCGAAGCCGCCCGGGTCACACAGTGACCCGGGCGGTCCGTGTTTTACGGAGCCGGCGGCGGCCGCCCACCCGGGTGAGCGCCCCCGGGCCCGGCGGGTCCGCCGCCCTCGGCCGCCGCCCGGACAACGCGACGAGCAGGTCGACGGCGACCAGCGCCAGCGATGGGAAGGCCAGCGTCAGGTAGGACAGTTGGTCGGTCCGGTTGGACAGGACGACCAGCACCAGGCCGGCGACCAGGGTTCCGGCCGCCATCCAGCTCCACTCCCGCCGATGCCGCAGCACCGCCGCGGCCAGCGTGAGCACGCAGCAGCCCAGAAACACGCGGTCGGCCGTGATCTCGGTCAGCTCCGGCTTGGCCAGGTGGCCCAGCACCCGCCCGAGCCAACCGGTGCTGTTCCAGAACCAGGAGTGCGGGTACTGGGCCCGGCGCTGCGGCAGCCAGAGGTCGGCGAGCACACTGGCCACGCCCAGGACCAGGGCGATCAGCCCGTACGGCGCCCACCGCCGGCCGCGCCCGTTCGTCGCGGCGGCCAGGCAGCCGATCAGCACCCCGACAACCACGATGACGCTGCGGTACTGGGCGGCCAGCGCCACGGCCAGCGCCACGCCGAAGCCGGCCAGCGACACGCTCCTGGGCAGTCCGCCCCAGCCGCCGGGCAGCATGGCCAGGCACCCGATGATGGCCAGCAGGGCCAGCGCGAACCGGGTACCGGCGATGCTCGCCGAGGCCACCGGCGCGGACAAGGTGAGTGCGATGCCGGCCATCGCTCCGGCCACGGCCCCGCCCCGGCGCGCGGCGAGGATGACGATGGCCGGCACCGCGGCCGTGAAGCCCACCAGCGCGAGGATCTTGTATCCGTGCTGGTGCGGCGAGCGGGCGATCATCACGTAGATCACCAGCAGGTACATGAGGGCCAGCAGCGCCCACCCCGCGAGCGGCGGCCCCGGCACCCAGGCCAGCCATTGGCGCCAGCGCGCCCCGGCCACCCGGGCCGGCTCGCCCGGACCCGCCCCGATCGTGGCCAGCGGCTCGGCCGGAGCCCGCGCGCCGTCCCCAACGGGCGCCGGGGCGCCGCCGGCCCCCGGGACCGCCTCGGTCGATCGACTCGGCGGGCCACCCCGCGCCGAGGTCAGGTCGAAGATCAACGCCAGCACGCACAGCACCATCAGCGGCACGACCGGCACGAAGTACCGGAAGTACGTCGGGTCGACGATGAGCACGGCCAGCGCCAGGGTGGAGGCCGACATGCCGATGAGCATGATGCTCAGCTCGCTGCGGAACCGCCAGACCGCCGAGATCAGGGCGAACACCAGAATCACGATGATCAGGAGGTCGAACGACCGCACGTAGTGGTAGTCGACGTGCACCATGTTGCGCAGCACCCGGGGTACCGCGGCGAACCCGTCGGTATGGAAGGTCTGCTCGGTCACCCGCTGGTACCGCTGGGTCAGGCTGAGCGAGTCGCCGCCGTACAGGTGGGCGGACACCTCGCTCTGCGCCACCAGGCTGGCGACGGTCAGCACGGACGACAGCACGGCGAACGGCAGCCACGGGTTACGTACCCGCCGGTCCCGGAGGGCCACCATGAACCAGGTGAGCAGGATCCCGGCGGTGATGGTGACCGCGAACTGCCGGGTGAACAGCCCCAACTCCAGGAGGATCGCGAACCACACCAGGTCCCGGCGGCGCGTACGGCGGCCCAGCGGCAGGCACAGCATGCCGGCCACGGTGAACGCCAGCGCGGTGGCGTCGGTCAGCGCGTACAGGCCGAACCGGGAGGGCAGCGGGGGCAGCAGCACCATGGCGCCGGCCGCGACCCCCCACCACCGTCCCCACAGCCGGGCGGCGAGCAGGGCCAGCAGCGCCACGCCCACGGCGTAGGACAGCACCGGCACGACCAGCATCCCGTTCGGGCCGAACAGCCCGACGAAGGGGGCGGACAGCAGCGGGTACAGCACCCTGGGCCCGACCACCGCCCCGTTGTCGCCGTGGAAGAACGAGTGCTCGTACCCGGCCGGCCAGCAGAAGCCGCAGGTGGTCAGGCCGTAGTGGCCCCGCAGGTGGGCCGCGGTGCGGTGGGCCGCCGCGGTCTCCGAGTAACCGAGGTACCGGTACGCCCAGGCGAGGTAGAGCCGCGAATCGCTGATCCACAGCGCCCGGTTCAGGTACGTGCTGACCTGGGAGGCGACGAAGGCAACGGCAAGCAGCGCCCAGCCGGCGGGCGAGATGACCGACCAGGTCGCCCGGGTCCGGGCGACGAACGGGCGCAGACCGGGGAACCTACCCTGGCGGCTGGGAGTGTCCAGCGGGTCGGCCGTCGCGGAATGATCAACCATTGTGCGAAAGACCCTGGAATCGTCGATGAAGGCGATCCGTGCTTACCCAACATCGCCGCCGAGAATCGGCGCGGGCGGTCGTTCCCGGAGGCGGTTTCGCGGTTGCGCCGAACGGGCCCGGGACGCCGGACGCACCGGCGACGAACCGCGCCCAGGCGCGAGAAAGGTGGCATTGCCGGCCGCCGGTCGCACCGAGGCGTCAGCCGGCGCCAGGGTGGCCGGTACGGGACGCGCCGGACCGCCGGGCAGGGGCCGGCACGCAACGGCCACGATGCGCGGACGCACAGGCCGAATCGGACACGCCGCGGGTCGACCGGATAGGCGGGGTCAGGCCGCGCCGGTGACGGCGCCCGGGCCCACGGCGCGGTTACGGCGCTGCGCCATCACGGCGCCGGTGACGGCACGCGGCGCCGTGGGCTGGGACGACGGGGGTATGGCCGGGGTATGGCGGAGTGGTTCGTGGCGCCCGGTGCGCGGTGGCCGGCCGGGCGCCCGAAAATCACTCGGCGCCGGAGGTGCCGCTCGGATCGGCGTTGGTGCCCTCGCCGCCCTCGGACGTCGCGTCCTCGTCGGACACCGACACCTCGTCCGCGACCGGCGAGGTCGGCCGGGCGGCGGCGTCGCCGGGCGCCGAGCCGGTGCCGGCCGCCGCGGCGTCGCCCTCACCCTCGGCGGCCGTGGACGGCTGGTCGGGCGCGGTCAGCAGCGCGGTCAGCGCCTGGCCGGTGATCCGGCGGAAGGCGCGGCCGGGGCGGCGACGGTCCAGGATGGCGACCTCGAGCTGCGCGGCGGTCAGCGTGCGCGGGGCGCCGCCCTCGCCGCCGACGCTGCCCAGCGCCTCGACTGCCAGCCGCAGCGCGGCGTCCAGCCCCATGTCGAGGCTGTGCCGCTCGCGCAGGCCGCCGGACAGCGCCTCGGCCTGCCCGCCCACCACCACCGCGCCGGGCTCCTGCTGGACCGATCCGTCGTAGGTGAGCCGGTACAGCTCGTCCTGCTCCGGGGTGGCGCCGACCTGGGCGACGCAGATCTCCACCTCGAACGGCTTGGACTGCTCCGTGAAGATCGCGCCTAGCATCTGGGCGTAGAAGTTGGCCAGCGCGCGGGCCGTCACGTCGCGGCGGTCGTAGGAGTATCCGCGCAGGTCGGCGAGGCGCACCCCGGCCGCGCGCAGGTTCTCGTACTCGTTGTAGCGGCCGACCGCCCCGAACCCGATCCGGTCGTAGAGCTCGGACACCTTGTGCAGCGCGGTCGACAGGTTCTCCGTCACGAACAGCACGCCGCCCTCATAGGAGAGCACGATGACGCTGCGACCGCGAGCGATGCCCTTGCGGGCGTACTCGGACCGGTCTCGCATGATCTGCTCAGGCGAGGCGTAGAACTGCATGGCCACGGCGGGCGGTCTCCTCGGGTCTCGGCTGTTGCGCGACGGACGGATCGGTGCGGTGCGAAGCGGCCCGGTCAGCCGCCGGGGTTCTCCATGCGACGGGCCACCACGGCCTCGGAAATCGTCGCGGACTGCTCGTCGGAGATGCGGCGGGTGCCCTCCGCGCCGGCGGTCATCACGACCGGGAAGATCCGGCGGGTCAGGTCGGGGCCGCCGGTGGCGGTGTCGTCGTCGGCCGCGTCGTACAGCGCCTCGACGGCGAGCGCGATCGCCTCCTCGGTGGTCAGGCCGGGACGGTAACGCTTCTTGAGCGCGGCCTTGGCGAACAGCGAACCCGAGCCGATCCCGTCGTAGCCGCGCTCCTCGTAGACGCCGCCGGCCACGTCAAAGCTGAAGATCCGGCCGGCCCGCTCGGGCGACGGCGCGTCCAGGTCGTACCCGGCGAACAGCGGGATCACCGCGAGGCCCTGCAGCGCCGCGCCGAGGTTGTTGCGGATCATCGTGGCCAGGCGGTTGGCCTTGCCGTCGATCGAGAGCATCGCGCCCTCGATCTTCTCGTAGTGCTGCAGCTCGACCTGGAACAGCCGCATCAGCTCGATCCCGACGCCCGCCGTGCCGGCGATCCCGATCAGCGAGAACTCGTCGGCGGCGTGCACCTTCTCGATGTCGCGGCTAGCGATCAGATTGCCCATCGTGGCGCGCCGGTCGCCGGCCATCACGACCCCGTCGGCGCAGCTGATAGCGATGATCGTGGTGGCGTGCGGCGCGATGTCGGCGCTGATCCCGGGCGGCAGGGGCCGTCGGCCGGGCAGCAGCTCCGGCGCGGCGGCACCAAGAAACTCGCTGAACGACGACAGGCCAGGCGCGGTGAACGCCGCCGGTAGCCGCCAGGATGGATCAAGACCCGCTGCCACGTGTGTTCCCTTCAGATACGCGATCGAGTTGCCGCTGCCAAGCTTGTCGCCACACTCAGCGGCGCGCGCGGCGGCGGGCCGGCCCGTTGCCGCGCACGCGTGAGCAGAATTGGGACCCGTTGAGACTACCGTCCCGATGATCCGGAGTTACTGGCCGCCCTTCTGCACGTACCCGCGAACGAACTCCTCGGCGTTCTCCTCGAGCACCGAGTCGATCTCGTCGAGCAGGTCGTCGACGTCCTCGGTGAGCTTCTCCTGCCTCTCGGCCAGCTCCGGGTCGACGGCCGGCGCGTCGGCGTCGTCGATCTCCTCGTCGCGCCGGCTGCGACCCGACTGCGACTGTCCTCCCGTGTCCCGGGTTGCCATCGTTGCCTCCTGCTGCTGCCGTTCGGCCCCGCCTGCGTGCCCTGTGCGACCAACTTACCGCGCCTGTCGACCCCGGTCCCACCGACGCGGCGGCCCGCCGCCCCGCCACGCGCACGCCCCTGCCGCCCGACCAGCCCGGACGGTGATTTCGCCCCGGGCGTAACGATCGCGGCGCCCTGCGGTGATGGAGGGTCCCTCGGCTGGATCAGGCTCCGGTGAGCGCCTCGAGCAGGTCCTTCGCGCTAGGGCAGCGGTCGAACAGGGCGCCGACATGCGCCTTCGTGCCGCGCAGCGGCTCCATCATCGGCACCCGTACCAGCGACTCACGCCCCACGTCGAAGATCACCGAGTCCCAGCTCGCCGCGACCACCTCGGACGCGTACTGGGCCAGGCAGCGACCGCGGAAGTAGGCCCGGGTGTCCTCCGGCGGCTCGGTCATCGCCTCGCGGACCTGCTCCGGGGTGAACAGCGTCTTCATCGAGCCCCTGGCCACCAGGCGGTGGTAGAGGCCCTTCTCCGGCCGCACGTCGGCGTACTGCAGGTCGACCAGCTGCAGTTTGGGCGAGCCCCAGCTCAGGCTCTCCCGGTCCCGGTAGCCCTCCAGCAGGCGCAGCTTGGCCACCCAGTCCAGCTCGTCCGCGCACGACATCGGATCGCGGCCCAACCGGTCCAGCACGGACTCCCAGCGGCGCAGCACGTCCGTGGTCTGTTCGTCCCCGCCACGGCTGTCCACGAACGCCTGGGCACGCTCCAGGAACGCCCACTGGAGGTCCAGCGCGGTGAGCCGGCGGCCGTCGCGCAGCTTGATCCGGTAGGTCAGGCTCGGGTCGTGGCTGACCTGCTTGAGCTCGCCGACCGGGTCGGTGATGCCGAGGTCGGCGGTGAGCGCCTTCTCCTCGATCATCTCCAGGATCAACGCCGTCGTGCCGACCTTGAGGTAGGTGGAGATCTCCGACAGGTTCGCGTCACCGATGATCACGTGGAGCCGCCGGTACTTGTCGGCGTCGGCGTGCGGTTCGTCCCGGGTGTTGATGATCGGGCGCTTCAGGGTGGTCTCCAGGCCCACCTCGACCTCGAAGAAGTCGGCCCGCTGCGAGATCTGGAAGCCCGGGGTGGAGCCGTCCTGCCCGATGCCGACCCGCCCGGCGCCGCAGACGATCTGGCGGGTCACGAAGAACGGGGTCAGGAACTGCACGATGTCGGCGAACGGGGTCTGCCGGCGCATCAGGTAGTTCTCGTGGGCGCCGTAGCTGGCACCCTTGTTGTCGGTGTTGTTCTTGTAGAGATGGATCGGCGCGCTGCCCGGAATGCTGGCGGCCCGGCGGGCGGCCTCGGCCATCACCCGCTCCCCCGCCTTGTCCCACAGCACCACGTCGCGCGGGTTGGTGACCTCGGGGGTCGAATACTCCGGGTGGGCGTGGTCGACGTAGAGCCGGGCGCCGTTGGTCAGTATCACGTTGGCCAGCCCGAGATCCTCGTCGGCCAGCGCCTCCGAGGGGTCGTAGAGCGCGCCGGAGTAGGTGAAGCCCCGGGCGTCGCGCAGCGGCGACTCCTCCTCATAGTCCCAGCGGGCCCGCCCGTTGCGCGACAGCTCCGGCCGCGCGCCGTACGCATTGACGATCTGCGATGAGGTCACCATCGGGTTGGCCCCCGGCTGGCCCGGCACGGAGATGCCGTATTCGATTTCGGTCCCCATGACCCGATGCACGCCCATACCTCAGAGCCTAGTCGAGCGCCTCCGCTTGACCGTCATCCTCGCCCCGACGAGATTTCGCGCGGCGCGCGCATGGTAGGGCGAGCGCCGCGCCTCAGGAGCCGGTCGCGGACTGGACCGCCTGCCGGGCGGGCTCCGCCGCCGGCACCGGCCTCCCCAGCGGCGCCAGCAGGCCGGCCGCCACGACCACCAGCGCCGGATACGCGGCCAGGATGTCGCCCACGTGCGGCGTCGGAGATCCGGCGTGCAGCACCGCTGTGACGGCCACGGCGCCGGCCACGTACCAGGCGACCGGCCGGCGCCACGCGGCCACCGCCCCGGCCACGGCCACCAGGCAGGTCAGGTACAGCACCCGGTCCGGGACGAGATTGCGGAAGTCCGCGGCGATCAGTGGCACCAGCGACCGCGGAGTCCAGGACAGACCGGCCACCCCGACGCGTACCGCGCCGGCCACCACGGTCCCGAGCAGCGTCGCCGCGGCCGGCAGGGTCCACGGGTTGCCCACCCGCCGCGCCCGCACACTCGACGCGGCCCAGCCCGCCACCGCGCCGCCACCGATGGCGGCACCGACCGGGAGGGCGAGCGTGGCGAGCGCCGCGAGCCCGGCGAGGGCCAGCAGCCGGAGGCGCGGCGGCAGCGCTCGGACCGCCGCGCCGAAGCGCCCGGTCACGCCCGCGCCGCCGTCCCGCCCGTGGTCGGGCTCACCGGCCCGGCCCGGCTCGCCGTCGGGCAGCAGCACCACGGCTCCGGCGCCGGCGGCCAGCAGCACCGCGTAGTGCCAGGAGCCCAGCACGGTCGACAGCAGCAGGCCGGACAGGGACAGCGTGATGCCTGCCAGAATCCCGGCGCCGGCCCCGAACCGGTCGGCCACCAGCAGCACGATCAGCAGGAAGGCCGCCGCCAGCAGGAGGAACGACAGGACGACCAGGGCGTGCTGGGGCGGCCGGACGCGCCGCCAGACCACCACCACGGCTCCGAGGAACGTCACACCGGCCAGTACCCAGCCGAGCCGGGGAACGTCAGGCCCGGAGCGCCCGATGCCGATCTCCGCCGGTGCGTCGACGCTGCGCGAGGGCGCGCGGCGCGGTCGGGCCACGAAGTCGGCGATCAGCGACAGGGCGGTGAGCAGGATCAGCGGGTGGATCGGCACGAGGTAGCGGTAGTACGACGGCCACACCACCACCAGGTTGAGCGCGCCGGTGGCGATCGCCGCGCCGGCGGTCAGGGCGACCAGTTCGCTGCGCCACCGCCACAGCGCCAGGATGGCCACCGCCACGGTCGCGACCAGGGCCAGGTCGGTGCGGATGTAGTGGTAGTCCGCCTTGGCGATGTAGTGGATCCCCCACGGGATGCTGCGCACCCCGCAGTGGTGCAGCGCCTGGCAGGTCAGCTGCTGGTAGCGGGCGGACAGGTTGAGCGCTCCCCCACCGAACCAGTGGCTGGTGATCACCGACTGGCCGACCAGGGTCAGCAGGGTCGCGGCGACCGCCGCCACGGCAAAGCGCCACCACGCGTTGAACAGGCGTCGATCGCGCAGCGCGACCACGAGCCAGGCCAGTGCCACGCCGGCGGCCAGCGCGATCGCGAACTGCCGCACGAACAGCCCGGCCACCAGCGCGACCGTGAACCACAGCAGGTCGCGCCGGCGCGGTACGCGGGCCAGCGGCAGGAACACCACGCAGGCCAGGGTCAGCGCGACGGCCAGCGACTCGGTCATCGCGTACAGGCCGTACCGGGAGACGGTCACCGGGATCAGCAGCAGCAGGCCGGCCAGCAGGCCCCAGTGCCGGCCCCACAGCCGGTGCGCCAGCAGCGCCACCAGCACGATCGACACGGCGAAGGCGACCACCGGCACGACGAGCATGCCGTTCGGGCCGAACAGCGCGACGAACGGCGCGGACAACAGCGGGTACAGCGGGCGGGCGCCGGCCACCGCCCCGTTGGCGCCGGAGAAGAACGAGTGCTCGTAGCCGGGGACCCAGCAGAAGCCGCACGGCGTGACGCCGTCCATGTTGACCAGGAAGTTGTGCGTACGGTGGGCGGCGTCCGCCTCCGAGTAGCCCAGGTACCGGTACGCCCAGGCCAGGTAGAGCCGGGAGTCGGAGAGCCATTGGGTGCGGGTCACCACGTTGGCCCAGCACACTGCCGCATAACAGCCGGCCAGCAGCAACCATCCCCAGGGTGGTACCGCGGCGGTGAGCCGTGCTCGCAGCGACGACATCGGCGCTCCCGTCATCATCGGCAGGACATCCACTGTTTCCGGCGGGGTAACTTACCACCGACATGTTGGACGCATCCGTCCAACATGGCCACCCCGGCCGGAACCAGCCGGCTCCGGCGGAGGAAACGGCCGCTCCACGTGGGCAACAGCGCGAGGGGCGGAACCCGATGTCGCCGGATCCCGCCCCTCGCGTGGCGTCGTTACGGGTGGTGCTCGATGCGCGGTTACAGGTACTGACCGGTGTTGGTCACCGTGTCGATGGAGCGGCCCGACTCGGCGCCCTTGCCGCCGGAGACCAACGTGCGGATGTAGACGATCCGCTCGCCCTTCTTACCGGAGATGCGCGCCCAGTCGTCGGGGTTGGTGGTGTTGGGCAGGTCCTCGTTCTCCCGGAACTCGTCCACGCACGCGTCGAGCAGGTGCTGCAGGCGCAGACCCTTGCGGCCGGCGGAGAGGAACTCCTTGATGGCCATCTTCTTCGCCCGGTCGACGATGTTCTGGATCATGGCACCGGAGTTGAAGTCCTTGAAGTACAGGACCTCCTTGTCACCGTTGGCGTAGGTGACCTCCAGGAACCGGTTCTCGTCGGTCTCCGCGTACATCCGCAGCACCGCGGCCTCGATCATCGCCGCCACGCACGCCTTGGCGTCCCCGCCGTGCTCCGACATGTCGTCTTGGTTCAGCGGCAGGTCGGACAGGATGTACTTGCTGAAGATGTCCCTGGCCGCCTCGGCGTCCGGCCGCTCGATCTTGATCTTCACGTCGAGCCGGCCCGGCCGCAGGATGGCAGGGTCGATCATGTCCTCCCGGTTGGAGGCGCCGATCACTATGACGTTCTCCAGGCCCTCCACGCCGTCGATCTCGGAGAGCAGCTGGGGAACGATGGTGTTCTCCACATCGGAGGAGACGCCCGAGCCCCGGGTCCGGAAGACCGAGTCCATCTCGTCGAAGAACACGATCACCGGGGTGCCCTCGCCGGCCTTCTCCCGTGCCCGCTGGAAGATCAGCCGGATGTGACGCTCGGTCTCACCCACGTACTTGTTGAGCAGCTCGGGGCCCTTGATGTTGAGGAAGTAGCTGGTGTGCTTCTCCTCGCCACGCCGCTCGGCGATCTTCTTGGCCAGCGAGTTGGCCACCGCCTTGGCGATCAGGGTCTTGCCGCAGCCGGGCGGCCCGTACAGCAGCACACCCTTGGGCGGGCGCAGCTGGTGCTCCCGGAACAGGTCGGCGTGCAGGAACGGCAGCTCGACCGCGTCCCGGATCTGCTCGATCTGCGAGTGCAGGCCGCCGATGTCCTCGTATCCGACGTCCGGCACCTCCTCGAGCACGAGCTCCTCGACCTCGCTCTTGGGCACCCGCTCGTACGCGTAGGCGCTGCGCGGCTCGATGAGCAGCGAATCGCCGGAGCGCAGTGCGGCCACGTTGAGACTCTCGGCCAGGTGCACCACCCGCTCCTCGTCGGCGTGGGAGATGACCAGGGCCCGGTCGGGCTTGCCGTCGATCGGGCTGTCGAGGACCTCCTTGAGCATGACCACCTCGCCAGTGCGCTCGAAGCCGAACGCGTCGACGATGTTGAGGGCATCGTTGAGCAGGACCTCCTGGCCCCGGCGCAGGTCCTCCACCTGCAGCGCCGGGGAGACCGCGACCCGCAGCTTCCGACCGCCGGTGAACACGTCCACCGTGCCGTCTTCATGCCGTCCGAGGAACACGCCATAACCGCTCGGCGGTTGGGCGAGCCTGTCGATCTCCTCTTTGAGGGTCACGATCTGGGCACGCGCCTCCTTCAGCGTGGCCACCAGCCGCTCGTTGTTCTCGGTCAGTCGGGCCAGCTGGGACTGTGTCGCGGCTAGCCGCTCCTCCAGCTGACGCACGTGCCGCGGGCTCTCGGTCAGCTTGCGCCGCACCAGTGCGAGTTCCTCCTGTAGGAACGCGACCTGGGTCGAGAGATCGTGGGCCTCCTTCTCCCAACGGGCGGCGCGGGTCTCCGCGTCGTCACTACGTGCCACGTCCCACCTCCCCGGGGGCTTGAACGTTGTGGTCTAACACTAACCGCTGATCGCCTCTGTTCGCCCCTACCGGCTGGGCCGTCACGAACTCTTATTGTTAGCGGTACCTTTCAGGGTGATGTTCGCGGCATTTACCGGGAGGTTCGGCGTGTCGGTCCCCACCGATGAGTTGAGTGTTTGGGTGGACCAGGATCTGTGCACCGGAGACGGCCTGTGTGTGCAGTATGCGCCGGAGATTTTCGAGTTCGACGTCGACGGACTGGCCTACGTCAAGGACGGCGGAGGCACCCTCCAGCTGACCACGGGCAGCCGGGCCGAGGTGCCCGCCGGCCTGCGGTTGGAGGTGCTGGACGCGGCCCGGGAATGCCCCGGGGACTGCATCCACGTGCTGCGCGCCGCCGACGGCCGGGAGGTCGCCGGACCGGACGCCGAGGACTGATCCGCGCGCCATGCGCGAAAAGGCGTGTGGGGCCGTGTCACGGCCACAGCGGGCCACGAGGTGGCCGCAGGCGGGCGCGCGGGACCTAAATGGGACGTCCGACCAGTGACGCCACCAGGCGGGCGAACTCCTCCAGCCTGGCGATCTGCCCCGAACCCCCATCGTCGAGCGTCTTGCCGAAGCGCAGCGCGTCGTGCCGGATCAGGGTGCTGGACTCCTCGTTGGCCACGGTCCCCAGGCCGGCCTCGTCCAGCGAGCTGAGCAGCAGGTACACGTCCACGCTGTCGACCCGGGCGGGGCCGGTGCCGCCCCGGGTCAGCCGCCGCCGGCAGCCCACCTCGGTCACCGCCGACAGCGGCACCACCCGCAGCGAGGAGGTCATCGCGCCGGGCGGGCCCTCGCTGGGCGGCACGTCCTCGCCGTGCCAGAGCACCAGCCGGGTGCCGTCGCAGACCACCACCTCCTGCCAGACCCCGTTGACCTCGTTGACGAACCGTTCGAGGGTGAACCCGAGAACGGTGGCGCCGCGCAGCACCCCACCCAGCGACTCCAGGGCCACCTCCGGATCGCGCAGGTACGCCCGGGCGGCGGACTCCAGGTCGGGGTAGGGCGACCAGTCGGGGAAAACGGCGGGCAGGTCGCCGAAGGCCGGCCCGCTCATGTCGCGTCCCCCGGCAGATTTTCGGGCGCCCCGAGGCCGCCGGGCGCCTGGACCTCCCGCGGCGCCTGAACTTCCTGCGGCGCCTGAACCCCGTTCGGCGCCTGAACCCCGTCCGGAGGCTGGACCGGCTCGGGCGCCGCGGCGCCGGCCTTGCGCAGCGCGTACGCCTCGGCGCCCTTGCTGGGCTTGCGGCGGCGCGGCGGAGCCTGCACACCGGGCGCCAGACGGCGGGCGCTGACCAGGAACGCGGTGTGCGCGATCATCCGGTGGTCGGGCCGGACCGCCAGGCCCTCGGCGTGCCAGTCCCGGATCAGCGACTCCCACGCCCGGGGCTCGGTGAAGCCACCCTGCTCGCGCAGCCCCTCCACCAGGTCGGACAGCTGCGGAGTAGTCGCGACATAGCCGATAAAGACCCCACCTGGCACCAGAGCCCGCGAAACCAGGTCCAACATCTCCCACGGGGCGAGCATGTCAAGAATGATCCGATCGAAGCCGGTGTCTTGGCAATCGGCGACGTCGCCCGTGCGCAGCTCCCAGTTGCCCGGCCGCTGTCCGAAGAACGCCGTGACGTTGCGCTGGGCGATCTCGGCGAAGTCCGGCCGCAGCTCGTAGGAGATCAACTCGCCGTGCTCGCCGACGGCCCGCAGCAGCGAACAGGCCAGCGCGCCGGAGCCGGCGCCGGCCTCCAGCACCCGGGCGCCGGGGAAGACGTCCCCCATCGCGACGATCTGGGCCGCGTCCTTCGGATAGATCACCTGGGCGCCGCGCGGCATGGACAGCACGTAGTCGGCCAGCAGCGGCCGCAGCGCGAGGTAGGCCGTGCCGCCGCTGGAGCTGACCACGCTGCCCTCCGGCGCCCCGATGAGGTCGTCGTGGGCCAGCCCGCCCCGGTGCGTGTGGTAGACCCGGCCGGGCTCCAGCACCAGCGTGTGCAGCCGGCCCTTCGGATCGGTCAGCTGGACCCGGTCACCGGGCTGGAACGGTCCGCGACGGGCGGTGGCGGTGGACGGTGCGGTCAACGGGTCTGCCCCCTGGGTTCGAGTACGCGCATGAGATCGGCGACCCGCAGGACGCCGACCACATCCTCGCCCAAGGTCACTACGTACTCGCTCGCCGGGTTGGCCTGAACGGCCTCGACCAGGTCCATTCCGCCCAGACTGGCGGGCAGCACGCGGGCCCGATCCAGCCCGGCCGCCACGGTGTCGACCGCCACCCAGGCGCGACGCTCCACCGGTACGGCGGCCACCGCGGCGTCGTTGACCACGCCCAGCAGCTGCCCGGCCGAGTTCACCACCACCAGCACCGGCGGTGGGGGCGGCAGCGTCCCCTCTGCCGCGGACGGCGACGACGACAGCGGCTCGGCTCCCTGGTGGGCGGGCGGCGGGAACGGTGGCCCACCGGCCGGCTGCCCGGTGGCGTCCACCGGCTGCCCGGGGGCGCCCGGCCCCTGCGGGTTCTGCCCCGCCTGGCCGTAGCGGCGCAGCGCCTCCGCCAGCGGCGTGCCGGTGAGCACCGCGAACAGGGGGTGGGCCAGCCGGCCCGCGTTGACCAGGGGCAGCCGCACCCCGATGCGGCCGAACCGGATCGACTGGGTCGCCCCGCTCCACAGCGTCCAGGCGACCAGCACGGTGATGATCAGGCCCAGCCAGAGCAGGATGTGGCTGAGGTAGAGCACCAGCGCGGTGACCAGGCTGGCCACCGCCACCACCCGCCCGGTCCAGCCGGCCACCCGGTCGCCCAGGTGCCGGTCGTGGCTGGCCGCCCAGACCCCGGCGCGCAGCGCCCGGCCGCCGTCCAGGGGCAGCCCGGGCAGCACGTTGAAGACCGCCACCACCAGGTTGCTGAACGCCAGTTGGAAGGCCAGTTCGTGGACCACGCCACCGTCCGGCAGCAGCAGGGTCACCAGGGTGGCGAGCAGGCCCAGCGCGAACGACACGGCCGGCCCCACCAGCGAGACGATGGCCTCGACGCCGGGGCGGGGGCTGTCCCGGTCCATCTCGGTGTAGCCGCCCAGCATCTCCAGGGTGATGCCGCGCACCCCGATGCCGAAGCGCCGGGCGGTCAGCGCGTGCCCCAACTCGTGCAGCAGCACCGAGACCAGCAGGCAGATCACCAGGCCGAAGCCGATGATGTAGGCCAGCGGGGTGGACAGGTCGGGGCGGCGCAGCGCGACGTAGCCGCCGTAGGTGAAGGTCACCAGGACGGCCAGCACGAACCAGGAGGCGGTCAGGAACACCGGCACGCCGGCCACCCGGCCCAGCGGTATGCCGACGGTCCGCGTGGCCCGCGGTGGCTGCGAGCCGGCGGGTGTACCGCCGGTGGGGGGTGGCGCGACTCGGTCCTCCATCGTGCCGATGCTACGGACTCGCGCCGAGGGATACCCAGCCGCGGCACGCGAGGCGTGCGGGGCCGCCCCGGTTTCGTCGTACTCCTGCCCTAGCCTGTGTGCCATGACGATCGAGGCGGCGAGGTCCGGGGAGCTGGCAGGGTCCACGGAGCTGGCAGGGTCCGGGGAGCTGGCACGGTCCACGGAGCTGGCGGAGTCCGGGGAGCTGGCCGGGTCCGGGGAGCTGGCACGGTCCACGGAGCTGGCGGAGTCCGGGGAGCTGGCCGGGTCCGAGCGGCTGGACAAGCCGGGGCGGTCCGGCTCGGGCCCGACCGCGGCGGTGCCCGCCGGCTTCCCGCCCGGCCCCCGGCGCGGCGAGGCGCCCGCCCCGGACGCCCCCCGCCGGCCGTCGCTGTCGCCCTCCCGGGCGGCCGACTTCAAGACCTGCCCCCTGCTCTACCGGTTCCGCTCGATCGACCGGCTGCCCGAGCGGCCCACGCCGGACCAGCTGCGGGGCACCCTGGTACACGCGGTACTGGACCGGCTGTTCGACCTGCCGGCGCAGCAGCGCACCCCGAACCGCGCCGCCGAGCTGGTCGAGCCGCAGTGGCGGCGGATGGTCGAGGAGCAACCCGAGCTGCTCGGCGTGTTCGCGCAGGCCCCGGCCGGGCTCGGCGAGGCCCCGGCGGAGCAGGCCCGCCCGCAGCAAGCCGTCCCACGCCAGGCTCCCCTGGACCAGGGCGCGCCGGACCAGGGCGCGCGGGGGCAGGGCGCGCCGGAGCAGGGCGCGCCGGAGCAGGGCGCGCCGGAGCAGGGTGCGCCGGAGCAGGGTGCGCCGGAGCAGGGTGCGCCGGCCGCGCCCGGGCCCCGGGACGCGGCCGTGACCCCCGAGGAGTTCCTGGCCGCCGCGCGGGACCTGCTCGGCGGGTACTTCTCGGTGGAAGACCCCCGCCGGTTGGCGCCGGCCGACCGCGAGTGCCTGGTCAGCGTCGAGGTCGACGACGGCCGGCTGCTGCTGCGCGGATACATCGACCGCCTGGACGTCTCCCCCGCCGGCGACCTGAGGGTGGTCGACTACAAGACCGGCGGGGCGCCGCGCGAGGCGTTCGAGGCGCGGGCGCTGTTCCAGCTCAAGTTCTACGCGCTCGTGCTGTGGCGCACCCGCGGCGTGGTGCCGAAGGTGCTGCGCCTGCTCTACCTCAAGGACGCCGAGGTGTGCGACTACACCCCGGAGGTCGACGAGCTGGACCGGTTCGAGCGCACGCTGATCGCGCTGTGGCAGGCCATCGACCGCGCCACCGAGCAGCGCGACTTCCGGCCCAAGCCGAGCCGGTTGTGCGGCTGGTGCGCACACCAGGCGCTGTGCCCGGCGTTCGGCGGCACCCCGCCGCCGTTCCCTGTGCTGCCGGCGGCCGCGCCGATCGAGCCGCCGGACCCGATGGACGACTAGCCGATGGCCACCCGGCGCCCGGTGCGGCTGCTGATCGCCGACGCCCAACCGTTGCAACGCACCGGTTTCCGCGCCGTGCTGAGCACCCACGGCGACCTGCACGTGGTCGGCGAGGCCGGCGACGGTGTGGAGGCGGTCGAGCTGTCCCGGCGGCTGCTGCCGGACGTCGTCCTCATGGATGTGCGGTTGCCGCGCCTGGACGGGATAGCGGCCACCCGGGCGATCGTGGCCGCCGCGCTGCCCGTCCGGGTACTCGTGCTGGCCGGGCTCGACGTCGACGACCACGTGCTGGGCGCGCTGCGTGCCGGCGCCCGCGGCTTCCTGGCCAAGGACGTCGCCGCCGACGACCTCGTCGCCGCCATCCACTCCATCGCGGCCGGGGGCGCCGTGCTCGCGCCGCCCATGCTGGGCGGTCTGCTGGACCGCTTCGCCGCGTCGCTGCCCGACCCCCAACCCCAGGCGCCGACGGACCTCGCCGCGCTGACCGACCGGGAACGGGAGGTGCTGGTCGAGGTCGCCCGGGGGCTCACCAACGCCGAGATCGCCGGGCGGCTGTCGGTCAGCGAGACCACGGTGAAGACCCACGTCGCGCACGTGCTGGGCAAGCTCGGACTGCGCGACCGCGTGCAGGCCGTCGTGCTGGCCTACGAGTGCGGTCTGGTACGCCCCGGCAGCGGCGCGACCGCGCCGACTCGGGGTCAACCCTGATGCCGGGTGGGGGCTGACCCCCACCCAGAAATCCGCCCCGCTTACACCCGTGGGCTGAGGAACGCCGCCATCGCCGCCCCGACGATGAACCTGCCGGCCAGGTGGTCGCCTGGCCGGTCCAACAGTCTCGGGAGGATTCGGTGACAACGACGCCGGCAATCACGACGGCATCCGCGACGGGGGTCGCCGCTCGTGCCACAGATGTGTGGAAGGTGTACGGCTCCGGCGAGGCCCAGGTCGTCGCGCTGCGCTCGGTCAGCGTCGAACTGCGCCGCGGCCAGTTCACCGCCATCATGGGCCCGTCCGGCTCCGGCAAGTCCACGCTCATGCACTGCCTGGCCGGTCTGGACACGGTCACCCGGGGCGAGGTGACCATCGGCGCCACGAAACTCGCCGGCCTGTCCGACGCCGGCCTCACCAGGCTGCGCCGTGATCAGATCGGCTTCATCTTCCAGCAGTTCAACCTGCTGCCCACGCTGTCAGCCGAGGAGAACATCCTGCTCCCGCTGTCGATCGCCGGGCGCAAGCCGGACCGCGCGTGGTACGACACCGTCATCGAGACGGTGGGCCTGCGCGACCGGCTGCGCCACCGGCCCACCCAGCTCTCCGGCGGGCAGCAGCAGCGGGTCGCCTGCGCACGGGCGCTGGTGTCCCGGCCCGAGGTCGTCTTCGCCGACGAGCCCACCGGCAACCTCGACTCCCGCTCCGGCGCCGAGGTGCTCGGCTTCCTGCGCCGATCGGTACGCGACTTCGGCCAGACCATCGTCATGGTCACCCACGACGCCAACGCCGCCTCGTACGCCGACCGGGTCATCTTCCTCGCCGACGGCGAGATCGTGACCGAGCTGCGCGAGCCGACGCCCGACGCGGTACTGGAGACGTTGAAGCGCATCGACGTGCTGGCCGCCGACCGGGGCGGGGACCGCTGATGCTGCGCGCCACGCTCAAGAGCCTGACCTCACGCAAGCTGCGGCTGGTCCTGTCCGGCCTCGCGGTCGTCCTCGGCGTCATGTTCGTCGCCGGGGCGTTCGTGCTCACCGACACCCTCGGCCGCTCGTTCACCAGCCTGTTCCAGACCGCGTACGCCCACACCGACGTCCAGGTCTCCGCGAAGTCCAAGCTCGGCGTCGGCCTGGGCGGCGACCAGGGCATCGCCAGCCTGCCCGGATCGCTGATCGACAAGGTCCGGCAGGTGCCCGGGGTGGCCTCCGCCACCGGAACGATCAGCGTCGACGGCGCCCGGGTGGTCGGCGCCAACGGCAAGGCGGTCACCACCTACGGCGCTCCCCAGTTCGGCACCAACTGGACCGGTACCGGCACGGAGCGGCTGGAGCCCGGCAGCCGGGCACCGGCGGCCGACGACGAGATCGCGATCAACGCCGGGCTGGCCAAGACGGCCAACCTCAGGGTCGGCCAGCGGGTCGGCGTGCTGACCCTGAGGCCGCAGCAGACCTTCACCGTGGTCGGCATCTTCGGCTACAGCGGCGGCCGGGACTCCCTCGGCGGCGAGCAGACCGTCGCCTTCACCACACCGGTCGCCCAACGGCTCATGCTCGGCGCGCCGGGCGCGTACTCGGCGGTGGACGTGCGGGCCGGCCCGGGCGTGGACGACGGCACCCTGCGCGACCGGGTGGCCGCCGCCGTCGGTGGCGGGTACCAGGTCCAGACCGGCAAGCAACTGGCGCACGACGCGGCGGCCGGCTTCCAGAAGGCCCTGTCGTTCTTCAACTACGTGCTGCTCGGCTTCGCCGGGGTGGCCCTGTTCGTGGGCGTCTTCCTGATCCTCAACACCTTCTCCATCATCGTGGCGCAGCGCGTCCGGGAGCTCGCGCTGATGCGCTCGCTCGGCGCCAGCCGCCGTCAGATCATCAGCTCGGTGCTTTTGGAGGCCCTGGTCATCGGGCTGATCGCCTCGGTGCTGGGGCTGGGCGCCGGGGTCGGCGTCGGCGCGCTGCTGGCGTTCGTGTTCGCCAAGGTCGGCGCGAGCGGGCTGCACCTGGCCGGCGTCGGCGTACCCGCCTCGGCCGTGATCGCGTCCTTCGCGGTCGGCATCCTGGTCACCCTCGTCGCCGCGATGCTGCCCGCCCTGCGGGCGTCCCGGGTGGCACCGATCGCCGCGCTGCGCGAGGTCGCGGCCACCGACCGCCCGCTGACCCGGATCACCATCAGCGGCGGCGCGATCACCGCCCTCGGCGCCGGTGTGCTCGCGCTGGGCCTGACCGGCGGCGGCGGGGACGGGACGCTGTGGGCGATCCTCGGCGGGGTGCTGATCTCGTTCATCGGGGTCGCGCTGCTCACGCCGCTGATCAGCCGCCCCGTGGTCTCCGGGCTCGGCCGGCTGTTCGCCTGGTCGGTCCCCGGCCAGCTGGGCCGGCGCAACTCGGCACGCAACCCGCGCCGCACCGCCATCACGGCGGCCGCGCTGATGGTCGGGCTCGCGCTGATCACCGGCGTCAACGTCATCCTCAGCTCGGCGACCGCCAGCATCCACCAGGTGGCCGACTCCCAGGTCAGCGTCGACCTGATCATCTCCGGGGACGGGGGCGCCTCATCGATCGTGCCGACCTTCGACCGGTCGGTACTGGACAGGGTGCGCGCCACACCCGGGGTGGCCCAGGTGGCAGGCGTGTACGGCGACTCGGCCCGGGTCGACGGCGACCTCACCTCGGTCGACGCGGTCGACAACCCGGCCGGCATGCGCGACATGTTCGACCTCAAGGCGAAGTCCGGCACCATCGCCACGATCGGCTCCGGGCAGCTGATCCTTGACCAGAAGCGGGCCGACTCGCTCGGACTGCGCGTGGGCAGCCGGGTCCCGGTGCAGCTGTCCCGCGGCGACGTGCGCACCTTCACGATCAGCGGGATCTACGCCGACAACGACGTGTACAGCGGCTGGGTCATGTCGGCGGCGGACGTCTCCGGGTTCCGGACCGACCAGCCGGAGCAGGCGCTGATCAAGCTCGCGCCCGGGACGTCCGTGGCCGGCGTCAAGGCGAAGGTGGACACGCTGCTGGCGAACAGCCCCGAGGTCAACGTCGCCGACCGCACCGAGTACGTCGACCAGCAGGCCGCGCAGCTCAACACCGTACTCACGATGATCCAGATCCTGCTGGCCCTGGCCATCCTCATCGCGGTACTCGGGATCATCAACACCCTGGCGCTGTCGGTGCTGGAACGCACCAGGGAGCTGGGCCTGCTGCGGGCGATCGGCCTGCGCCGGGCGCAGACCATGCGGATGGTCACGGTGGAGGCGGTGGTCATCTCCGTGTTCGGCGCGCTGCTCGGCCTCGCGGTGGGCAGCGGACTGGGCGCCGCGGTCGTGCGGGCCCTACACGACCAGGGCTTCACCACCCTGTCCTTCCCCTGGGGCCAGCTGGCCGTGTACCTGGTACTCGCTGGAATCGTCGGCGTGGTCGCCGCGATCCTGCCGGCGATCCGGGCAGCCCGGGTCAACGTGCTGGCCGCCATCGCCTACGAGTGACGCCAGCCGATCGGCCGCGGTCCGGTACTTGCGACCGGTCTGGCTCGGTGCGGCGGGCGCCGCGCACGACCCAGACCGGTCGACGGGGGTGTACCGGGCCGCGTCAGCCCACCAGCCGGCGCAGGTACGCCAGGTCCACCTCGGCCAGGCTGTCCGCCAGCGTCACGCCGTCAACCGCGGACAGGTCCACCTCGCAGGGCACGGCCAGCACCACAGCGCGGGCCGCCCGGGCGCTGGCCACCCCGGTCGGCGAGTCCTCGATCGCCACGCACCGGCGTACGTCCACGCCCAGCAGCCTCGCGGCGGTCAGGTACGGCATCGGGTGCGGCTTGGTCTCATCCACCTCGTCGCCGCACACCACGGCGGCGAAGTGCCGGCGCCCGATCGTCTCCAACGCCACGTCCACCAGGTGCCGGCGGGTAGCGGTGACCAGCGCCATCGGCACCCCGGCGGTGTACAGCTCGGCCAGCAGCTCGGCGGCGCCCGGCCGGAACACCAGACCGTCGATGAACAGCTCCTTGACCCGGGCCTCCAGCCACTGGATGCTCTCCTGCGGATCGCGCCAGGGCTGCCCGATGTCGTTGTGCAGGATGGTCATCGACTCGACCATGCTGGTACCGACCATCCGGGCCCGGGCCGGCGCGGACAGCCTGCCGCCGTAGCGCTGGGCCAGCTCGGTCAGCCCGACGTCCCACACCTTCTCGCTGTCTACGAGGGTGCCGTCCATGTCGAAGAGGACGGCCGCGAGGCCTCCGGCGCCGGTCATGATCTCAAGCGTAGCCGGTGGCAGGCCCGCGAACAGCCGGCTGTGACGCAGCCCCCGCCGGTGGCAGGCCCGCGAACAGCCGGCTGTGACGCAGGTAGCGCCCGGTGCGGACCCGTTGAGGGCCCGTTTCGACGCGGCGTGCCCGGCTTGGCCGAGTCGAGCGCCGGCCCATAGGGTGAGCCGATGTTCAAGGGATTCAAAGATTTCATCATGCGCGGCAACGTGGTCGACTTGGCGGTCGGCATCGTCATCGGCGCCGCCTTCACCGCCCTGGTGACGCAGTTCACGAGCTCGTTCCTCAAGCCGCTGATCCAGCTGATCGGTGGCAGCTCCGAGCACCGGACCGGTGCGCAGGTCACTGTGCGTGGCGCCACCTTCGCCTACGGCGACTTCATCAACACCGCCATCACCTTCCTGCTCACCGCCGCCACCCTCTACTTCCTCGTGGTGTTTCCGATGAACAAGCTGGCCGAGCGGCGCCGCCGCGGCCAGGAGCCGCCGCCGGCCGCACCCTCCGAGGAGGTCCGACTGCTCACCGACATCCGCGACGCGCTGGTCACGGCCCAGCGGGCATCGGGCCGCGCGCAGGCACCCCAGGACCCCCCGCCGCCGCCCCGCCGGCCGTACTGAACCCGGCGCGCACTCCCGAAAGACCGGCCGTCCCCGCGCCCGTGCCGCCGGCGCGCACGTC